>NZ_JACGVR010000104.1:0-344 GCF_014077325.1 Colwellia sp. BRX8-5
ATTTACTTTTGCTTGCGCCAAAACTTTTAGAGATACTGGCACCAAAATCTTTTGATTTAATGAGCTTTAATGAACAAGCTTTTGAGCAAAAATTAAGGGTGTTAATTCCAACACAATATGTGAGTAAATCACGTGTTTGTAAAAAGCTTGATAATGGCTATTTAGTAAACTTTGCCAACTATATTCTGCCACAGACAGTCTTTGCTGAGCCAATTATGATTGATATTTCAGGAGAAAACCATGCACTCTAATTTATGGGTAGAAGAAAAGTTTGAAGACTTTTTGGGGATTAAATTTAAAGTAGAAAAAGTACTTTTCTCTGGGAAAAGTGAATTTCAAACCGT
>NZ_JACGVR010000118.1:0-256 GCF_014077325.1 Colwellia sp. BRX8-5
GTAACAAGGTAACCCTAGGGGAACCTGGGGTTGGATCACCTCCTTATCTTGAAGTAAAAACAGTTTAATGGAAACTTCGGTTTCACGAGTGTCTACACAAATTACATGATAACAAATTAGAAGAATCCCGATGGGGCTATAGCTCAGCTGGGAGAGCGCCTGCCTTGCACGCAGGAGGTCTGCAGTTCGATCCTGCATAGCTCCACCATCTTAAATTCTACCGCGTTAGTTCGCAGCTTGTGTAGTAAACTACACG
>NZ_JACGVR010000109.1:0-291 GCF_014077325.1 Colwellia sp. BRX8-5
TTCTTAACGCGCATTCGGTTAAAAACGTGGTTTAAAAAACCAAATTAATATTCACTCACAAAACACTGAAAAACATTCAGTATGACGAAAGTAAACCTTAATTTGGTCTTTTCTTTAATGAAGAATCATAATGGTATCTTATATTATACAAGGCAGTTTGTAGCGTCGTGTAGTTTACTACACAAGCTGCGAACTAACGCGGTAGAATTTAAGATGGTGGAGCTATGCAGGATCGAACTGCAGACCTCCTGCGTGCAAGGCAGGCGCTCTCCCAGCTGAGCTATAGCCCCA
>NZ_JACGVR010000108.1:0-304 GCF_014077325.1 Colwellia sp. BRX8-5
CTCCCACACTACCATCGGCGCTACTGCGTTTCACTTCTGAGTTCGGAATGGGATCAGGTGGTGCCACAGTGCTATTGTCGCTAGACAAAAAGGTTACAATCTTGAAAGCTGTTGCTCGTTAGAGCCATAAATATAAAAGCGTTTTCTTATTCAATTCATTACAGTGCGTGAAGTTATTATGTCAGTCTTCTACAAACACTTCGCAGTAAAACTACTTGGGTGTTGTATGGTTAAGCCTCACGGGCAATTAGTATCAGTTAGCTCAAGACCTCGCAGTCCTTACACACCTGACCTATCAACGTTG
>NZ_JACGVR010000115.1:0-280 GCF_014077325.1 Colwellia sp. BRX8-5
GAATGTCCTAATACCTTCTTAGGAAAGCCAAGTTGTTTTAATTCAAACTTAAGAATTTGCTTTTTATACTTAAGCGTAAGTTGGTTATCGGAGCCCATATCTAATTGAAAGGGAACTGACGACCTTTGGTACAAATACTCTTTATACTTGAGTTAAAGTTGGTTGCGGGAGCCAGATTTGAACTGACGACCTTCGGGTTATGAGCCCGACGAGCTACCAGACTGCTCCATCCCGCGTCCGAATGTCCTAATACCTTCTTAGGAAAGCCAAGTTGTTTTAA
>NZ_JACGVR010000079.1:0-710 GCF_014077325.1 Colwellia sp. BRX8-5
TCCGCAAGAGTAACCGTATCACCTGCATTGTACGTATTCCCACCAACACTAAAGCTCGTTACGGTTAACGGACCGTCTGCTGTTTCTGCATTATCAAGCACATTACCTGTTGCGATTGTATCTTCTGCGACAGAAACAGTTTCACTATCATCACTTAGATCAGACACGGGTGTCACTGAAATTGTTAGTGTAGAACTCTGAGTATCACCAGCACCATCAGTAACGGTATAAGTAATAACAGGCACAGCACCATTGAAGTTATCATTCGGTGTAAAAGTGTAACTACCGTCTGCATTTAAAGTGAGTTCGCCTTCCGTAAGAGTAACGGTATCACCTGAATTATACGTATTACCATCAACAGTAAAGCTGGTGACGGTCATTGGACCGTCTGCTGTTTCAGCATTATCTAACACATTGCCCGTGGCGGTTGTATCTTCAGCTATCGTGACAGTTTCACTATCATCACTTAAATCTGACACTGGAGTTACTGAAATTGTTAAAGTTGAAATTTCTGTGTCACCAGCACCATCGGTAATGGTGTAACTGATCACTGGCACGGCACCGTTGAAGTTGTCATTGGGTGTAAAAGTGTAACTACCATCGGTATTTAAAGTGAGTTCACCTTCCGCAAGAGTAACCGTATCACCTGCATTGTACGTATTCCCACCAACAGTAAAACTCGTTACCGTGAGTGGACCATCAGCAGTTTC
>NZ_JACGVR010000064.1:0-1984 GCF_014077325.1 Colwellia sp. BRX8-5
AGGTATTAGCGGTATAGCTATCGCATTGGAATACTGGTTGCTGGAGTGGGCTAATATTATCTTCCCAGAGACCTGTTTATGCCAGGGCGTTGTTGTTAATATCTACTCTTTTGTCACTGCTGCGAGAAAAAATTAAATAAGATGTCAGGCTAAAGTTAAAGACGCTAAACTACTTTCGTTGTTTAATAGTGCGGTGACATCAGTCTTTGCACAGTATAGACCGACAGTATTGTCGTGAGTGATTATTTATACGCTTTAACATGTGTTTTTGCTGCAGCAACAGCGGCTCTTATATCAATATAGCCGGCACCAACTTCCCACGCTTGGTATCCAAGCATCTGAGTTGCAGACTTTGCTATTAATTGTTTGATTTCCTCGATACTTAATAATGGATTAGCTTCCATCATGAGAGCGGCAACACCCGCCGTATATGATGTTGCTATTGAAGTACCAGATAATCGGCTATAAAAAGGGGTATAGGCGGAGTCAAAAAGAAAATCATCATCTGCGCTGTAAGCAAGGCCATTATTCGATGATCGGGTTGAGACCATGTAGTGACCGGGGGCGACAACCGTGACTTGGTTATTATAAGTCCATTCTTGCTTATCTGGCATGGTAAAGCTGCCAGTTTTATAAGATAAATCACGAGAAGAAAAATCAACTAAGTGACCATGACTATTACCGGCACCGACTGATATTACCCAAGGGAGTTGAGCATAAGGGTTATGACTACTTTTACCTGCCCCTGAATTTCCGGCAGAAAATATTGACAATATCCCCAAGGTATAAGCTTTATATGAGGCTAAACCAATTGGGCTGTTCGCATCAAAGTTTCCGGTTGAGCCCCAAGCATTACTGATAATACGCAATGGACTTTGATAATCGTAGCGGTGATTAATCGCATAATCATAGCCACTAACAGCATCTAAAATAGTTAAATCAGCACCTGAGCCGTAACCAACTAGTTTGGCATCGGGAGCGACACCTTTATATTTACCATCAGACATGGCCCCAGAGCCTGCAATAATGCCAGCACAATGGGTACCGTGGTCTGTGTTTACATCAGTATTATATTGACCTCGACTAATAAAGGTCTCGGTCGTGCTCATTTTAGCCAAAGCTGATAATTGTATGGCCGCTTCGACATTATCAATGACTACGTCGCCAAAAAGTAGATCTTGATGCGTGGCATCAATCCCTGAGTCATTGACCATAATGGTCACACCCTTACCACTATAATCGGTATCACCATTAATATTAACAAAGTCTGTTCCTTGAATTTTATTAACACCGGAGTTTTGCCGTGAGTTAGCTATAAAATAGCTTAATTTTCGGTTTAACCATATTGAACGGACATCGTCACGCGCGGCGATTGCTTTGATTTGTGCAACATTAGCGACCACGCCGATTAAAGGCAGTGCAGAAAACTTAACGCCTTTACTAATACCTAAAGCTATTAGCGCCTGTATTTGATTCATCGAGAGTGGCTGCATTTGTTGAAAGGTTATTACCGCGAGGATTGTTTCTTTGTCAGTCATCGTAGGAAGGGTTTGTGCGAGTTGCTCGCCAATAATACTTTCAGCCAATGCTTTTGTAGGCATTGTTAATGCTAAAGAGGCTATAAGCCATGCACTTAAAGTTAATTTACTCATGATAACCAAACTCCGTTTGTTAAATCATTGCAATTATTTCTATCACAGCTAGTTTCCCAATAAATAGGCAGCCTGAAAATAGGGGGTTACCCTAAGTGTATTAAGGTAAATATGCTGTGAGTTTATTAGTGGGTGTGCTTTAAATAAAGGGCGTTTTGCTGAGTTTGAATGTTTTAACTAATTGAAATTGTAGTTTTATAGTAGTTGGTTGGCAGGCAGTAGCAACAATAAAAAAGAGCAGGGATTGTGATTGATTTAAACTATGCAATAGCAGAGAAAATGATATTAAAAAGAGTCTTCAAGATAAATAATTTAAAATTTAAAATTTAAAA
>NZ_JACGVR010000082.1:0-685 GCF_014077325.1 Colwellia sp. BRX8-5
CTGTCGAGAAAACCCCGTGATCCGAGCGAAGCGAAAGTCGCGGGGATGAATCGATAAACTATCCTTGTTCTTTAATGTATTTGCGAATTGTATCAGCGGAAGCATTGCCGACAGAACAAACAAAACATCCATCAGACCAGAAAGTATTCTCAATCCAAAACTGCTTTTTCAGGCCTGGATACCTCTTCCAAATCAACTTATTTGTCTGCTGCTTAATCCTTCTAACATGTTGCCCAATGGCATATCTTGGAGAAATCATCAGAAGTATATGGATGTGATCCTTGTCTACTCCAATCTCCTCAACTGAAAAGTCAGAACTATCTGATATGTCTAAAACAGCCTGCTTTACAAACTCTCCCATATCGCCAAAAAGTAGTTGCTTTCGATATTTAACCACGAGAATTAAATGCAGAGCAATTAGGTGCTTACAATGTGAATTCGTTTGACATTCCACTTGACAATCTCGGCTTGTACAGTAGTCTATACAGTATATGAAAAAGACGCTCAGATACAATTATCGGCTCAAGCCGACGGCAGAACAAGAAGTCAAACTCGTTGAATTTGGAGCATACGCCCGTGGCGTATGGAACTTGTTGCTATCTGAAAATATGCGTCGATATCGGTACGATAAAACATTTCTTTTTTACAATGAAATGGCATCGCTGATAAAAGATTTAAAAATGTT
>NZ_JACGVR010000072.1:0-1522 GCF_014077325.1 Colwellia sp. BRX8-5
CCACCGCCAGTATCACCGCCGCCAGTATCGCCGCCGCCAGTATCGCCACCGCCGTTAGAGTTACAGGCTTCGCTACCATATAAAGTTGATACCCATTCAGGGTGATCAATAAAGGGATTACGATTTCCTTGATATTCGTAAATGGTATTGTTTCGTTTTTGCTCAAAGGCATCAATTGGATCTGCATTATGCCACTCAATTAAACGACATAACCTGCCAAGTTCAGGCCCACTGGTATTTGTACTTTCCACAACGCGCAAATCTGGCATGTTAGCGTCGGCTACTTCATATCGCGCATCCATATAAAAGACCATTCGTGCGACATCACCTTTTACTGTATCTCTAGGTTCGAATGAATTGCTGTCAACCTTATTACCAGGCGCCTCTCCAATTTCAGACCCACCACTATCAAAATCTAAATTGCCTCTTGTGCTGTTAACTGAAATATCAGTAGGCCTTAAGTGATGAATATCTGTATAGCCAGACTGACTTTCACTACTAAAACCACCATGACTTTTCGCCCATACATGTTCCCTGTTCCAGTTTTCTGGATCACTAGAAGCTGGGCCACTGCCGTTTGAAAGTTTAGCTTTGGAAATACCACGATAGAATAAGATTACGTTATCTGAATTTGACGGGTCTTCATCAGTTTCAGTCAATGCGGTCCAAACCTCTGCATAACTTAAGTCTTTATGATTTTGACTTATTGCGGTAGTTATTTCTGCTTTTATTGCTGTGGTACCATGTCCGCCATTAATCGCCAAAATTACATCTTCATAATAAGTGGCATCGTCAAAATTGGTCGAATTAGTAACTTTTTCTAGATCTGGGCAGTTAACACAGACGCTGCCACTGGCACCATCGTCAACATTGCCGCCACCACTATTATCACCGTTGTTACTATCACCACTGTCATCAAATGTTTGGCCTGTATTTACTGCGCCGAATGTATTTGCATTAGCTCCTTGCCAAGTTGAACCATCAAACTGTAGTGAATAACCCGTAGGTGTACTACTGGTTTCAGCAACACCAATATCAATACTTGTTAAGCCATTTGCTGGACCATTTGTGGCTGTTAACGTTCCTTCATAACTTAAGAATTCAACGACAACACCAAGATTATCTACTAATGCAAATGCATCAGGTGCGCCGTTTTGTATACCCGACTTTGTAAAAAATTGCGTACCAAAGCCTCCTTGTTGATCAGGAATAATGCCAGACAGGCTTACAGAGCTATAGCTAGTTCCATTACTACCATTATATAAAATAATTGACCAACCTGTTAAATCTGTTCCTGCAACACCAGCGATTTCAACTGCTTCACCTACGTCTGATCCTGCATTGTCGTAGTGTATTTCGTTAATAAAAACATCTGCTGCAAACGCTGTTTGTGTCATAGAAAAGCATAATGCAGACATAAGCATTACTTTTTTTAAGCAACGTTTGGGGTTGTGATTGGTAAGGGGAACAGCCATGATTTTGGGTCGTAAGGCTAATCGATTTTTTTTCATTTTATTTTTCC
>NZ_JACGVR010000096.1:0-431 GCF_014077325.1 Colwellia sp. BRX8-5
AGGGGATCACTTGGGGAGTAATCATAAGCTATAGCAAAATAAGCGAGTTACTTAGCTATAGCTTGTCTGGTGATTTTTACTTACACAGTTGCAACACAAACGTCTAAAGATTATTGGCCGTTTAAAATGACTTAATTATCAATTAAACCCAGCAAACCTTTTTTGACAAAGCTAGGTAAGGCGAAGGCAGCAGAGTGAAGCGGAGCATTATAATAATCAAAAATCAAGCCTGACTTTTCAACCCGTTCAGCGTTAAAATCCTTAATAGGATGGTATTGCTTAGACGCAAAAGTAAAACTCCATAAGCCGCCTGGATAAGTTAAATTACTAAAACTATACAAATAAGTTTTAGGAAAGACATTGTTTAATACTTTCAATAGCGATTGTTGAATATCCATGGCATACCAAGAAGACTCTCCCTGGGCAACAAC
>NZ_JACGVR010000095.1:0-464 GCF_014077325.1 Colwellia sp. BRX8-5
GTAGGGAGCCAATCTCTACTTTAAAAAGAATTATCCGATGCCCGGGTGGTGGAATTGGTAGACACAAGGGATTTAAAATCCCTCGCTCATAGAGTGTGACGGTTCAAGTCCGTCTCCGGGTACCATCTTTATGCTGTGCTTTCTGTTCAGTAATTTAAATAGTAGTAATTAAACCTGTATCAATCATGTATGTAATTAATTTACATTACATTTATAATGCATATATTTATATACAATAAACATAGTTAAAATGTTGTGATTTAGCTGTCAACAAAAGATGTAGCGTCTCGTTAACTGTTTAAATTTAGTGTGTAGATAAATTAAAGAATTTAATTACTTAAATCTCTTAGTAATTAAGAGTTAGTAGGGAGCCAATCTCTACTTTAAAAAGAATTATCCGATGCCCGGGTGGTGGAATTGGTAGACACAAGGGATTTAAAATCCCTCGCTCATAGAGTGTGACG
>NZ_JACGVR010000092.1:0-492 GCF_014077325.1 Colwellia sp. BRX8-5
CCTGAACTTGTTTCAGGATCTCGTTGTTGACAAAACAAAAAACAGATACTGAAATAAATTCAGTATGACGATCTCAAGAGCCTGTATTTATATACTGAAATACAACTAACAAAGACACCGTCATCTTGAACTTGTTTCAGGATCTCGTTGTTGACAAAACAAAAAACAGATACTGAAATAAATTCAGTATGTCGATCTTAAGCGCCAGTACTTATTATACGTAAATACAACTCACAAAGACGCTGTCATCCTGAACTTGTTTCAGGATCTCGTTGTTGACAAAACAAAAACAGATACTGAAATAAATTCAGCATGACGATCTTAAGGGCCAGTATTTATATACTTAAATACAACTCACAAAGACACTGTCATCCTGAACTTGTTTCAGGATCTCGTTGTTGACAAAACAAAAAACAGATACTGAAATAAATTCAGTATGACGATCTCAAGAGCCTGTATTTATATACTGAAATACAACTAACAAAGACACCG
>NZ_JACGVR010000087.1:0-529 GCF_014077325.1 Colwellia sp. BRX8-5
GCAATGTTTTAGACAATGCAGAAACAGCAGACGGTCCACTAACTGTCACCAGCTTTACTGTTGATGGTAATACGTACAATGCAGGTGACACGGTAAGTCTTGCTGAAGGCGAACTCACTTTAAATGCAGATGGTAGTTATACTTTTATACCGAATGATAACTTTAATGGTGCTGTACCCGTTATTACATATACTGTCACAGATGGTGCTGGTGATACCGAAAGTTCTACGCTAACAATTTCAGTGACACCAGTTTCTGATCTGAGCGATTATAATGAGAATGTCACTGTCGCAGAAGATACAACCGCAACAGGTAATATCCTTGATAATGCTGAAACAGCCGATGGTCCACTCACGGTAACGAGCTTTACGGTTGGTGGGAATACGTATAATGCAGGTGATACCGTTATTCTCACTGAAGGTGAGTTAACTTTAAATACCGATGGTAGTTATACCTTCACACCTAATGATAATTTCAACGGTGCTGTTCCTGTTATTACATATACAGTTACCGATGGTGCTGGTGACAC
>NZ_JACGVR010000103.1:0-354 GCF_014077325.1 Colwellia sp. BRX8-5
TTTTGTCTAGCGACAATAGCACTGTGGCACCACCTGATCCCATTCCGAACTCAGAAGTGAAACGCAGTAGCGCCGATGGTAGTGTGGGAGTTCCCATGTGAGAGTAGGACATTGCTAGGCTTCTATTTAGAGAAACCCGTAGCTGATGCTACGGGTTTTTTGTTCCAAGGTTCTAATTTACTTTGTATTTTAAACAGTATAAATTAAATTATATCTTTGATATTACAAGTTTTGTCTAGCGACAATAGCACTGTGGCACCACCTGATCCCATTCCGAACTCAGAAGTGAAACGCAGTAGCGCCGATGGTAGTGTGGGAGTTCCCATGTGAGAGTAGGACATTGCTAGGCTTCTA
>NZ_JACGVR010000069.1:0-1624 GCF_014077325.1 Colwellia sp. BRX8-5
GATAGTGTTGAAGTTAACGAGATGAATCTTGCGTTAGGGTTAATTGATAAAACACCTGATAATAGTTTAACGCTGTTCGACCGTGGATTTTATTCATTAGGCTTGTTACATCGCTGGCAAAGTACAGGCAACACAAGGCATTGGTTAATGCCACTCAAAAAAAACACACAATATGAAGTTATCAATAGTATTGGAAGACAAGATAAATTAATCCAATTAACCACAACGCCTCAGTCACGAAAAAAGTTTCCAGAATTACCTAAAACGATGCAAGCACGGCTCATCACCAAAAAAGTGAAAGGAAAAGACCTTCAAATACTCACTTCAATGACAGATCCTATGCGCTTTCCACCCGCTGACATTGTTGATTTATATGCCCACCGATGGGAAATTGAGTTGGGATTTAGGGAAATGAAACAGTCGCTATTGGACAATCGATTCACATTACGAAGTAATCAACCAGAGCTTATTAGGCAAGAGCTGTGGGGGATATTATTGGCTTATAATTTAATCCGTTATCAAATGGTATTAATGGCTAAATCGCTAGACGGTGTCCACCCCAATCAACTGAGTTTTAATGGCGCTTCAATGCATATTATTTACGAATTAACCCAGTTGTCATTCTGCACGCCAGGTAACATTCCCAAATACACAATGAATATTACAAAGTCGGCTAAGCAATTCGTTTTACCCGGTAGGCGAGAACGGCAATATCCGAGAATGTTGAAATGTTCAAAGAATAGGTACCCTGTTAAAAGTAAAAATGCCGTTCACCTTAAGTGAACGGCATTACTTAACAGTCCCTTTTTATTTTCAAACGAAGCGCTAAATTCTATATGCTGAAGTGACTATAAAAGTCAATAAATACCGCGACCATAACGTGTATCACCAGTATTATTGAAAAACCCAAATAGTACTACAGCTTAGATTTAATCAGGCTCGTACATTCTATTAATGTATATGATTCCAGATCTACTCCTCTAATAGTAGATCTGTTCAAACCATACTGGCATTATTCTAGAGTGTTGTGTATCTAGATTTGTTGATTCATAACTAGCTCTATTCCCCCCATCCAAAGTATTATTAACAACAATAAATAAACTCTTAGTATAAAAACTAATCTAACGCCGACAGTAAATAATGTGTTTCGATGCAATAGCATAATATTTCATTAGCTTACCCTACGCGCGTAAACGTATATAGCCTCATTAATATTTATCCAAAGACTAAAAACAGCAATAAAAACATGACAGATTCATCGACACACACCTATGGTGCGAAGATGTAAACTCTATATTTATCAATAGATTAACTTTCTGCAAAAATGCTAACCGTAAATTATTTGATAAAGCTAGACGAGAGTTGCACGCAAGATTTCAAGCTGAAGATCATACCCTGTTAAGCATCAGTAAAAAGAATCGTTGTCATTAGTTTAATGAGTCACTGTAAAAAGTGAACAATATCCTTTGTACAAGTATAAATATAACCAAAAGAGCATTAGGGGATCACTTGGGGAGTAATCATAAGCTATAGCAAAATAAGCGAGTTACTTAGCTATAGCTTGTCTGGTGATTTTTACTTACACAGTTGCAACACAAACGTCTAAAGATTATTGGCCGTTTAA
>NZ_JACGVR010000120.1:0-239 GCF_014077325.1 Colwellia sp. BRX8-5
CTAATTACTTACATTGTTACTGACGGTGCAGGTGACACTCAGAGTTCTACCCTAACCATTTCAGTAACACCGGTTTCTGATTTAAGTGATGATAGTGAAACTGTCACGATAGCTGAAGATACAATCGCAACAGGTAATGTGCTTGATAATGCAGAAACAGCAGACGGTCCGTTAACCGTAACGAGCTTTAGTGTTGGTGGGAATACGTACAATGCAGGTGATACGGTTACTCTTGCGGA
>NZ_JACGVR010000070.1:0-1603 GCF_014077325.1 Colwellia sp. BRX8-5
CATTGGATGTTTGCCGTTCAATATTCGTAACCAACAGAGGCATATTCCACTTATCAAATATAGTAAACTAATCGATTGATAAATGGATTGGTCCAACTATAAGCCATTCAAGCAGGACTTTTAACAGTTGGTTAGGTTCCGCTTCGCTTCACATTATAACCAACAATTAAAAGCCTCTTAATGGGGCGTTATATGCAATGGAACTTATGCGTAATATTTTGATTTTTAGTTTTCTTATCAGTTTTAATTTATTCGCTTTTGAGCTTGTTAAATGCAGTGAGTCAGACATAGAATTCATCTTAAACAAACTGAATACCAGCAAACTAATTAAAGTTAACGAGTCAAACGCACAACTAACCTCAAAAAGTCACACTATGTGTAACCTTAATAATCCAATTATTCTGGACGGTTTAGCGTATTCGTTATATAAAAGTAAAAACAATGAGTTACAGTACATCACTGTTTACAATGGATTAGATGGCTCATCGAAAACATACGGGCCTTTTTCGTGGTAAATTGCATATAACAAGTTGCTCAAACGGACGCATAACAGTTGGCTGCGCTTCGTTCCTCGCACATTTTAGCCAACTATTTTGCGCCGCTTAGCAAGGCGTTATATGCCTAGGAAAGTATGAAGCTATATCGAACTTTAGATGAATTAGAAATTTCAGGTTCAATTCATGAATTAGTCGAGATTCATAAGTCACTTATAAGCGCTTCTGATAATTATAATGAAACGTTTATTTTTGATAAACTCGGCTCTGCAAAGTCTTATGATTTTCTTGAAGGTAAGTTAACTATTTCAACTAGCCATGAACCTGCTTGTGCCTCATACAATGAGAATTTAGGTGTCGTGATTACTGGTAATGTTGCTAGCCTTAAAGTTCTGGCTTCATTTTTCAATTTTGAACTCGATGCTAGCAGTGGTGAACATTATCATTGGGATAATACTTGTGATCTTGAGTACACATCAGAAAATACATTACCAATTGTTGTATCTTTAGAGTAATCGGCATATAACAAGTCATTAAAGCAGGAAAATTTACAGTTGGCTGTTTTCACTGCGTTCAACATTTTAGCCAACTATAAATTTCCTCTTAATGAGGCGTTATAAGCCACGGAGGCATGGATGGAGTTTAATATTTGGTATTCGTTTCTTATTGTCATTTTTTCGTTAAATATTTTTGTTTCTATATTTTTAGCTAAGCGTGATGACCTTGAGCGTTTTCAAAAAATAGCTCAAATAATTCTAGTTTGGTTAATTCCTATTGTTGGAGCTATTTGTTTATGGTTATTCAACAAAAGTAATGACGACAACAATAATACTCCTGAAGGTCGTAAGTTTGGTGGTGGCTCAGGTAGTGGAGTTGTTGGTGATTAAAGTGGCTTATAACAAGCCATTCAAGCAGGACTTTTAACAGTTGGCAAGGTTCCGCTTCGCTTCACATTTTAGCCAACAATTAAAAGCCTCTTAATGGGGCGTTAGGCTTACCAAAATCTTGGAGATAAATTTAAGGTGAGGAGATTAGTTTTAGCTGTTTGTGCAATATTCCTATTTCCTGTTATTGTCCGAGGAGCTATTAGTTTTTTCCACCCTAAAGGT
>NZ_JACGVR010000107.1:0-322 GCF_014077325.1 Colwellia sp. BRX8-5
TTTGTTGTTTACTATCTGACTTATAAATTTGGAAATTAATTATTTAAGAAGTGGTCGGCCGTGAAGGATTTGAACCTTCGAGTTAATCGGCTTAACGGTTAAAAGCCTCAGCTTTAGTTTTTGTATTATCTGACTTATAAATTTAGAAATTAACTATTTAAGAAGTGGTCGGCCGTGAAGGATTTGAACCTTCGAGTTAATCGGCTTAACGGTTAAAAGCCTCGGCTTTTTGTTGTTTACTATCTGACTTATAAATTTGGAAATTAATTATTTAAGAAGTGGTCGGCCGTGAAGGATTTGAACCTTCGAGTTAATCGGCTTA
>NZ_JACGVR010000091.1:0-496 GCF_014077325.1 Colwellia sp. BRX8-5
GAAACTGCTGATGGTCCACTCACGGTAACGAGTTTTACTGTTGGTGGGAATACGTACAATGCAGGTGATACGGTTACTCTTGCGGAAGGTGAACTCACTTTAAATACCGATGGTAGTTACACTTTCACTCCGAATGATAACTTTAATGGTGCTGTTCCTCTAATTACTTACATTGTTACTGACGGTGCAGGTGACACTCAGAGTTCTACCCTAACCATTTCAGTAATACCGGTTTCTGATTTAAGTGATGATAGTGAAACTGTCACGATAGCTGAAGATACAATTGCTACAGGTAATGTGCTTGATAATGCAGAAACTGCTGATGGTCCACTCACGGTAACGAGTTTTACTGTTGGTGGGAATACGTATAATGCAGGTGACACCGTTACCCTCACTGAAGGTGAGTTAACTTTAAATACCGATGGTAGTTATACCTTTACACCTAATGACAATTTCAACGGTGCTGTTCCTGTAATTACTTACATTGTTACTGACG
>NZ_JACGVR010000058.1:0-7439 GCF_014077325.1 Colwellia sp. BRX8-5
ACCTTATCTATAAAACGTTAAGTTAACTACTTTACTCTAAAGTGATGTAGATAACTTATCAAAACAGCTCTTTCGTGGTTCGTTTTGACTGAACCCCTTGGAACTGGAGCGCATTCTAGACATTTTCTAAAAACTATCAAGCACTATTTTCATCTTTTTGTTTGTTCGAATGAAAAACAAGCAGACAGGATGATATTAAAACATATATCTACTAATAACTCCCCTACAGCTATTTATAAGCACTATAAATCTGGACCTATTTTTACTTTAACTCATCATGTCGAAGATCAAATAGTATTCTTCAGCGTACAAATATCAATATGTTGTGCTGCATATTTAGTTAATTTACTCATCTCACCTATTAATTAGTCGTTTTGTTTTTACTTATTTACGAATAAATTCGTATCTATATTGTTTTATCGATAATTTGAACTAATCTAAAAGATATACGAAATAACTCGTAGAATATAACTAACAAGTATTGAGGTACCAGGATGAGAAGAAATAGACTTTATGAAGACCAAAAAGCTGAAGCAGATATGACACCTATGCTTGATATTGTTTTTATCCTTTTAATATTCTTTATTGTGACCACCTCATTTGTTAAAGAACAAGGTTTCTTAGTGAATAAACCCGATGGCGGCAATCCTAATCAGAATAATAATCCTATGTTACTTATAAGAGTAAATGAAAATGGTCTTGTTTCCTTAAATGGTAGAATTACAGATATTGAAAGACTACCAGCAAATATAGAAAATTATATGGCTACTAACCCAGTATCTGCTGCTGTTGTGATCCCTCACGCAAATACAAATTATGATAATGTAGTTAAGGTTATCGATCACATAACTATGGTTGGTGGGCTTACGGTATCTATAGGAAAATAGTTTATATATGAGGGTTAGTCTTTTGATGGGCTAACCCTTTAAACTCAGGTTCCTGTTATATATGTGCTTCGATATATTAAGGTCAATCATATTAGTTTTTATAACCCGCTAGTCACTAAAATGACATTTAACTCTGTTAATGCTGACAGTAATAATCAAGTACTTGGCATCTAGCTTGTGTTATTAGCTTTTACATAGACAAAGCAGACTATTAACGACACCTAATACACTCTTATTACAAGAGACGATTAACTCATTATCCCCGGCGCTTAACCTACTCCCTACTTAATATTGTTTATTAGTAAAAAATTATTAATCTGGTAATAAGTCTACCTATGTATAATGCTGTTGATCACTAAATAAAAACTTCATCAAGACAAAAAATCTCTATTGACGGACCAAGCTCCTGGCTAGACAAGACCATTCTTGCTGCTACTTGCTCACCCGTTATCGGGCGGAAGCGTCGTAGCAAGGGTATAATGCATAAAATAGGCATGAACCAACTAGCCATTTTTTCACCTAAGCGAAATTCTGTTCGTTGACCAAGTAGTAATGACGGTTGAAAAATACTAATACGTTTAAAGGGTAATTGTTTTATTCTCTGCTCCAAAAGACCTTTCATTTTCAGATACGAATTATTACTTTGATCATTAGCCCCAGCAGAAGAAACGAGTAGGTAGTGATTAACACCGTTGCTTACTGCTAATTGTGCTGCTTCAAACTGGTAATCAAGATCTACTCTACCTTGTTCCACGATTGAACCCGCTTGCTTAACTGTTGTACCAAGACATGAAAATAAAATGTCCGCATGAAATAGTGTGATGTAATTATTGAGGTGTTCGAAGTCCACGACTTGATTACAAACTTTTGTTGATGTATGTGGGGAAGACCTACGTGTTAGTGTAATAATTTCACTAATATGGTCACTGCTAACGAGTTGATCAACTATCGCCCGACCGACTAACCCGGTAGCGCCTATAACTATAGCTTTTTTTGCCATTACACTCTCTCTAGTATTATCCCGGAAAATTGATGCTTTTTTACTGTGTCGAAAATATATTGAGCTGAATTAATGCAGGGATAAGATAACACCTCGTTAAAAGGATAATAATTGTTAACTGAAATTTATGAAAACCTATACTAGCTGACAATTTATCGTCGGTCTATATTGGCTTGTAGCTTTGTTATTGGCATGGTGTCTCTGAAGTTCTTTTATATAAGTAGATAAAAGTAGTCCAACGCAATAATGATATCGGTTATGCCACCCAATTATATTAGAACGGTCGTTAGCCAACTGTATTTTGTCCCTGTTTAAATTCTGGTGATGTTTTTATACCGACGATCTCACTATTTTTAGAAAATAACCAACCATTAAAGAGACTAACAAACCAAAAAATGAAACAAGTGCAGATACGAGTAAAACTGCTACACCAATATTAGCCGTTTCGGCTGTATTTTCGTCTAAGCCTAGGTAATTAGACTGAAAAACAAAAATAAATAATAGTGATACTACAACAATGGCCAGAGTTGAATACATTGATGCTTGCCAAAATGAGTTAGGAAGTTTCCAATGAACGCCACCCGCAATTAATATAGATAATCCAGCTAGTAAATATGGGACCAATGCTCAAACCTCTCAAAAAATATAGTTGGCTAAAATGGAAAACGAAGTGAAAACAGCCAACTGTATCTTCCGTTCGAGTTATTGTTAGGGCTTATTGCTTATGAAGAGTAAACGATGTTTTTTTTGATGTTAATCGCTTTGCTGATAATATTTTATAATAACCAAGTGATATGCCTGATTTTACAAATGCATAGCTTAACGTATTCCCTTTATATGGGAAAACGTCACTAATTTGATCTTGTTGCAACTCCATATTTATTAATTCGTCATAAGAATTAAATGAAGAAGTTAAAACGTCTAAACCATCAACTTGAATAATATCCATAAATTGTGACCTTATACCCTCAAGCCCTATTAAGAGACAAATGAATGTTAGCTAAAATAAACAAGGAAGGAGTATATAGCCAACTGTTATTTTTCCTGCTTGAATGGCTTATGCTATTAAAACTCGGTGAACTGGATATTATTAAAAAACGCATCACTATCGTTTTGTAATGTTGAATATCCAGTATCTACAAAGTAACGACTAGAGTACTCAATATTTACACCTACTGTGTTTTTTTTAGGATGTTGGCAATTATAGCCAATACTTTCAAATAACATTGAGGCTTTGCCTCCTTGAATTTTAGCATTAGTATCTTGAGATATTGAATGGTATTTAACACAAACAGCACCATTAAGTGATGAAAGGTTTTCGCTGTTTTCTTTGTTTTCAAATCGCCCCGTATTTGGGGCAGATGCTCTCGAACTAACAATATATTCTAGAAACTTTTTATCTGAATCTAAACTTGGCAATTGAAATATAGAAACATTTACAACTTGCGATTCATTTTTATTAACGCCTTTACTCCCAAGAGATGATTGATAGCCTGAAGCAGTAATAACCACCCAATCTCCATTTTGTGGAGGGAGTGTCGTTACACCATAAATGTTAATAGGGCTATTTGAATTTACAATGGGTGCGACAGTCGCACACGAAGCAAGAAATAAACTTGATAATAATACTATAATTTTAAACACTAACTTTCCTTAGTAGCATAGCGCCACGTTAAGAGGCTTTTAATTGTTGGCTAAAATATCAAACGGAGCGGAACCTAGCGACGGTTAAAAGTTCTGCTTTAATGGCTTATTATGAGGCTACATACTCGAATTAAGTACTTTTAAATCGTTTGCAGCTTGTTCTTTATTAACTTCAATTAATCCCGCAGCCCCCGAAAATGACATCACTGTCCCCATTGATGTTGCATCTTGAAATTCTATATCGAACCTTAAGTAGTATGTCTTACCTTTTTCCATATCAATATTTCCAATTACATCTCCAAAAATCCAATTATCTAGAAATGAAGTTGAACCTATTTTTATCTCATGTGCCCCCGGCTCTAGGTGAGTTAAGACATAACCAGAATTTTTTAAAGAAAACTTTTCTTTACCATCGATAAAAATGGTTGGCCAAGTTCCCCCTTGAAAGAATTTAGATGGCCTATAAATATATAAAGAACTCTTATTTACAGCTGTATTTTCAAAACCTTTAAACCGATCTCCAGAAGCAGAACACCCACTAAAAAGTAGTGTGCATATAATCAGAAATAATACTCTCAATTTCAAAAACCTCATAACGCCTCATTAAGAGACAAATAATTGTTGGCTAAAATAGCGACGCAGGAGCAAAAGCCAACTGATATTTGTCCTGCTTGAATGGCTTTTATGTAGTTACGAACCGAAGTCTCAATTAATTCTTGTATAAGAAAACTTTTCTTCAGTTGTACTTCCATTGTCTTCAATAGCAACATATATATTAATTTCGTTGTCGCTAACCTTCTCAATAGTCATGCCGTTGAAGTAAACTTTATTTTCCATAACTTTGACCAATACAAAATCAATAGTTTTATCTTTCTTCTCCCATCCTTTTAAGTCTCTATGAAAATGCTTTAATCTAAAGATAAGTGTTCCATTTTCTTCGGATATTGTCTCAATTTCATAGAATTGTACTTCATTTTCAACAACAAGCTTAAATGCTCCCATCATGCTCCCGCCAACAGCAGGCGACCATACTTCTTCAATGAGGCCACCAAATGCTTCCCCTCTCCAATGACCTGAAAGCCATTTCACTACACTTAAATCAGCAGCAGGTGACTGCTGCTTACCTTCTAAGAATAATATGTTAGGGAATTTATCATTTGCTAAAATATCAAAACAAAATAGCATAAGGAAACAAAGTGCACTTTTTTTAATCATTTTATTGCTCCATGACAAGTTGGAATAATCTGACCACATAACGCCCATTAAGAAGCTTTTAATTGTTAGCTAAAATAAACAACGAAGGAGTATTTTGTAGCTAACTGTTACTTTTTCTGCTTGAATGACTTGTTATAAATCGTTAATCACTACACTCAACTTTGGCATAATCACCGCCACCAACTGTACTATCAGGTATAGTAAACCCTATATTTTCAGCAGTTTGCGAATGGTTTTCGTGAATAGTAAACACATGTAACTTTCCTGTTCCCCCTCCACAGACTGAGGGGTAATCAACCAGTATTAAATTACCACAACTTTCATCTTTAACTTCAATACCGGCTTCTTGCAGATAACTCTTAGTTAATGATATTGATAAACCATTATCCTGACACTGTAACTCCCCTGTACTTATATATACTTCAATATTATTGTCAGAGTCCGATTGGTTGCAACCGGAAAGAGATACCAGTATTGGTAGCATTAGATAAATAAATTTCATAGCGTACTCCGTTACTTTATTTAGATTTTTAACACCCCATTAAGAGGCTTTTTATAGTTGGCTAACATGTGAGGCGAAGCGGACTTAGCCAACAATTTTTAGCGTAGGTTTGAATAACTTACTATTTTTACTATGATACAGAAGCATTTACAACTTCCAACGTTCCATTACGCTGTATTATGTGAACGAAAGCTAGGAACTCGTCATCTGATTTTGAATACCCTTGTTTCCAGAAAACCCTTACGTCACTTTTTTTTCTAATAACACCAACCAACTCTCGTTTTGTAAAAAAACCTAGAGTTTCTTGATATGCTTTGCACTGCTTTTCAAGTTCATCTTTAGTGACGATACTTTTCATATTGTCACTGAAGTCTCGCACATGCTTTTCATGGTCAATTTCAGTGGAAGCATCCATAAGGTTATCCATTATAGGATTAACTATTTCCAATATTTCGTCATTTGAAAGCTTCAACCAATTCATGAATACTCCTAGATAGCTAGCGCCCACTTAGGCGAAAAATATAGTTGGCTAAAATGTTGAACGGAGTGAATACAGCCAACTTTATATTTCCGTTTGAAGTTCCTGTTATGCATTTTTTAGCATAGTGCTAATTTTATTAATAGTATTTAGATTTCTACCTGTCGCACTTTGACCTAAACAAGACTCTACATTTGCTACTAGTTTTGAACGACCTATGCCTTGAGGTGCATATAAATAAAGGACATTACCTTTAACTGTATACTCTTCAGAACTTGATATATATTTATTTAACTTATCTTGAACTAGGTTGATATTATTTTTACAAAAGTAAAAGTGTACAAATTTACCTTCAAATTCTTTGTATGGATTATTTAAAGCTGATGCTGAGAACACAGATTCTTCTAAAGAGAAAACCGCAGGAGCAAAGCCAAAGTTCTTGGATATAATACTTTGCACTTGCTCTGTTGGATTTTTAGGGCTTTCTAAAACGATATTGCCACTTTGGATATATGATGAAACACTTTCATAGCCACTTTGTTCCAAAAGCGGGACAAGCTCTTTCATCGGTAATATATTATTGCCCCCAACATTGATCCCTCTGAATAATACGATGAATTTTTGCACCAAATTCCCTTAAATGTCTAACGCCTAACTAGCGGCGCGAAATTGTTGGCTAAAATAGCGAACGGAGTGAAACAGCCAACTGTCTTTTATCCGTTTGAATGCTTTGTTAGTATCAACACATTCAAAATAAGCCATTTTAACTAAATGATAATTAAGTAGAACTTAACACCATTCAATAATTTTTTATCGTGTCAATACATGCCAAATCACATATGCCCAAGACAAGAAACCGTGCAGAATTGCCCATAAGATTGACTTATTTACGCTCCATGAAATAGCAATTGAAAGAGCTGTTCCAAATGTAATTCCATACTTTACTATTTCTTTCCCTGAATTATCCATTAATGACATTCCTAGTTTGGTTATTTTTATTAAGTATTATCAATTATAAGCATAATACTATGATGCATTGATATATCAGGGAGCTGGTACTCCCCGATAAGCGGTTTAGTTAAACAGCTTATATGGAGTCTACTCACTAATGTACATCCATAAATTAAATTTATTACGCATTAATATCACATATTTTTAACAATTTAGGAACAGTGAACTTTTAAATTTCATCATTATTTGGATATTACTGAGACTTATCACTAATAACACAAGGCTAGGTCATCACAAAATATATTCTAAATATTTTAAGTTCAACAATACCGCGAAGTCATCACTACTTCTTATATTATTGAGATAGCGATCTTCTCACCACAACCTTAAATCAATGAATGATTTTGTCGTCATTTACAGTGGTACATCAGGATGTAATTCGCTGACTAGGCAAACGCGATTATGAAGGGTTATTCTGCTAAGTTTTCAAACGACAGAAAGCAAAAAAGCCGACTCTTTCGGATCGGGTTTCTGTAAATAGAAGCTTAGCAATGTCCTATTCTCACATGGGCATGTCGAACATAAGTCACACTACTGTTGGCGCTACTACTATATTAGTTATAAATCTTGTGTTTTCAAACGCCAGAAAGCAAAAAACCCGT
Organism: Colwellia sp. BRX8-5; assembly: GCF_014077325.1. Taxonomy (NCBI): domain Bacteria; kingdom Pseudomonadati; phylum Pseudomonadota; class Gammaproteobacteria; order Alteromonadales; family Colwelliaceae; genus Colwellia; species Colwellia sp. BRX8-5. The sequence continues at coordinate 7,340 of NZ_JACGVR010000058.1, forward strand.
TACGTTAGTAACGGGTTTTTCTTAATTAGAAGCCTAGCAATGTCCTACTCTCACATGGGAACTCCCACACTACCATCGGCGCTACTGCGTTTCACTTCTG
>NZ_JACGVR010000093.1:0-488 GCF_014077325.1 Colwellia sp. BRX8-5
TCATTATCATCACTTAAATCTGAAACTGGAGTTACTGAAATTGTTAGCGTAGAACTTTCGGTATCACCAGCACCATCTGTAACGGTATAAGTAATAACGGGTACAGCACCGTTGAAATCATCATTCGGTGTAAAAGTGTAACTACCATCAGTATTTAAAGATAACTCACCTTCCGTAAGGGTAACCGTATCACCTGCATTGTACGTATTCCCACCAACCGTAAAGCTTGTAACAGTTAAAGGACCGTCTGCAGTTGCTGCGTTATCGAGGACATTACCTGTTGCGGTTGTATCTTCTGCTATTGTGACAGTTTCACTATCATCGCTCAGATCAGACACTGGAGTTACTGAAATAGTTAGGGTCGAACTCTGAGTGTCACCAGCACCATCGGTAACTGTATATGTAATAACAGGAACAGCACCGTTGAAATTATCATTAGGTGTGAAGGTATAACTACCATCGGTATTTAAAGTTAACTCACCTTCAGT
>NZ_JACGVR010000059.1:0-7263 GCF_014077325.1 Colwellia sp. BRX8-5
ACTCACATATTGTGTTGGAATTAACACCCTTAATTTTTGCTCAAAAGCTTGTTCATTAAAGCTCATTAAATCAAAAGATTTTGGTGCCAGTATCTCTAAAAGTTTTGGCGCAAGCAAAAGTAAATATATATTCGATTCAAAGCTAATATAACTACTGTCCATTTGAGGCGTCACATGAATGGTTAAATATTGCTGTTCGTTAATCGCATTGAGAGATAAAGAATCAGCCCAATGGGTTAAAGTAAAATTACTCTTTATTCGCTCAATAAACGAGAATAAGCAGCAGACAAGTAAGCATGATTGGGCGTTTTTTTTAACGACAGATAGTCAGCTAGATGATGAAAAAATACTAGCGGTTTATGCCTTACGTTGGGGTATTGAAGTTTACTTCAAAGAAGCGAAACAAAAACTCAGTTTTTTAAAAGAGCAAAGTCTTCATTACAGCGTTTACATCGCCTCAATTAATCTAACAGGATTAAGGTTTTGTCTCTTATTATCAGCCAAACATGAAGAAGGGGTGGCAAGGATTAGTGAGGTAATAAATTATTTTGAAGAGAGTCTAAGTTGTTTGAACTTTGCCAGTAAACTATTGCGATTATTTAAAGCATTAATGACTTTAGCAGTAAATAAATGGTTAATTTAACAAGCGTTGATAAATCTGATGTACTAGCGAAAATTGAGCAAACGGTGATTGATTTTTTAAGCAAGTCATGCAAATGGATAGTTTCACCTTACGTCAAGAAGGGATAGAGTGATGTAGAGTTCACTTTTATTAGATATAAGTGCCCCCCTAAACTTGAGTTAAATAATTAAACTAACCAGTATCAGTAAAAAAGAAATTCGATAGCGTGAGAATGAGAAACTTTCCGCGCTATAAAGTAACTTATAACTACCATCCCCTAGCAGTATTAAATTCAGACAAATACGTCCTTGTATAAACAGAATATTGTTGCTACTTTTTATGTGTACAGAAGTACAAAAAATAATAATATACAGGGATAAAATAATGGATAGTTTTTCATTAATAGGAAATAAAAGGCTACTACTTAGTGCTAGCTTGTCGTTTTTACTAATTTCATGTGGCGGTGGAGGAAGTGAATCAAAATCAGATGTTACTATAACCCCACCAGCTCCAATACCCACTGCAACACATCAAGATATTACCGTTATCGATGGATATATTCGTGGTGCTATCGCTTATATTGATCTTAATAATAATAAAACTTTAGATGATGGGGAACCATGGATTGAAACAGGACCTAGCGGTTTTGGTCAAATAGATACAACATCACTAGGACTTCCACCTGAAGATATAAAAGTGATTGTAATTGTTCCTCCAGGGGCGATAGATGAAAATACTATTAGTGATGAGAATCCCGATGGTATTCCTATTACAGAAGAAACAGCTTTTCAAATGCTTTCTCTACCAGGAGAAAACATTGCTACTCCTTTAACAACTCTTGTTTCGATCTCTGCTGAAAACAATGGTGATCTTAAAGCGGCTAAAACAGCAGTAGCGGAAAGTTTAGGCATATCTATAGCAGACCTTTCAACTGATTATTTAGAAACGGGAAGTCAAGAGCTAACGGTGTTATCTGAGCTTATGATTAAAAACCAAGTTATCCCTAAAGACTTAACCAATGCCGTTACTGCAGGTGAATTATTAGTTGCGAAAACTGTCTCTTCTCAAATATCCTCTATTATACAACAAGCGAATGAAAGTGGAGTATTAGTTCAAAATACAGAAGCAATTGGCGCGCTTGCAAATGCTACCGCATCATCTGTTATTAGTTTTGTTGAAGAAAATGCAGAATCATTAACGACTGAAACTAGCAAGAACTTTTCCGCTGTTATCGAATTAATTAATGAAACAACTTATAACTCTTTTGAAGCAATTATAACCTCTACCGAAGCAGTTTCAGCTGAAGTCATCGCTCAAACTAGCCAACAGGCAAGCGTAATGGGAGATGTCATTATTGATTTAATGGTAGATAATATCAATTCAGCTGATGGAATTACAGCAGAAGAAATTGCTGATGCTACCGTTATTGCCAATGTTATAAGTGAAGTTATTGAAGCTATGATTGCTGAAGATTTGGACGGTACTCTAGATATAAACGTATTAACTGAGATTGCTATAATTACAGCGGAGACTACTTTACAACAATTAACTCAACTTGAAAATAGTGGCTTAACTGACGAAGAAATCGCTGAAGCACTTGCTGTTGCCGCCGCTGAAACTGCAGCTAATTTAGAAGAAGCAGCAGAAGTTGGTATTGAACTTGATGATTTTGATGGCGATGGTATTGCAAATGATATTGACACTGATATTGATGGTGATGGCGTTTTAAATGACAACGATGCTTTTGATTATGATGCAACAGAATCTATTGATACAGATCTCGACGGTTTAGGAAATAATTCTGATCCAGATATTGATGGTGACAGCTATTTAAATATTAATGATGCTTTTGTTTTAGATGCTACAGAGTGGGTTGATAGTGATAACGACAATGTAGGAAATAATGCTGATACCGATGATAATGGTGATGGGCACAATGACACAGCATATAAAACTATTGCTCAAGAAAATGATGGTTTAATTGAGTGGGCTCAAGACTTTGTAGTAAGTCCTGATAGTAAGTTTATGTATATCGGTAGTGAAAATGGTCTATTGATTGTAACCTTAGATGAAAATGGCAAAGCGACTGATAGAACAGAACTTGTTACCCCGTCTGATTTAGGTTCTCGTTGGAGAACTTCGAGCTTTTATATAGATTTTTCTCCTAATGGTAAGTTGTATTGGGGAACGCAAGTAGAAATTAACTATGTTCAAGCTAATGTCATGATGGTTTTTGATGTCAACGAAGAAACAGGTAGTGTTGTAAAAGCACAAACCATTTCCTTTGAACAATCATCAGGTATTGCAGCCAATCAACCGGAAATATTCAAGTTTTCATCGGACGGCCAATTTCTTTACACAACTATGCATTATGGCGATGCCGGAAATGAATTACTTATCTATAAAATTGATGCTGACACTGGTCATTTAAGTTATGTAAGCAATTACGATTTAGATACTTTTGGTAATCCAGATTATGAACATAACTTTGATATTTCTTTTGATAATAAATATTTATATTACGGTTATACCAATTACGACACCTCCCCTTCATCCGCCGCCTTAGCTGTAATGATGCTTGATACTGACAAGGGATTTGTCATAGATTCTTGGGTACAGGAATTTGATATAGAATCAACGGGTTTATCTTTTGTGACATCTAAAACAAGTGATCGAGCATTTATGACTGCCGGTGGCGACTTTATGGTGCTAGATGTAGAAGCTAATGGTGGTTTTTCTGTTGAAAGCTCAATTGCTTATGACTCAACAAAACCAGCGTCTATGGCACTTAGCATCAATGAAGCTGAAAATTCAGCAATTGTTTTTAGCTCTGACTATGACACAAGCCTTAATCGAGTTGACCATATAACTATTGATGAAAGTTTTATTCCTGAACTTCAATATTCAAAAGTTGGTCTTAAAGAGTTTTCGTTATCAATAAGTTTTTCAGGCGATGGTAATCAAGCTAATTGGCTTGGATATTATAACGATATTTTATACACCTTAAATCTAGCCGATGAAACAATTAATGAAACACTATTTGGTGCGAAATACCTTGGTGGATTACAAAGTACAGTATTAACAGAAAACAGTACGTTATCATTGGATCGTCAAGCGAACTCGGTAAAAATTACTGATTCCGGTAGTGACCAAGGTTTAGTCACTAACCACTACGACAAGCCTGATTTAATAGGTACGCTAAGAAGTAGAGTTGCCCTAGATGTATCGACATTGCTTTTTATTACCAATGATTATGATACGGGGAACTCAAGAACTACTTATGTAACCGCAACTATTCCTGAAGAAGGTACCAGTTTATTAACTCCTATTACGCGTTATTTAGGTAATGGTGAAGAACTATATCGTATTTATACTGGCGTTAAAGTGCCACGGAAAAATCAACTTTTAGCTTATGAAAGAAGTGTTAATACCAGCCAAACAATTGGTTACTCGCTTTATAACATCGAATCAGATAATAGTTTGACCTTTGTAAGTGCTTTCGTTGCTGATGATGGTTATGTATCTAATTTCAATAGCCTGGTTTTTGATGGTGATAACTTTTATGTTGATGGTCAATCGTTTAGTTTGACTAACGATGAGATAACATCAATAGGTACTTTACCTAATGATCTGCACAAGTTTGTTTATGCTAAAGATAAAACGTTTGTTTATAGCCTTGTTGAAGAACAGTTAATCAGTTATGCAATTAATGCTGATACTGGCGAATTAACGCAAATGGCGATAGAAGAAATGCCGGGCACTTGGCGAATGACTAAAGTTTCAGAGCAGAATTTTTTAATCACCTCGTTAAACAAAAACCAAAACATTACCTTGAAATCAGTACAAGTAAATGATGATGGCAGTTTAACTCACGTGTCTACTTCTTCAGTTACCACTGAAAGTAATACAGAGTTCCTTGTTAATACCTACCCTGTTGAAAATAGCGATGTTGTATGGCTATTTGTGCAAGGTGGTTACTACGACGTGATTAAAGTTGAGATAGCATCTGATAGTGATTCTGATGGTGATGGCGTATTTGATAATGCCGATCTATTTGACTTAGATGCAACAGAAACAACAGACCTAGATAAAGATGGAGTTGGTGATAATTCTGACACTGATATAGATGGTGACGGCATAATAAATGATGAAGATGCTTTTCCATTAAATCGCTTTGAGTGGCTAGATACCGATGAGGACGGTCTTGGTAATAATTCTGACTATGATATCGATGGCGATGGTTACTTAAATCAAGACGACGCCTTTCCTTTAGATAGTACAGAATGGATTGACAGTGACGATGATGGCACTGGAGATAACGCTGATACTGACGATAATGGCGATGGGGTTGTAGATTCTGCGATTACTGTTATGGCACAAGATAAAGACGGCTTGATTGATAATGCGCAAGACTTTGTATTTAGTGCGGATGGCCGATTTATGTATGTTGGTGGTACTAATGGTTTACTTATCATTACTATGGGCGATGATGGACAAGTAACTGAAACGTCACAACTAGTAACACCTAGCGAACTTGGCTTAGTAAAGGTATCTAATAGCACTTATCTAGAGTTTTCACCGGACGGTAATCTCTATTGGGCGTTAAATGCAAAAAAAGATGACACTGATGGGGGGGCGTTAATGGTACTAAATGTTGACAGCACTGAAGGTACGGTTACTAACTCACAGTTTAGTTATTTGTCAGAAATTACTGATCTATCCTTAAATTTAGTTGAAATGTTTAAAATTTCTTCTGATGGTCGTTTCTTATATGCAACTGCGCATTATGGTACTAGCGATGATAACTTACTTGTTTATGGTATTAACGCTGATACTGGACATCTAACTTATATTTCTGCTTCTCCACTTGACCAATATCCTGATTATGAGCATAACTTTGATATTTCTAGCGATGATCAATATTTGTATTACGGCTATTCATCAGGCATAGCAAAAGTGCAAACTTTAACATTAGATCAAAATACAGGTGAAGTGTCTAGCTCGACAACTCAAGAGTTTCCCGACTATAACTCTAATGGCATGTCATTATTAACGTCTAAAACATCAAATAAAGCCTATATAGCGGCTGATGAATATTTCATGACGTTAGATATAGCAAGTGATGGTAGCTTAACGGTTGATGACACCATTAATTATAACATTCCTGGATCTATTGTTATGGCTATGGATATTAATGCCGAAGGCAACAAAGTGGTTATTAACAGTCAGAATAGTGGTAACCATAAAATTGATTACCTAACCATTAGTGATTCAGCGATTACTCATCATTTTGGTAATTCAAATCTAGATGATATGACCCTTGATATTCATCTTAATAATGATGGAAATAGAGTCACCTGGATTGGCTGGTATAATGATATCGTCAATAATATCGATTTAATTGAAGAAGAAACGATTAATCAACATAAATTTGGAGCTAAAGGGTTTGATAACTTAGCTAGCTTTGCGGTTAATAATGATTCAGTTGTAGCGATGAATAATCGTGGCAACGTTACAAGCATTGAAGACTTAGGTAATGGCTTAGGTTTAGCTACGAATATATTTCATAATTTACAATTAAGCAGTGAAAGCATTCGTTCGTCTTTATTGTTTAATGATAATAAAGTGATGTTTTTTGCCGATGACTTTTCAGTTGAACAGAGAAGAACACAATATACCGTGGCAGAAATACCAACTGCTGGCAGTGAACTTATTAATGTGGAAACATATTATTTAGGTGATGGTAGTGAACGATATAGTGTTTATAAAAGTATATTGCTTTCAAATAATCGTATTCTTACTTTTGAGCGTAGTCTAAATACTTTACCTAACGGAGAGTCTTTTGATTCAGCCCTTTATGCCGAGTCTTTTGGTTTAGCACTTTATTTAATCGAAGATGATAATACCTTAACCCTACTTAGCGCAATTTCAACAGATGTTTCTCAATTTGGGCAATGGGATTTGATAAAAGTTAATGGATCTGATATTCACCTAGCTGGCAGTACTTATAGCTATAATAGCGATGTCTTATCTGTAAAAGAGAGTGCATTTCCAAGTTTAACTCAGTTTGTTTTCTCTGCCGATAATTTCTATGTGTATAGTATTGAAGCTGCTGATGATACTACTGATGTAACTAACGATAAAATTGTAACCTATGCTCATGATATGGATACAGGGGCTTTGGTAGAGATTGCTGCAGAGTCGCTAGTGGGACATTGGGATATTTCTTTGTTAAATAACCAACAAATACTACTTGTATCAAAGAATATTGATAAAGCTATTTCGGTTAATTTAATGGATATAACAATAGGCGATAGCATAACAAGTGTCGCAACTGCAAAAATTACGACATCAACCGATATTGAATCTAAAGTCAATGTTCGTAGCTTCGAAAATACCGTTTGGTTGTTTGGTGCAAATGGTTATTATGACGTTATTAAGTTAAGAATCGATTAAATAACTCAGCTTAGATATAACTACAAAAGGGACTTAACAGTCTAATGCCGATCAATTAAACAATTTATAGCTTGATTAATTTGCTAATGAGATCAAAATCCAGTGATTGATATCACTGGATTTTTTTTATGCAACTTTCTACCGCGCTTTCTTTAGTTAATTCAAATAACGTCACCGAGTTCCAA
>NZ_JACGVR010000116.1:0-276 GCF_014077325.1 Colwellia sp. BRX8-5
ATCAGGTGGTGCCACAGTGCTATTGTCGCTAGACAAAAAGGTTACAATCTTGAAAGCTGTTGCTCGTTAGAGCTATAAATATAAAAGCGTATCTTATTCAATTCATTACAGTGCGTGAAGTTATTCTGTCAGTCTTTTACAAACACTTCGTAGTAAAACTACTTGGGTGTTGTATGGTTAAGCCTCACGGGCAATTAGTATCAGTTAGCTCAAGACCTCGCAGTCCTTACACACCTGACCTATCAACGTTGTAGTCTCCAACGACCCTTTAGGGAG
>NZ_JACGVR010000114.1:0-281 GCF_014077325.1 Colwellia sp. BRX8-5
AAATCAGAAACCGGTGTTACTGAAATGGTTAGGGTAGAACTCTGAGTGTCACCTGCACCGTCAGTAACAATGTAAGTAATTAGAGGAACAGCACCATTAAAGTTATCATTCGGAGTGAAAGTGTAACTACCATCGGCATTTAAAGTGAGTTCACCTTCCGCAAGAGTAACCGTATCACCTGCATTGTACGTATTCCCACCAACACTAAAGCTCGTTACGGTTAACGGACCGTCTGCTGTTTCTGCATTATCAAGCACATTACCTGTTGCGATTGTATCTTC
>NZ_JACGVR010000057.1:0-7543 GCF_014077325.1 Colwellia sp. BRX8-5
TACCCGGTAGGCGAGAACGGCAATATCCGAGAATGTTGAAATGTTCAAAGAATAGGTACCCTGTTAAAAGTAAAAATGCCGTTCACCTTAAGTGAACGGCATTACCCATTAAGAGGCTTTTAATTGTTGGTTAAAATGTGTAGCGAAGCGAAACCGAGCAAACTGTTAGCAGTCCCGCTTGAAATGCTTGTAGGCATACATTAACCGTGATGTCGGCGGATATGCTTTACTAAACCTGATTCGTTAAACTCTAATGAGACAATATTAGTTTTACTATATTCAATGGTTTTATCTAAATGTGCAGGCTTAACTTTACCCATTTCAGTCATTTTTATAAAAACAACATTAGCCCCTACCATAATTTCGTTTATCTCAATATTGCTGTTTATAACTTCATCTTTTAGTTTACCAACCATATCTGAACGGAGTTTCGTTTTATCAGTATACGTAAACTTGAATTTAACATGTTCATCGATGAAATTATCAGATAATAGCGATATATAATGGTCTATTTCTTTAGTGGTTGTATTTGGTTGTTGGCGCGCATTTTTGGCTGATACAAATGCCTTTGCTTTTTCGATTAACTGATCTGCCGTGAACTTGTCATTTGCAGAAATTGAAAAAGATAAAATAAGGGATATGAATACTAAGGTTAATTTTTTCACTGAACTCTCCTTGTATGCCTAACGCCTTGCTAAGCGGCGCAGAATAGTTGGCTAAAATGTGTGAGTAACGAAGCGCAACCAACTGTTATGCGTCCGTTTGAGCAACTTATTAGCACTCTTTAGTTTGCAGCCTCTTGCTCTAAAAATATAGGCAATTCTTTCAAATTAGCATCTAGCTTATTAAGCTGCATGTTAAAGAATAAATTAAACGTATCTTCTACATCACTGGATTTCTCTGTTACATAAATAGTTACCCACCTAACTTCTTTCATTTTACCTAACCCAAAAAATGACTTTATTTTCTTTGGTTTCACTATTCCAATTAAGTAAGCAAACTCACCAGCGTTGCCAACTACTGACACAAATAGGTCAGTGCCTACGGTTTTGCTTTTAACGGATATTGTCGGCTCTGTCCCTTCATTAGAGAGACCAACCTGATCTTTCCAAGGGTAAGCTCTGAACTCCTTCACAAAAAGGGGATATGTAGCTTCGCCCTTTAAATCATATTGTTCAAAATCATATCCAGCTTTTTGAATGTCATAAGTAAATGTATTTGCTACCACATTTATCGTCCATGTTAATAGTATGATTAAAATTATCGAATTACGCATATTGAGTGCTAACGCCTTACTAAGAGGAAATTTATAGTTGACTAAAGTGTTGAACGCAGTGAAAACAGCTAACTGTAAATTTTCCTGCTTTAATGACTTGTTATATTTCGTCGTCAACGAACGGTGTACCTACTGTGTCATTGAGAACTGTATGACATTCCACTGAAAACCAACTATTGAAAAGTTCCATATTTCTAGTTTTGGGCCATAGAGATTCATCAGTATACCAGCCACTTAATTCGTCGATGAACAATAAATCTAAGTTTAACTTAATCCATCGTAGTAATGACTCCGGATCATCAGAGTCTTCGTTTGAGATAAGATAAACATTTAAGTCGTCGTTTGCTGAATCTAGCGTCAACTCTGGGGAGTTATATGGATCAGCTTTATTAATCCAATCAACTGCGGGTTTTTTATATCTTAATATTAAGGCTGCACGATTGAGCACATGTTCTCCTAGAAATATAACGCCTTACTAAGCGGCGCGAAATAGTTGGCTAAAATTGCGAGGAACGAAGCTAGCCAACTGTTTAGCGTCCGTTTAAGTAACTTGTTATATGCCTTGAACACCAGTATTTTTGAACAGTCTGATTAAATTAGCCAAAGAGAATATGGCCATTACAAACGAAACTACTGATAAGATATACAAAATATAATTAACAGTTACATCTAGATAAACAATTGTTGGGTTCTCCCTATTATAAATAGCCTCAACTAATGAGTTTTCTTTATAAAGCTTTAATTTCTCATTCGCCTCTTTAAAATTGTAAAGCTGATTCATATTGGAAATTTCTTTTCCAATATAACTATTACCATCAATCTCATATTGGTATTTTATATCTAGAATATAGCGTTCATCTTTATGTTCAACTCTCTTGATATCCGATGACATGATAATCGCCGGAGTTATTGGCCAATTACCAGCATTTAAGTTCCCTGCAATTTTAAAGGTTAAGAGACCAAGCCATAAAGAAGATCCGATTAGCATGAATCCAAAAAATAATTTGCTGTTTTTAAACATATCTCACTCTGCTTTATAAAAGTCTATCTGGAATACACACAATTCATCTTAGGCATATAACGCCTCATTAAGAGGCAAATGATAGTTGGCTAAAATAAGCGACGAAGGAGCAAATAGCCAGCTGTTATTTGTCCTGCTTAAATGCCTTGTTAGGTGTAAATTACACACCAAACTCTTTTTTGGCAACTAGTTCAGTAACTTGCTGAAGTTGCGGCTGCCCACCACCATGCATTTCTGCATTTAGATATGTGCACACCCAGTATTGATTTAACGTTTTATTTAAGTAGAGAGTATCCCAACCAGTTTTATCAGTTGCGACTTTAACGAGGTTAAGACTAATGTAGTTTTCAACTGCTTCACTCCCTGAAATTAAACTCATACTTACTTTACACCTAACGCCCCATTAAGAGGCAAATAATAGTTGGCTAAAATAAGCGACGAAGGAGCAAATAGCCAACTGTTATTTGTCCTGCTTGAATGGCTTGTTAGAGGTTTGATGCCACCAAAACTAAGCCGAATACAATAATTAACCCAACTATGAACAAGTTACCAGAATTTTTAGCAACTGCAACATGATCCTCTGCTATTGGATACATTGGCAAAGAAGACAACTCCCAAAATGAACATGCAATCCAGATAAATGGAAATAGAATTAAGCTGAAAAGACTATTTGTTTGAAGTAACAAAAAAATACTTAAACCTGCTCCCAATAATTTAAATGCTGTTGGCCAAGCAGATTGGAAACCAAAACGGTATTTAGAATGCACATAACTTAATTTATCGCATAATTTACATTGAGACGGCGAATTGGAGCCTGACCAAATTTTTGACCAAAAGCCGATTCCTTTCTCATTGCAGATTGGACAGGTAAACAAATAAAACCTCTAACGCCCCACTAAGAGGCAAATAATAGTTGGTTATAATAGAGAGCGAAGCGAACAAAACCAACTGTTATTTGTCCTGCTTGAGTGGCTTGTTATGTTGCAGCTTGCCCGCTACCTTCGAGTACAGGGCTATAAATACCCCAAATAGCAAACACTACTAATAATATTGACAAAACACCAAGCCAAATAAGCACCGACATAGATTTACTACTTTTACATTTACTCACTTTAAACAAGATAAAAGCAGAGATTAAACCTAAAATACCCCAGTAACGATAAGTGCCAATTAATAAAGATGTTTGAAATGGTAGCTCCGATTCAAACGAATCAAATACATTTTCAAATTCTTTAATGAAGATAAAAGATCCATACGCAAACAAGCCAAAATAAAGCGTTGAAGCTGTAGCGGCTAATATTTGAAAGTTACTCTTAATCTGATTCATGAACTGCATCTCCTTTTGCAACATAACGCCCCATTAAGAGGCAAATGATAGTTGGCTAAAATAAGCGACGAAGGAGCAAATAGCCAGCTGTTATTTGTCCTACTTGAATGGCTTGTTATGTGGTTTTTAACTACAGCCTGGTATTTTCTTTATATCAGAAACATAGTTCTCATAAACTTTACACGAGCATTTTACAAACGGGGAATCACTTGATTCAATCATTGAGTCAGGAAATTTTTCTGGTAACTTAGAAACACATTTATTAACTATTTCATCAGTCATAGTTGAGCACTCCTTACTAGTAACCCCCAAGCTATAAAAACCAGAGTCTTGCAAACACATTAAGTTCTTAACACCCAATTCAATGTCTGACCTTTTTGTAAGATCCTCTGAATGAGTATTAAAAGACAATATTGTGAGAATAGATAATACAGGTAAAAAAATGGTAAATTTCATGAGTAATCCTTTAGTCATTTTAAAAAATATAAATGTAGCAGCTAATACACGCGTGAACCACATAACGCCACGTTAAGCGGCAAAAAATTGTTGGCTAAAATTGTGAACGGAGTGAAACAGCCAACTGTTTTTTGTCCGTTTGAACGCCTTGTTAGCCCTGCGCTAAGAATCTCTCATGATATGCAACCGTGCCTTTAGGGTAAGAACCTTTAATTAACGCTGCTTGAAAATATTCTGGTGGAACATCAGGGAGCACTAAGCCATCTATAGGCTCAAAGCCAAATCGACGATAGTAATTAGGATCACCAAGTAATACACAGCCATTAGCATTGAGATTCTTTAATTCGTTAAGAGCTGCATGCATTAGCTTAGAGCCTATTCCCTTATTTTGTTCAGTTGGGACAACGGAAATGGGCCCCAAACCATACCAATCACTTGAACCATTCGAGATAGTAACTGGCGATAAAGCGACATGTCCAACTATTTTAGATGAGTCTTCAGCAACAATTGAAACAGACAACATTCCGGAACATCTCAATGCATCCACAATAAATTGTTCCGTGTGATCTGTATGCGGTGCATCAAGAAATGCTGCAATTGTAGTTTTATGAATATCTTGAATATCACTAGTTTTTTCTAGCCGAATATTAATACACACTGAAACATCTCCAAGTAGGGCTAACGCCACGTTAAGCGGCAAAAAATTGTTGGCTAAAATTGTGAACGGAGTGAAACAGCCAACTGTTTTTTGTCCGTTTGAACGTCTTGTTATATTTATGGGTAATGCCCTAATTTATGCTGTAAATCTAGAGTGTTATCAATTGATACTCTAAAGCCACAATCAAATGGAGTTACTCCGTTAATTGGGTGACAATCATAATTAATTGTCCATTCGCCATAATCGTAATCATAATAAACACCAGAACGATAATATAGTTGCCTTTCAATATCTTGTGATTGTAAAAACACCTCTGCTGATTTAACCACTTCATGAACAGATAATATTGGGACTTTGAAATCTATAAGATCTGTTTCAACTACTCGATCATAAGTATGTATTAAATCTTTTGCATGTTTCACAATAGGTTTATTATTTTCTGATAATTCATTCGCTGTTTGGCAAAATGACTGAAAACTGACGATACATATTATTAAAGATATAGATTTAATCAAAACTCCCCCCAGAATAAATATAACGCCCAATTAACAGGCAAAAAATGGTTGGCTAAAATAAGTGAACGTAGTGAACAAAAAGCCAACTGTTTTTTGTCCTTGTTGAATTTCTTGTTATGTTTACAGTACACCAAACGTTAATTTGACATTAAAATACTTAAACAAGAAACAATAACGATAATAAAAAACAACAGTAAAGCAGAAAACCGACCGAGCGTGTTACTACTTCTGTTCTTTATAGCCAGAAATAAACCATAAAGAGTTCCTGATAACGCTAAATACACAATTAATAACTTAGCCTGTTTAATAGAGATAAGTTCATAAAACATAGCGCTAGATATAACTAGGAATATCAAGGTGAATATAAAATTAAATGATGTAAAAAACTTTATCAAATGTGCAACCCAATAGAGGTAAACATAACGCCACATTAAGCGGCAAAAAATTGTTGGCTACAATGTTGAACGAAGTGAAAACAGCCAACTGTTTTTTGTCCGTTTGAATGCCTTGTTAGGTAAACATTAATGACGTAGTTAAACCGGTTATAACTTCTGAAGCCCATAAGCTGAAAAAATAAACAAATGATACAATTACTGCATGTTTATTTGAGAGCTCAAATTTAGATTTAGAACGGACAAAGACATAAAATATAGTTACCAGAATAATGGACAATAATATAATTAAATTGATTGTTGCATTTAGTTCTGTAATCCAAAGTAATAAACGTGTAGCAAATAGAACTATAAAAGGAATAGCTAAGAAGAACAAAACATCTTTGAATGTAGCTTTATTTGCAATAAATCTGTTTATTACAAAAAATAATACTATTGAAACTAAAATGACACCGAGCACAAATCTCTCCTTGTTTACCTAACGCCCTGTTAAGGGGCAAATTGTAGTTGGCTAAAATGTGAAGCGGAGCGGAACCAGCCAACTGTAATTTGTCCCGCTTGAACAGCTTGTTATAAGTATTATGCGCCTTGCTTATCTCTGACTTTCTTAAGAACAAACAATACAATTATATATACAAGGAAAATAGCTAAACTTAAAACCCATGTATAAGTTGGTTTAACAAAGCCACTGAAAGTCCATCCTTGAATGAAATAGCTAACGATACTTTCATAATTTTCAGTACCGTTAATTATTACATATGAAATAAGCCAACATATTAAATAAGAAACTGTAATGTAGCTAACTTTATTCAAATCATACTCATAAATTTAAATACTTATAACGCAACGTTAAGCGGCAAAAAATTGTTGGCTAAAATGTGAACGGAGTGAAACAGCCAACTGTTTTTTGTCCGTTTGAACGCCTTGTTAGGTGTTCTTTTTATTAGGTTTATTTAATTTAACAGTTGCTTCCGTACAACGCAAAGACAACCAAAAAATTGCAAGAGATATTAATAGATTAGATCCACCAATTTCGACTCCTGCAAGCACCATAAATGTTAGATATACACTATAAGTTGATAATAAAAGTAAACATGATGCAGCAATACGAGAATGCCACCTAAAAACTGCAAAGAGCAGGAACGCGTACAAGCTGAAATCAATTATAAAACCAATAGATGTTTCAATAATCAACTCTTGAAAAAATAGTCCAACGATCAAGCTTATTAAAGTTAAAATTGCGATTCCAAAAGTACAAGACTTGATCATAGCGATACAAGTCGATTTAGAATCTAAGGAATGAAAAACATTTATCTTTTGATCAACATCCATAGTTGAGAGATTCCCTGAACACCTAACGCCCATATTAAGCGGCAAAAATTAGTTGGCTAAAATGTTGAACGAAGTGAAAACAGCCAACTGTTTTTTGTCCGTTTGAATTGCTTGTTAGGTTAAAATTATTATAAAACCAGCTAGTTAAAGCAAACTTTGAAAGTTAATATAACCGCACCACGACTAAATGCCAAACCATTATTTTGAGCCAATTACACAAAAGTAGTTTTAGCGCAAAACACAAATGTTATTGCTGGACTCTCGACAATGATTCGCGACATTTATAAAACGTTTCGGCGAAAATCCACGAAACAGAATAACCACCAAACAAAAAATAGAAATACAAAAGTTGGTTAACCATTAAAACAGAAAAGTGGTGCCACCTAACGCCCCATTAAGAGGCAAATGATAGTTGGCTAAAATAAGCGACGAAGGAGCAAATAGCCAGCTGTTATTTGTCCTGCTTGAATGGCTTATAGTTGGACCAATCCATTTATCAATCGATTAGTTTACTATATTTGATAAGTGGAATATGCCTCTGTTGGTTACGAATATTGAACGGCAAA
>NZ_JACGVR010000088.1:0-513 GCF_014077325.1 Colwellia sp. BRX8-5
GCATTTATCTTCTTTATTGGCTTGTCGAGCAATAGGCTCGTTTAATGCCCGCATATACCAACTGATATCGATTAAGCGCTGTTTATAGACTTGTGCTGTTTCTTCAACCATTTCCATTTCGAATGTCGTTAATGATTGCTCTTGCTGATATTGACGGGTTAATAGGGTGCCTTTGAACAACTTATGCCAACGGGACAGTACCTCTAGCGTCGTCCAGTTGTTAGCTTGTTCACTATCAACATGAAGGACTAAATGTAAGTGATTATTCATGACAGCGTGAGCACAAATATCAATAGCAAAGACCTGAGATAATGTAAAAATGCGCTGTTCAATCCAATGACGCCTGTGCTCATAACTGACACCTGTTTCTTTATCAATACCACATAAAAAGGCTTTTCGAACGGTTTGACTACAAATATGATAATACGGCGTATCAGATAAACTAATTTGTTGTGAACGAGGCTTTGGCATAACTATCACCACACTTATAAGAGGGTAAATTAAGTGTAGTTT
>NZ_JACGVR010000099.1:0-396 GCF_014077325.1 Colwellia sp. BRX8-5
CGGCCGTGAAGGATTTGAACCTTCGACAAATTGGTTAAAAGCCAACTGCTCTACCAACTGAGCTAACGGCCGACATATAAACTGTGGTGTTGAGAATCATCATCAACTAATGCAAAAATCACTAACATGCTAACTTTGCATTGTACTTGTTAAGAAAGAAAGTGGTCGGCCGTGAGGGATTTTAACCTTCGAGCTAATCGGCTTAACTGTTAAAAGCCTCGGCTTTTTGTTGTTTGCTATCTGACTTATAAATTTGGAAATTAACTATTTTAGAAGTGGTCGGCCGTGAAGGATTTGAACCTTCGACAAATTGGTTAAAAGCCAACTGCTCTACCAACTGAGCTAACGGCCGACATATAAACTGTGGTGTTGAGAATCATCATCAACTAATGCAAA
>NZ_JACGVR010000089.1:0-513 GCF_014077325.1 Colwellia sp. BRX8-5
GGCATTTGCTTTACCGTGTGCGCGCTTTAACCCCACGTGCTCAGTAAATTCACACAAATGCTCTGCGGTGCCGACTGCGCCAGTGAATATACCTTCAAAGTTTGTGGTGAGTTTGAGCCAACTTTTATCGCTGATGTGAAGTCTTGACAGTATATTTGCGGTTTTGTTATCAATAGCGCCTCGTTTGTCTGCTCTTATTACGCGACCTGTTTCATCTACAAGGGTTAAATAGTCCTTCAAGCTAAAGCGGATACCTGAGGTTTTCTCTTGATGTTCATTGCCCGTAAAAGGTAATAACGTTGTCGGTTGCTCTCCTGTAATGGCTGCTTTGATACGCAGTTGAATACTGGTAAAACTCGATTGCTCAGGTGTTGGAGCAATACCCGCACGCACTGGATTTAAATCTACATAAGCCATACAAGCAAGTAATGCCCCTTCATCGAGCAGGGCTTGTGATTTAAAGCGTCCTTCCCAAAAGTGCCCCGTGCATTTATCTTCTTTATTGGCTTGTCG
>NZ_JACGVR010000066.1:0-1663 GCF_014077325.1 Colwellia sp. BRX8-5
CGTCAGTAACAATGTAAGTAATTACAGGAACAGCACCGTTGAAATTGTCATTAGGTGTAAAGGTATAACTACCATCGGTATTTAAAGTTAACTCACCTTCAGTGAGGGTAACGGTGTCACCTGCACTATATGTATTACCACCAACAGTAAAACTCGTTACGGTTAGTGGACCGTCTGCTGTTTCAGCATTATCGAGGACATTGCCTGTTGCGGTTGTGTCTTCAGCTGTTGTAACAGATTCATTGTCATCAGTAAGATCTGATAAAGGTGTTACTGAAATTGTTAAAGTTGAAATTTCTGTGTCACCAGCACCATCGGTAATGGTGTAACTGATCACTGGCACACTGCCATTAAAGTTATCATTCGGTGTAAAAGTGTAACTACCGTCTGCATTTAAAGTGATTTCGCCTTCCGTAAGAGTAACGGTATCACCTGAATTATACGTATTCCCACCAACTGTAAAGCTGGTGACAGTCATTGGACCGTCTGCTGTTTCAGCATTATCAAGCACATTACCTGAAGCAATCGTATCTTCAGCTATCGTGACCGTTTCACTATCATCAGTTAAATCAGAAAACGGTGTCACTGAAATTGTTAGTGTAGAACTTTCGGTATCACCGGCACCATCAGTAACGGTGTAGCTGATCACAGGCACAGCACCGTTGAAATTGTCATTTGGTGTGAAGGTATAACTACCATCGGTATTTAAAGTTAACTCGCCTTCCGTAAGAATAACGGTATCACCTGCATTATAGGTATTCCCACCAACCGTAAAGCTTGTAACAGTTAAAGGACCGTCTGCAGTTGCTGCGTTATCCAGGACATTACCTGTAGCAATTGTATCTTCAGCTATCGTAACAGTTTCACTATCATCACTTAGATCAGACACGGGTGTCACTGAAATTGTTAGGGTAGAACTCTGTGTATCACCAGCACCATCTGTGACGGTATAAGTAATCACAGGCACAGCACCATTGAAGTTATCGTTCGGTGTAAAAGTGTAACTACCATCGGTATTTAAAGTTAACTCGCCTTCCGTAAGAGTAACCGTATCACCTGCATTGTAGGTATTCCCACCAACAGTAAAGCTAGTGACGGTCATTGGACCGTCTGCTGTTTCTGCATTATCGAGGACATTACCTGTAGCAGTTGCATCTTCTGCGACACTTACGGTTTCATTATCGTCACTTAGATCAGAAACTGGTGTCACTGAAATTGTTAGCGTAGAACTTTCGGTATCACCGGCACCATCTGTGACAGTATAAGTAATAACAGGTACAGCACCGTTGAAATTATCATTCGGTATAAAAGTATAACTACCATCTGCATTTAAAGTGAGTTCGCCTTCAGCAAGACTTACCGTGTCACCTGCATTGTACGTATTCCCACCAACAGTAAAGCTTGTAACAGTTAAAGGACCGTCTGCAGTTGCTGCGTTATCGAGGACATTACCTGTTGCTGTTGTATCTTCTGCTATCGTAACCGTTTCACTATCATCACTCAGATCTGAAACCGGTGTCACTGAAATAGTTAGGGTAGAACTCTGAGTGTCACCAGCACCATCGGTAACTGTATATGTAATAACAGGAACAGCACCGTTGAAATTATCATTAGGTGTGAAGGTATAACTACCATCGGTATTTAAAGTTAACTCACCTTCAGT
>NZ_JACGVR010000080.1:0-704 GCF_014077325.1 Colwellia sp. BRX8-5
CCGCCTGGATAAGTTAAATTACTAAAACTATACAAATAAGTTTTAGGAAAGACATTGTTTAATACTTTCAATAGCGATTGTTGAATATCCATGGCATACCAAGAAGACTCTCCCTGGGCAACAACAATACCGTCATCGGCTAAACAGTTAAAAACATCTTTATAAAATGCTTCGCCAAATAAAGGTTGAGCAGGTCCAATCGGATCAGTGCTGTCGACAATAATAACGTCAAACTTCTCAGTGGTTTCTTTAACAAATTGCACACCATCACCGATAATAAGATCTATGCGTTCATCATCGAGTGCTGAAGCGGTTTGTGGAATATGCTTTTTACAGGCGTCAACAACCATCTCGTCGATTTCAACCATAGTACATTTTTTTACTGATAGATGACGAATGACTTCTCTTGCCGTTCCACCATCACCACCACCAATCACTAAAATATTTTTAGGGTGAGGATGCACAAACAAGGGCACATGGCTTATCATATCGTGATAAGCAAATTCGTCTCGCTCGGTGACCATAATCAAACCGTCATTTAGTAACATTTTACCATGACCTTTAGTTTCAACAACATCAACGGTTTGAAATTCACTTTTCCCAGAGAAAAGTACTTTTTCTACTTTAAATTTAATCCCCAAAAAGTCTTCAAACTTTTCTTCTACCCATAAATTAGAGTGCATGGTTTTCTCCTGAAATATCAA
>NZ_JACGVR010000110.1:0-291 GCF_014077325.1 Colwellia sp. BRX8-5
TTGCATGTGTTAAGCCTGCCGCCAGCGTTCAATCTGAGCCATGATCAAACTCTTCAATTAAAAAATCGTTTGTGATGCTTAACCTAAGCTAAGACATCTGCTCAATGAATTCTGTCGTGTTACCAACAACTCTTAAAAGAGAAGTGATAACTACATAAAACGTACCAATTAAATTAATAATTAATACTTAATCTGTGTGACATCATTATTAAACTGTTTTACGTCTTTCCTTGCCTCTCGTTAGAGAATTAAGAACCGACTATGTAAAATCAATGTAATGTGAGTGTCCAC
>NZ_JACGVR010000090.1:0-513 GCF_014077325.1 Colwellia sp. BRX8-5
CGACAAGCCAATAAAGAAGATAAATGCACGGGGCACTTTTGGGAAGGACGCTTTAAATCACAAGCCCTGCTCGATGAAGGGGCATTACTTGCTTGTATGGCTTATGTAGATTTAAATCCAGTGCGGGCGGGCATTGCCCCAACACCTGAGCAATCGAATTTTACCAGTATTCAACTGCGTATCAAAGCAGCCATTATCGGAGAGCAACCGACAACGTTATTACCATTTACGGGCCATGAACATCAAGAGAAAACCTCAGGTATCCGCTTTAGCTTGAAGGACTATTTAACCCTTGTAGATGAAACAGGTCGCGTAATAAGAGCAGACAAACGAGGCGCTATCGATAACAAAACCGTAAATATACTGTCAAGACTTCACATCAGCGATGAAAGTTGGCTCAAACTCACCACAAACTTTGAAGGTATATTCACTGGCGCAGTCGGCACCGCAGAGCATTTGTGTGAATTTACTGAGCACGTGGGGTTAAAGCGCGCACACGGTAAAGCAAATGCC
>NZ_JACGVR010000121.1:0-228 GCF_014077325.1 Colwellia sp. BRX8-5
TCAAACTCTTCAATTAAAAAATCGTTTGTGATGCTTAGCCGAAACCAAGACATCTGCTCAATGAATTCTGTCGTGTTACCAACAACTCTTAAAAGAGAAGTGATAACTACATAAAACGTACTAATCAAATTAATGATTAATACTTAATCTGTGTGACATCATTATTAAACTGTTTTACGTCTTTCCTTGCCTCTCGTTAGAGAATTAAGAACCGACTATGTAAAATCA
>NZ_JACGVR010000074.1:0-964 GCF_014077325.1 Colwellia sp. BRX8-5
CACAGGAAAATTCTCGCACACTCAAATCGAATTTATGCTCATACTTACATCCATAGCAAATGCCGGAAGATTTCACAAACCGACCAATTTCATGGTAAACTACGCCATTTAATTCAGCCTTATACCTGGTTAATTCAGTGATCATTCCCATCACATTATCATTCACCATCTGGCCATTAAATTGCTGCATTCCTTTCACGTTTAAATCCTCAAACACGATAATATCGCTACTCTTGGCTATCGAGCATGATACTTCGTGAGCGAACGCTAGGCGTTGGCTAGAGATTTTCCCGTGAATTTTGTTTAAACGTGATTTTGTTTTGTGCCAGCGATTCGAACCTTTCTTACGACGGCTCAACTGGACTTGAATTTGTTTTAATTTCGTTGATGACTTCTTAAAAACTTTCGGGTTTTCAACGTACAGACCATTTGAGCCGACAACCGTATATTGGCTGTTGATGTCATAGCCCACAAGTGTTGATAGCACTTGCTTTTTACTCTTGCACTCGACTTTTTGAGTCAGTGAAACGTACCACTTCCCGTGCCTCATCTTGAAGGTTGCTGACTTGATTTTACTTTTAAGTTTACGATGAAGTGCAATTTTAACCGTACCAATTTTTGGAATAGTGATGCCGTTATTTTCCAGTCTTATATTTTCATTCGTATTGACCGAGCGGTAGCTATCATCGTGAAGTTTCTTCTGCTTAAAGCTGACCTTGAAAGTCGGAAACTTTTGAACCCTGCCTTTATTGAATGAATTCTTTAGTGCTGTTTCAAGGTCACGAGCCACTTGTTGTGAAGCCGCAGAGTCAAAATCTTTGAGCCATGAGAATTCATCGAACATTTTTAAATCTTTTATCAGCGATGCCATTTCATTGTAAAAAAGAAATGTTTTATCGTACCGATATCGACGCATATTTTCAGATAGCAACAAGTTCCATACGCCACGGGCGTATGCTCCAAA
>NZ_JACGVR010000083.1:0-655 GCF_014077325.1 Colwellia sp. BRX8-5
TAACAATTTCAGTAACTCCAGTTTCAGATTTAAGTGATGATAATGAAACCGTTTCTGTCGCAGAAGATACAACCGCCACAGGCAATGTTTTAGACAATGCAGAAACTGCCGATGGTCCAATGACCGTCACTAGCTTTACTGTCGGTGGTAATACATATAGTGCAGGTGATACCGTTACTCTCACTGAAGGTGAGCTCACTTTAAATACCGATGGTAGCTATACCTTTACACCGAATGATAACTTCAATGGTGCTGTGCCAGTGATTACTTATACCGTCACAGATGGTGCCGGTGATACTCAGAGTTCTACCTTAACAATTTCAGTAACACCGGTTTCTGATTTAAGTGATGATAGTGAAACTGTCACGATAGCAGAAGACACAACAGCAACAGGCAATGTGTTAGATAATGCTGAAACAGCAGACGGTCCAATGACCGTCACCAGTTTTACTGTTGGTGGGAATACGTATAATTCAGGTGACACGGTTACCCTCACGGAAGGTGAGTTAACTTTAAATGCAGACGGTAGCTACACTTTCACTCCGAATGATAACTTTAATGGTGCTGTTCCTCTAATTACTTACATTGTTACTGACGGTGCAGGTGACACTCAGAGTTCTACCCTAACCATTTCAGTAACACCGGTTTCTGATTT
>NZ_JACGVR010000111.1:0-289 GCF_014077325.1 Colwellia sp. BRX8-5
TCCGAATGATAACTTTAATGGTGCTGTTCCTCTAATTACTTACATTGTTACTGACGGTGCAGGTGACACTCAGAGTTCTACCCTAACCATTTCAGTAACACCGGTTTCTGATTTAAGTGATGATAATGAAACTGTCACTGTTGCAGAAGATACAACCGCCACAGGCAATGTTTTAGACAATGCAGAAACAGCAGACGGTCCACTAACTGTCACCAGCTTTACTGTTGATGGTAATACGTACAATGCAGGTGACACGGTAAGTCTTGCTGAAGGCGAACTCACTTTAAAT
>NZ_JACGVR010000100.1:0-378 GCF_014077325.1 Colwellia sp. BRX8-5
GTAACAAGGTAACCCTAGGGGAACCTGGGGTTGGATCACCTCCTTATCTTGAAGTAAAAACAGTTTAATGGAAACTTCGGTTTCACGAGTGTCTACACAAATTACATGATAACAAATTAGAAGAAGAAAGCCCTTGGGCTTGCTAATAAGATAGGTCTGTAGCTCAGCTGGTTAGAGCGCACCCCTGATAAGGGTGAGGTCGGCAGTTCAAGTCTGCCCAGACCTACCAATTCATACACTGAATTGATTAATCTTCTTCATTAAAGAAAAGACCAAATTAAGGTTTACTTTCGTCATACTGAATGTTTTTCAGTGTTTTGTGAGTGAATATTAATTTGGTTTTTTAAACCACGTTTTTAACCGAATGCGCGTTAAGAA
>NZ_JACGVR010000124.1:0-206 GCF_014077325.1 Colwellia sp. BRX8-5
TTCTTCATTAAAGAAAAGACCAAATTAAGGTTTACTTTCGTCATACTGAATGTTTTTCAGTGTTTTGTGAGTGAATATTAATTTGGTTTTTTAAACCACGTTTTTAACCGAATGCGCGTTAAGAATGAGTTCTTTAACAATCTGGAAAGCTGATATAAATAAGATATTTATAAAGCAATGAACGGTGTCGCGCTGTGATTTGCACA
>NZ_JACGVR010000105.1:0-344 GCF_014077325.1 Colwellia sp. BRX8-5
TGTGCAAATCACAGCGCGACACCGTTCATTGCTTTATAAATATCTTATTTATATCAGCTTTCCAGATTGTTAAAGAACTCATTCTTAACGCGCATTCGGTTAAAAACGTGGTTTAAAAAACCAAACTTAACATGTTCATCAGAACAGTTTAAGTTTGGCCTCTTTCTTTAATGAAGAATCATAATGGTATCTTATATTATACAAGGCAGTTTGTAGCGCCGTGTAGTTTACTACACAAGCTGCGAACTAACGCGGTAGAATTTAAGATGGTGGAGCTATGCAGGATCGAACTGCAGACCTCCTGCGTGCAAGGCAGGCGCTCTCCCAGCTGAGCTATAGCCCCA
>NZ_JACGVR010000068.1:0-1645 GCF_014077325.1 Colwellia sp. BRX8-5
TAAGCATCACAAACGATTTTTTAATTGAAGAGTTTGATCATGGCTCAGATTGAACGCTGGCGGCAGGCTTAACACATGCAAGTCGAGCGGTAACAGAGAGTAGCTTGCTACTTTGCTGACGAGCGGCGGACGGGTGAGTAATGCTTGGGAATATGCCATATGGTGGGGGACAACAGTTGGAAACGACTGCTAATACCGCATAACGTCTACGGACCAAAGAGGGGGATTCTTCGGAACCTCTTGCCATTTGATTAGCCCAAGTGAGATTAGCTAGTTGGTGAGGTAATGGCTCACCAAGGCGACGATCTCTAGCTGGTTTGAGAGGATGATCAGCCACACTGGGACTGAGACACGGCCCAGACTCCTACGGGAGGCAGCAGTGGGGAATATTGCACAATGGGCGAAAGCCTGATGCAGCCATGCCGCGTGTGTGAAGAAGGCCTTCGGGTTGTAAAGCACTTTCAGTTGTGAGGAAAGGTGGGTAGTTAATAGCTGCTCGCTGTGACGTTAGCAACAGAAGAAGCACCGGCTAACTCCGTGCCAGCAGCCGCGGTAATACGGAGGGTGCGAGCGTTAATCGGAATTACTGGGCGTAAAGCGTGCGTAGGCGGTTTGTTAAGCAAGATGTGAAAGCCCAGGGCTCAACCTTGGAACTGCATTTTGAACTGGCAAACTAGAGTACTGTAGAGGGTGGTGGAATTTCCAGTGTAGCGGTGAAATGCGTAGAGATTGGAAGGAACATCAGTGGCGAAGGCGGCCACCTGGACAGATACTGACGCTGAGGCACGAAAGCGTGGGGAGCAAACAGGATTAGATACCCTGGTAGTCCACGCCGTAAACGATGTCAACTAGCTGTCTGTGGACTTGATCCGTGGGTAGCGGAGCTAACGCATTAAGTTGACCGCCTGGGGAGTACGGCCGCAAGGTTAAAACTCAAATGAATTGACGGGGGCCCGCACAAGCGGTGGAGCATGTGGTTTAATTCGATGCAACGCGAAGAACCTTACCATCCCTTGACATCCACAGAAGAGACTAGAGATAGACTTGTGCCTTCGGGAACTGTGAGACAGGTGCTGCATGGCTGTCGTCAGCTCGTGTTGTGAAATGTTGGGTTAAGTCCCGCAACGAGCGCAACCCCTATCCTTATTTGCCAGCGCGTTATGGCGGGAACTCTAAGGAGACTGCCGGTGATAAACCGGAGGAAGGTGGGGACGACGTCAAGTCATCATGGCCCTTACGGGATGGGCTACACACGTGCTACAATGGCAAGTACAGAGGGCAGCAATACCGCGAGGTGGAGCGAATCCCACAAAGCTTGTCGTAGTCCGGATTGGAGTCTGCAACTCGACTCCATGAAGTCGGAATCGCTAGTAATCGTAGATCAGAATGCTACGGTGAATACGTTCCCGGGCCTTGTACACACCGCCCGTCACACCATGGGAGTGGGATGCAAAAGAAGTGGCTAGTTTAACCTTCGGGAGGACGGTCACCACTTTGTGTTTCATGACTGGGGTGAAGTCGTAACAAGGTAACCCTAGGGGAACCTGGGGTTGGATCACCTCCTTATCTTGAAGTAAAAACAGTTTAATGGAAACTTCGGTTTCACGAGTGTCTACACAAATTACATGATAACAAATTAGAAGAA
>NZ_JACGVR010000106.1:0-331 GCF_014077325.1 Colwellia sp. BRX8-5
ATTAATACTTAATCTGTGTGACATCATTATTAAACTGTTTTACGTCTTTCCTTGCCTCTCGTTAGAGAATTAAGAACCGACTATGTAAAATCAATGTAATGTGAGTGTCCACACAAATTGCATGATAACTAATTGTTA
This sequence comes from Colwellia sp. BRX8-5, assembly GCF_014077325.1. Classification (NCBI taxonomy): domain Bacteria; kingdom Pseudomonadati; phylum Pseudomonadota; class Gammaproteobacteria; order Alteromonadales; family Colwelliaceae; genus Colwellia; species Colwellia sp. BRX8-5. The sequence continues at coordinate 139 of NZ_JACGVR010000106.1, forward strand.
AAGAAAAACTCATTTACTTAACGTAAAGAGTTAGATATAAAACCCATTCGTTTATACCTTTGGAGCGTTGCTCCGTTGCTGCAGGCCTTGCCTGAAGCGAGATGCGCATGATACGCTTCTCAGTTTTGATGTCAACGTTTTATTTAATTTAATTTGAAGTTTCTTTTCGAAGATTCAAACCTTATCTATAAAA
>NZ_JACGVR010000062.1:0-2378 GCF_014077325.1 Colwellia sp. BRX8-5
CTATTAGGCGACAATTAGCTTGGCCGGGTCGCGACAATTAGGTTGACCGGTTTTGGTACACTTTAGATATATCAAATTCAATAGAGAAAGATATGTCTGGAAAACCCATAACCAAGCAACAGGTTAATTTATATATGTCTTATCGTAATGATCATAAACAAACAGCAGCCGCTGCCCAATCTGGTATGTCAGAGCGTACAGCTCGGCGTATCGAATCCGGCCAGCATTCAACCACACATCTCCCTAGGGTTTATCGAACACGCAAAGATCCATTTAATGGTGCGTTTGAAGAGCATCTAGTGCCATTGCTCAAAGCAGATCCTGAACTTCAACCCATAACGTTATTAGATCAGCTCGATACACTCATGCCAGGTAAATTTGGTCACAATCATTTACGTACGTTACAACGTCGAGTCAAAAAGTGGTTGGCAACTGAAGGGCCAGAGCAAGAAGTTATCTTTCGTCAAAAGTACATGCCAGGGTTTATGGGGATATCTGATTACACTTGGATGAACAAACTTGAAATATCTATTGCAGGCCAAGCATTTTCTCATAAGCTTTTTCATTACAAGTTAGTGTTCAGTGGCTGGACGTATGCTCAACTTGTCTTTGGCGGTGAAAGTTTCGAATCACTCTCTACAGGTTTACAAAATGCATTTTGGCGCAGTGGTGGTGTACCACAGACACACCGAACCGATAGCTTAAGTGCTGCATTCAATAATCATTATGAACAGGAAACGTTAACTGAACGCTATCAAAAGCTATGTGCTCACTATAGCGTTGTTGCAACGCGTAACAATAAAGGTGTAGCTCATGAAAATGGTGCGATTGAAGTGGCACATAGCCATTTAAAACGAAAAGTAGATCAGCAATTACGACTACGTGGCAGTCGTGATTTCGCGACAATTACCGAGTACCAATCGTTTCTTGATGTAATTGTCGCCAAAATTAATCGCCAATGCAAAACTCGATTTGATGAAGAGCGCAAGCACTTAAATGATTTGCCTAAACGTCGTACCAACGACTTCTGCGAACAATACGTTAAAGTTACCTCTAGCAGCACCATCAGTGTTAAACGTGTGACGTATACCGTACCTTCTAGATTAATTAGTCATCGATTACTTGTACACATTTATGATACTCGGCTGGATTTATTTCTTGGTCATGAAAAAACGTTATCCCTGTCTAGAGTCTATGCTCAAGGACACTTAAGATCACGAGCAGTAGATTATAAACATGTGATCCACTCACTTGCGAAAAAGCCCAATGCGTTCAAATACTCGCAGTTACGAGAAGATTTGATCCCAGAAGGTGACTTCAGTTTGTTGTGGCAGCAGTTAACAGCAGAGCATGTTAGCGATAAAGACTGTCGTTATATGGTTGAATTATTGTTACTCGCTCATAACTATAATTGCGAGCATGCCCTTGGTCGTTATGTCTTGAAAAACCACGAGCAAGGTAAGTTTATATCTATTGATATGTGCCGTAAATTGTTTGCCCCTAGCACGCTCGTCATACCAAACATTGTCAGTCATCAACATCAAATAAGTGATTACGATAGTTTGCTTGGAGGGTTACATGGCTAATATTCTAAGCTTACCAATATTACTGAAAGAGCTGCGCTTAAGTGCGATAGCCAAAGAATGGGAAGTCCTTGCCCAAAAGGCTGTTTCACAGGAGTGGGAGCCTGAATTATTCCTTGCCGAGCTATGTGAACTTGAAGCTAATCATCGTCATGAAAGTCGATTAAAACGGTTACTTAAAGAGAGTAAATTACCCGTAGGTAAACAACTACATCAATATAAATTTGACGAAATAGAAGGTATTACGTCACTGCAAATGAAACAAAAAGTTAATCAGATTGACTGGCTTAGACAAGGCCATAATATCTTATTGTTTGGTGCTAGTGGTTTAGGGAAAACTCACTTAGCGTGTGCTATTGGTTACTCATTACTTGAAAAAGCAGTGCGCGTTAAATTCAGCACTAGTACAGCTATTGTTCAAGAACTCCAACGTGCAAAAGAAACGTTGGGCTTAACTGATGCCCTAAGAAAACTCGATAAATATGAGCTGTTGATATTAGATGATATCGGCTATGTGAAAAAGACTGATAGTGAAAGTCAGGTGTTGTTTGAACTGATTGCACATCGTTATGAACGAGGCAGTTTGTTGATCACATCGAATCAAGCATTCAGTGAGTGGGATAGTATATTTGGTGACAACATGATGACTGTTGCTGCTATCGACAGACTTGTTCACCACAGTGATATCTATCAAATAAAAGGAGAAAGTTACCGAAAAAAACAAGCTATGCAACTAAATTCAAATACCGGCCAAGTTAATTGACGCCAACCGGACAAGTTAGTTGACGTCTAATA
>NZ_JACGVR010000063.1:0-2251 GCF_014077325.1 Colwellia sp. BRX8-5
GTAAAGCAAATGCCCAAGCTTGTTTGAATAGCGCGTAAACATAGCTACATTCAAAAACAGCAAGAAAAATACAGCTACCTTGGGGGAGAAGTAAAGCTTGCCTGAAATTCATTCATTTAATCAACTTCTATAAAAATCGATAGGCAAAAGCTTACAAGATGCAGTACATGCATTGTTGCTGACCAATGGATAGCTGTTTTTCAGAGCATTATTATTGTGCAGCATTATCATGGGTGGCATAGTAATTCTCACTGTTGCACATGCTTTCGGGAATTAGTCGGCGCAACCTGAAATGGAAATTACTGGTCGTTGACCTTTATTAGCTTGCTTATAGGTCAACTTACAAAGTGTATCATCTGCTTTTATAGCATCAGCCAGCATACCTTCTGTATCACTCAAAAATGTAAAAATAACTGGTGATGAACCAGTTAACTCCCAATCAGCGCCTTCAGTGAAATCTAGAACTAATCTTATGTTTGTCTGTGTATTGGAAGGATATCCCCAATGAATCTTTATTCCTGATGATAGTTCTGCATCTTGCAAATTACCAAGTCCTTCAACTATGGCCTTAGCGTTAACTAGCGTGCTAGCTGACTCTAAGGCGCCCTTTAATTCATCCATTGCGGATTGTTGAGCATCACTTCGTATGCTTATAAATTTAGGAACAGCTACCGCTGACAAAATCCCTAAGATAACAATAACCACTACAAGTTCAATCAGAGTGAAACCAGATTGATTTTTCATATGGATTAATTCCAAAAAATTAAAGAAATACTATTAATGACAGCCTGAAAGTTGTGTATAAGAGACCTTTCAGTAGAGGCACGAAAAAAGACCGTTCCTAACAAGTTTTTAATCGTAACGAGGCTTTATAATTTTCAGCCTACTTACTTTAAATAAAATAACTTATATTTACTTGAAGTTAATTCTATTATCCTATCTTTTATAGCTGTTTGATTCAATTGAATCATAAATGTGGATATGAGGTAATAAAGAATTATCATGGGTGTCTTGATAACTTTTCTCTCTATGAAGACCCTAATATTTTCCAGTTTTTAGGTCAACTCTAGGGGGGGCCACAAGGGGTCGTTCACCGTTGTGATTTTAAACTATTCTAATCCTTTTTATTCTTTCATACTGTTGCGTATGCGTAGGGTTATTTTTGAAAGTCTAGGGCTATTAAAAATATCTTCGCTAAACTCTTCAAAACAAGTTTTTAAAGATTCTGTATTTTTGGAACCTTCAAAATCCAGTAGCAACCATTGTATTCCACAATTTTTAAGCATGCTAGCTTGTTGCCTAGGGGAAATATAATCGAATAACCAATTATTAAAACTTCTATTGCTTCTTGAAAAGTTATAAACACAAATACAATACAGCATCACGAGTACATATCTAATAATAAACATAACTACCTACTATCGCTCTCGATATATATGGGATGATACTGCCTAACTCATCTAAAAAATCAAAAATAAAAGTTATCATGGGTGTCTTAGTAACTTTGGAAGGTAAGCGTTCAACGGACTGTCGATTTATTAAAATGTTACGTTATATTTATTGATAAACATTTCTTCTTTTTTACCTTTTATTGATAAGCGCCCTTCATTCCAAATTTTTATAAGTTCTTGTCTTTTTGTTGTTGGAATTTTTTTTGAGAAAATAGGCATTTCAACCATTTTTTTTTCTAAGCCGGGCTGAACAATCTTAAGCTCATCATTCAAATTTAGTCTATTCATAACGTACTGAAGAACAAGTATATTATCAGCATATAAGTCGACTCTACTTTCTTTGATCATGTGTAAAATTCGTTCAACTACATCATCATTACCAGAGAGTACTTCAACAAAACTCGCATTATTCAGATTAGTGATGTAATTTTGATAGTCGACACTCAATGAACTGTAGTCCCAGCCTGGCCCCGTTGCGATACGTTTTCCTTTGATAGATTTTACACCATTATAGATCCAAGGATCGTCGTGCCTAACGATAAAGGCTGCTGTGTATGAAAAAGTTGCTTGAGTAGCATATTCAAAATCTTTTTCTGAATTTTTTGAAAATAGGTATTCTGGTAACATATCGCAATCACCATTTGCTACCATATCTAGCCCTCTTGCCAAAGGGACTATTAGACGTCAACTAACTTGTCCGGTTGGCGTCAATTAACTTGGCCGGTATTTGAATTTAGTTGCATAGCTTGTTTTTTTCGGTAACTTTCTCCTTTTATTTGATAGATATCACTGTGGTGAAC
>NZ_JACGVR010000053.1:0-14029 GCF_014077325.1 Colwellia sp. BRX8-5
CTCAGTTTTGATGTCAACGTTTTATTTAATTTAATTTGAAGTTTCTTTTCGAAGATTCAAACCTTATCTATAAAACGTTAAGTTAACTACTTTACTCTAAAGTGATGTAGATAACTTATCAAAACGTTCGTTTGGGTTACCCCTTGGAACTGGAGCGCATTCTAGACATTTCTCGCTGGGCGTCAACCCTTTTTTGTCATAAATTTGAAATAATCGATCGTTCGGTCAATTAACATACATACCGCGTTGTTATTGAGCTTTATTAAAGCTACTACAGTAATTATTAATTTTTTATCAGTTATAACTAAACAAAACCTAACAATGATCATTTCAGTTTACTGTAGGGGATCTTGAGATATTCGTGGATTTTAGCTAATAAAAAAGCCTCTTAAAAGAGGCTTTCATTTCAACACTTAAAAAGTATAAGTTAACTTTGTTCTCTAGCGATTGCACGATAGGCAATATCTGTTCTGAATTGTACTTCTTCCCAGCTTATTTCGTGTAATAAAGCATAGGCAGATTTTTGCGCTTGTGTAACCGTTTCGCCTAATGCAGTAGCACAAAGCACTCGACCGCCAGCCGTCACTATCTCACCATTAATTTCAGTGGTGCCCGCATGGAATGTTTTTCTGTCGGGATGCTGGTTAGTTTCTAAACCTGAAATCACTTTACCTTTGGCGTAAGTGCCTGGATAACCGCCGGCCGCTAATACTACACCGACAGCTGGACGTGGATCAAAATCAATAGTCGCTGTATCTAACTTACCAGCACAGGCTAGTAAACATAACTCAACGATATCAGACTTTAAACGCATCATAATAGGTTGTGTTTCTGGATCACCAAATCGACAGTTGTATTCAATCACTTTTGGCGTACCTGTCGCATCTATCATTAAGCCAGCATATAAGAAACCAGTATAAGGGGCATCTTCTTTAGCCATACCCTGCACTGTAGGATATATGACTTCATCCATAATACGTTGATGAAGTTCAGCGGTAACTACTGGCGCTGGTGAATAAGCGCCCATACCACCTGTATTTGGTCCTTCGTCATTATTATAAGCACGCTTATGATCTTGACTTGTTGCCATGGCTAAAACATTTTTGCCATCAACCATAACAATAAAGCTCGCTTCTTCACCATCTAAAAATTCTTCGATGACAACACGATGCCCGGCATCTCCAAAAGCATTACCAGCAAGCATATCTTTAATAGCGTCTTCAGCTTCTGGCAATGTCATTGCGACAATAACGCCTTTACCAGCTGCTAAGCCATCAGCTTTAATAACAATAGGTGCGCCTTTTTCACGAACATAAGCTAACGCAGCTTCTATTTCAGTAAAATTTTGGTACCAGCCTGTAGGAATGTTGTGACGAGCTAAGAAGTCTTTAGTAAATGCTTTTGAACCTTCAAGTTGTGACGCTTTAGCACTTGGACCAAAAATAGTTAACCCCTCGGCTTGAAAGGCATCAACAACGCCGTCAACAAGTGGCTGCTCTGGGCCAACAATCGTTAGAGTAATGTTTTGAGTTTTAGCAAAGTCGACTAGTGCAGCAGTATCGCCAGCGGATATGGCAACATTTTCTACTTTATTTTCTGTTGCTGAACCGGCATTACCTGGTGCAACAAATACTTTTTCTACTTGTGATGATTGTGCAGCTTTCCATGCGAGTGCATGTTCACGACCACCACTACCTATTACTAAAACATTCATTTATCTTAACCCTACTTTATTTGCTAGAAAATATGCTAAAAAACTTGCGCCATTATAAGGGAAGTTATGGCGCAAGTCTTAAGATTATTTAGCTACTTTTGCAAATTTTAAAGTCATTCGATCACTTTCACCGATAGCCAGATATTTTTCTCTATCTTTATCTTTTAATGCAAGTGACGGGGGTAATGTCCAGACACCTTTTTCATAACTTGCTTTGTCTTTAGCATTAGCATTTACTTCACTACTGGCAATAAAAGTAAATCCAGCAGCTTCAGCTTGTGCAATTGTCTTTTCCACAGAAACATAGCCGCTATTCATATCGTTAGCTGTTGCGCCTTTTGGTAAACGATGTTCAACGACACCTAAAATACCACCAGTTTTTAATGCCTTAAAGGCATCAATAAATACTTGGCTAACACCTTCTTCTCCCCAGTTATGTAAATTACGAAAAGTAAGTACCATATCCGCAGAACCAGCGGGGGCTAATTCACTGGCTTTCTTAGGCACAAAGTTAGAGAGTTCAACTTCACTAAACATCTCATGACTAGCCAATTTTTTTACTAAATTTTTACGGGAATTACTGTAATAGTTGTCTTCACCGGTATCAGGATAATGAGCACCGATTAACTTTCCTTTGCCTTTTAACGCTGGGGCTAAAATTTCAGTGTACCAACCACCACCAGGTGTTATCTCAACAACAGTCATTGATGAATTAAAACCAAAAAATTCTAAGGTTTGTTGTGGATGACGGTATTCATCACGTATTTTATTAGCCGCTGATCTATGTTCACTAGCAACCGCTTGGGCTAACTGTGTATTAGCCATAGGTTGCATGGCTTGATCAGCGTAAGAAACGCTGGCTAATGACAGGCTAATGATTGAAGCTGATAATAAAGTTTTTATTGTTTTCATTTGCTTTTCCATATCAAGAATAAAGGTTAACTCGACATGTTATAGCAGATTTTAAAAGAAGAAACAGATAAGGGGGATAAAAGAAAAGTATTTAACCTTGTTGAAGTGTAACATTTTATCAACAAGGCTAATAAAGCCGTTATTTGGAAATGCTTTAAGCTGGTTAGTGAAAATTAAAAGCGGAAGCGCGGAGCGTAGTTTATCTACTTGAGCACTTCCAACGAATAATTTTATTTAACCAACGATAAGCAAACCTACTTAATGGCGGAAGTGACGCATTCCGGTGAACACCATAGCTATGTTATGTTCATCGGCAGCGGCAATAACTTCATTATCACGCATAGAACCGCCCGGTTGAATAACAGCAGTAATGCCCGCTTCAGCGGCAGCATCTAAACCATCACGAAATGGAAAGAATGCATCAGATGCCATGACTGAACCTTTAACTTCTAAGTTTTCATCTGCAGCTTTGATACCAGCAACTTTAGCTGAGTAAACTCGGCTCATTTGACCGGCACCGACACCAATAGTCATGCTATTTTTAACGTAAACAATCGCATTAGATTTCACGTATTTCGCTACTTTCCAACAGAATTGTAAGTCACGCATTTCATCAGCAGTGGGTTGGCGTTTAGTAACAACTTTCAAATCATCGCTGGTCACTTTTCCTTGGTCTCTGTCTTGAACCAATAAGCCACCATTAACACGTTTAAGATCAAAACCGGTAGTTTTGGTCGACCATTCACCACAGGCTAATAAACGTAAGTTAGGTTTAGCAGCAACAATTTGTGCCGCAGCTTCTGAAACACTTGGCGCGATAATAACTTCGACAAACTGGCGAGAAACAATAGCTTCTGCTGTGTCGGCATCTAATTCACGGTTGAAGGCGATAATGCCACCAAATGCTGAGGTAGGATCTGTACGATAAGCACCTTCGTAAGCGGCTAAGATATTGTCACCAATAGAAACACCACAAGGGTTAGCATGTTTAACGATAACACACGCCGGCTCATCAAATTCTTTAACACATTCTAAAGCGGCATCCGTGTCAGCTATATTGTTATAAGAAAGCGCTTTGCCTTGTAATTGCTTAGCCGTTGAAACCGATGCTTCTTCAGGATTTGCTTCGACATAAAAAGCAGCATCCTGATGCGAGTTTTCACCGTAACGTAAATCTTCAGTTTTAATAAACTGACTGTTAAAGGTGCGTGGAAATTTGTTTTTTTCTTTAAAGTTAACTTCGCTTTTTTCACCACTTCGCGCACTAAGCATTTTGCCAAAGTAATTTGCGATCATACCGTCGTAAGCGGCAGTATGTTCATAGGCAGCAATAGCTAAGTCAAAGCGTGTGTTATACGTTAATGAATCATCGTTACTATTCATTTCTGCTAATACGCGCTCATAATCGTGAGCATTAACAATAATCGTCACGTCTTTATGATTTTTTGCCGCTGCACGAACCATAGTGGGTCCACCGATATCAATATTCTCAATCGCGTTTTCTAAGCTACAGTTTTCATCACTAACTGCGTTAGCAAATGGGTAAAGGTTAACGACAACAAGATCAATCGCGCTAATATCGTTTTCAGCCATAACGGCTTCATCCATACCACGGCGCGCTAAAATTCCGCCATGAACTTTTGGATGAAGTGTTTTAACACGACCGTCCATAATTTCAGGGTGACCTGTGTATTTAGAAACTTCAGTAACTTGTATACCATTATCAGCTAATAATTTTGCTGTGCCGCCGGTTGATAAAATATCAACACCTTTTTGCGCTAAACTACGAGCGAAATCGACAATACCTGTTTTATCAGAAACACTTAATAATGCACGTTTGATTGGGCGTGGAGTATCCATTGCTTTATTGTTAACCTTAAAGTTAGTTTAATTGTCTGGCCGTTGACATTTGTCCTTGGCAGTGATTTTTTAAAATAAATCCTTTACTCAGTAATGAGTAGCTAGCTGAAGAAAACCCCTTAGCTAGAAATAAAGAAAGCACCCTAGGGTGCTTTCGATTGACAGGGACAACCTGTCTATTTTTTAGTTCATGCCGTATTTTTTAAGCTTCTTACGTAAAGTACCACGGTTGATACCTAACAAGTTAGCTGCACGTGTTTGGTTACCGCGCGTATACTTCATAACTTCTTCTAACATTGGCGCTTCGATTTCAGAAAGTACAAGGTCGTACATATCATCTACATCATTACCATTTAATTGCGATAAGTAGTTACTGATAGCTTGTTTAGCTTGAGTACGTAATGGAGAATACTCAGCTTGAGTTTGGATCTTGCCAGTAACGAATGGTGATGAAATATTTTGTTCAAACATAAAGTTCAGACTCTTTCTAGTTAATTTAAATTATCAAAATACAGTTCTAATGCATCAAGTTGATCGGTAGATGACTCTAACGCATTAAAAACAGAACGAAATTTTTTCTCTTGATCATACGCGAGCATATACCAAGCAACGTGCTTACGAGCAAAACGAACACCCATAAAGTCACCGTAAAAGTTGTGTAAGTCCTTTACATGCCCAATAACTATCGGACAAATCTCTTCCAATGAGGGGGCAGACAAATGTTCACCCGTTTTCAAGAAATGATTAATCTCTCGAAAAATCCAAGGTTTCCCTTGGGCACCACGACCCACCATTACGGCATCAGCCCCAGTAAAATTTAATACCTGCGCCGCTTTGATTGCGCTGGTAATATCGCCATTAGCCACAACGGGAATACTAACCGCTTGCTTGATGGCTTTTATCGTTTCGTATTCCGCATCCCCTTTATAAAAATCATTACGGGTGCGACCATGAACGACTAAAGACTGAATACCGTTGTGCTCAGCAATTTTAGCAATTTCAATGCCGTTGCGAGTGTTCTCACACCAGCCGGTACGAATTTTAAGTGTTACTGGCACGTTTACCGCATCAACAACACTTCGCACTATTTCTTCAACTAATTTAGGTTCTTTTAATAATGCAGAACCCGCGAGCTTTTTATTGACCTTTTTAGCAGGACAGCCCATATTAATATCTATAATTTGTGCGCCATTTTCAACATTAACTTTAGCAGCAAACGCTAACTCTTCAGGATCTGAACCGGCAATTTGTACCGAACGAATACCTGCAAATTCACTATGAATACTTCGTCGCTTAGATTTTTCGGTATGCCATACTTTGGGATTAGACGAAATCATTTCTGACACGGCTAACCCTGCTCCCATTTGACAACACAGTTGTCGAAAAGGTTGGTCGGTTATTCCGGCCATTGGAGCAAGCATTACATTACTTGATAAAGTATACGAACCTATATTCATGTTGCTGTTTTTTTGAGCTACTATTCAAAAGGGCGCTAAGTTTACGTGTTTTTAAGGGAATTGAAAAGCATATAAATTGAACAATTCTTGCTTTTTTTTGCGTTTTTAATATTGACTTTTTGCAAACTATTGATGTGAGCAGAATTTGTACAAATAGCTAACGAATACTGCTCAATTAATAACAGGGTTTTTGACTAATTTTTTTTACCTGAAAGACGAACCCATTCATCTTGAACAGCAATGGCATCCATTTCACACCACTGACTATAAATATTTTGCAGTTCATTGGCCTGTTCTTCTAAAACACCTGACAGTGCAAGGTGACCATTTGGTGCAACAAATTCAATAATCGTTGGCGCTAATTCACGTAATGGTCCGGCTAAAATATTAGCGACAACCACATCAGCTTTAAAACTTGGCTGATCTTTTGGTAAGAAAAGTTCTAAACGGTCTGCAATACCGTTGCGCTCAGCATTTGCTTTACTTGCTTGTAATGCTTGTGGATCAATATCAATACCAATGACTTTTTTCGCGCCTAGCTTAAGTGCCGCCAGCGATAAAATTCCTGAACCACAACCAAAATCAACTACAGTTTTACCGACTAAATCTAATCCGTCTAACCAGGTTAAACATAATGCCGTGGTTGGATGGGTGCCTGTGCCAAACGCTAAACCTGGATCAAGCATAACATTAATCGCGGTTGGATCAGGAACTTCGCGCCAGCTTGGACAAATCCATAAACGCTCACCGAATTTCATTGGATGGAAGTTGTCCATCCACTCTCTTTCCCAATCTTTATCTTCAAGTTGCTCTAACTTGTAAGCCATATTGTTTTTATCTGGATGGATACTTTTCAAATAAGTAATGGTTTTATCCATGTCATGGCTGGCATCGAATAAGCCCATTACCACGGTATTGTGCCAATAGATAACTTCATCACCCGGAAGCGGCTCATAAATAGGGGTATCTTGGGCGTCGATAAACGTCACGGCTTGCGCGCCACAAGCACTTAACCAATCACTATATTTTTCTGATGTGTCTTCATTCGCACTCAAGCGAAGTTGTATCCAAGGCATGGGAGGTGCTCACTATAAATTTTTCACTAGTTTAGCATTTGTTAGTTAATACCTACAAAGACTTCTGCTAGAGTATTGCTAGGATAATTATTCCCTCTGGCCTAATAAGGAACTCTACGATGCTCGATCTTCTCCCTGATTTATATGACATTTACCCTAACGCATTAACACTGGCACAACCGCTATTTACTGACTATGGCAAAAATAACATTTTTTATGGGGAAATAGTCACCGTGTCTTGTTTTAATGACAATTCAAAAGTCAAAGCCTTGGTAGATACTGACGGCACAGGTAAAGTCATGGTTATTGATGGTAAAGCAAGTACCACACGTGCACTGTTAGGTGACATGCTTGCTGAAAAAGCGGTTAAAAATGGTTGGCAAGGAATGGTCATTAATGGCTGTATTCGTGATGCGGGTACGATTGCCACGCTAAAACTAGGTGTAAAAGCATTGGGTTGTTGCCCAATTAAAACTGAGAAACTAGGTATTGGTGAAGTAAATATTCCCATTACTTTTGCCGGCATTCATTTTATTCCCGGACAGTTCATCTACGGCGACAGTAATGGTTTAGCCATCAGTGAAAAACTTTTATCATTACCGTCTTAACGCAATTGTTTAGGCTCATACACAGATTAAAGACAATATAGGTTATTTAAATGAAATATTTCCCCATTTTTCTTGAGGGTAAAAACATATCGGCAATGATCATTGGTGGTGGTGATGTCGCGGCACGTAAAATTGAATTATTGCTAAAAAGTACCACTAACATTACGGTTATGGCTGCAAGCTTATCTGAAAGTGTGAAACGATTAGTCGATGGCCATGATCTACATTGGCTCGCTCACAATTACCAAAGCGGCCATTTAATTGGCATGAACTTAGTGATTGCAGCTACCGACGATGGCGAAGTCAATAAAGCGGTTGCTGGTGAATCACAACCGCTCAACATTCTCACCAATGTTGTTGACCAACCTGAACTCTGTACTTACATCACGCCAGCAATCATAGATCGCGCACCGATGATTATCGCTATGTCTAGCTCTGGAAGTGCCCCTATACTGTTAAGGATGCTTAGAGAACAAATTGAAAAAACCCTACCTAATGGCTACGGTAGGCTTGCAGATTTCTCTTTTAAATTTCGAGATCATGTTAAAGCAAGAGTAAGAGGGCTTCGCAACCGTAGGACCTTCTGGGAAAGCGTATTAAGAGGGCCTATCGGTGAGCAGATTTTACAAGGTAATATACCCGAAGCTGAACAACAGCTTATTGCCAGCATAAAGAAAGAAATTACACCGCCGGTAGGTGAAATTGTCTTTGTTCATACATTAGATGGTAATCCAGATAAATTAACCCTACAGACTCACCGAGAAATGCAATTTGCTGAAGCGGTATTTTATGACGATGACGTTAATATCGACCTAATTGAATATATACGCCGTGATGCTGAAAAGTATCCACAAAGTATTACTTCATCAATACTTATTAATTTTCAACATGCACTTGAACTCGCAGAGAATGGACAGAAAGTCATTTATCTCTTAGCAGGACACACACAGTTACCTGAAAACTCAGCATTTTCGTCGAGCAGTATTTTGAAAAAAGAATTAATAAGTGGTGTATAAGTAAAGATCTACAGCGTTTTTAGGCTATAACTTACGATTTACTACACCGTTTTTTAGAAAATAATATCATTTAAAGGAAGACGGTTAATAAGACACGCATCGTTTAGACTATAACTTACGATTTACTACGCCGTTTTTTAGAAAATAATATCATTTAAAGGAAGACGGTTAATAAGACACGCATCGTTTAGACTATAACTTACGATTAAAGGCTGATCCTGTTGAATCACCATCCCGCTTTTTAAAAAAATAATATCACTTAAAGGAAGACGGTTAATAAGACACGTATTTTTTTAGACTATAACTTACGATTTACTCACTCGTTTTTTAAAAAATAAGGCGTTAAAGTAACTCTTTAACGCCTTGAATAAGTGATGCTTTGCGCAAAGCCCACTTCTTCTGGAGAAATAATAACATTGTCGGCGCGGCGCTGACTTATAAAGACATAACAAAAGAGACTAGTTGCTCACGTTCATTAACACTTAATGCCATAAACTTGTCGGTAGCTTGTTGCGCTTCACCGCCATGCCAAAGTATTGCTTCTTCTACCGTACTCGCTCGACCATCATGTAAAAAACCTGCGGCAGGATTCACTGTTTTAGTTAACCCTATTCCCCACAGTGGTCGAGTTTTCCACTCATTGCCTGTTGCCATAAAATCACGACGATTATCTGCTAATTCTGCGCCTAAATCGTGTAATAACATGTCTGTGAAGGGGTAAATATGTTGTCCTTTTAATGACTCAGGTGCAGGTACTCCCCCCACCAAAATATCACCACTTATCGTAGTAAAGTCTGGTTGATGGCAAGACACACAACCGACCTCTTCAAATAATTGTGCGCCGGCAATTACCATTTCATTATTTACATTGCGTCTTGATGGCACCGCTAATGTTTCCGCATAAAAAACAACATCATCTGAGAACTCTTGGCTTGCTTCACTACCTCCTTGTTCATCAACACCGGTATCAATAAAACCTGTCCGCGTTAAATAGCTTTCATGCAAAGGTGAATTAGCGATGCTCTCCTGTGGAAATAACGGATTGGTAATTCCCATATCACCCCGTAATGCCCCCAGAGACTGAACACGAACACTGGGTGTGCTTGCTTTCCAGCCAAAGCGTCCAAGTGATACAGGTATAAGATCTTTGTTTTTCGCTTTAATTGGGTCGAAAACCCAATTAGGACGACCTGAAATACCATCGTTATTGGTGTCTAGCTCATCACTTAACGCTAATATATCCGCTTCGGCGATGAGCTCTAACAAACCTAAACCAAAGATTGGCATGCCATTACGTGGGCTATAACGCACATCAACCTGCATAATCGCACTATCGCGTTGTTGACCGTCGCCAACATCGTAAGCATTTTCAATGGTAAATACCGGTTTCTTTAATTCAACCGTATCACCATTGGCATACGTTATTGTTTTAAATTCATAAGCTAAATAAACATCGGCTTGACCAACAAAAGGGTGATCTTGCCAATCAGCCCGTGCTTTTAACACACCTCGATGAAATAGCTGGGTACCAAAACCTTGCACAGGCTTATTTTGACAATAGTTATTATTAATTGACGGCGCTGTGCATTCACCGTCTTCAATACTCATTCTCAAAAAAATACCGGCATTAGCGCCTAATAAAATACGATCTTGGTCTTGTGGAATGGTTAATGTAGATGGACGACCATCACGCTGGTGGCATGAGTTACAATTTTGATTATTAAAAACCGGTCCCAAACCATCTAATTCAGGGTGTTCCATATTTGGCGCTGTTGTAAACGCCATTTCAAAATTAGCATCGCCAGTCAGGTGTTGGTTTAGTTCAGCGTCAGTTAAGGTCGTTATTGGAGTTGAAAAGCCATGCCCTGAATCACTAGCATCAAATGCTGTCGCTTTATCACCTAGGTTTTCAACAAAAGTATAATCAGGGTAATCAGGTTCAACAACAGCATTATCATTTGACTGACTCTCACGATTACAGGCACTAAGAAATAATGTTGCCAGTAAAAGATTAATCGTAATTATTAAACCCTTGTTTATATTATTCATATTTAACATAAGTTTTGTTCTATTTATAAATTAAAGGGAAGTGCATCCTTGCACGGCTTACATCCTTTAGGGGTCGGTTAGCAACTAAATCACTGTTAGTTATTCCAGTTATTCAACAATATAAGCACATCACTCTCTAATGATGTTTGTAAAATACTTAAAGCATCAATAGCGGCTTGAATACGAACACGTGCTTCTACATCATTAATTGCTTGCCTGAACGGCATATCATTTTCACCTGAAATCGCTTTAATTGCTGTTATTGCTGTCGTTATTTCGGTATCGATGCGAATAGCTAAAGCACTATCCGCGGCTTGAACGAAATTAATAATTCCTACATCGGTCACAGCTTGTGAATTTGTGGTCCCTAGGTAAACATTTTTAACCCCTTGAATATTATTTGTGAAATCAGCCAGTGAATTCCAACTGTATTGTGATTCAACTAACGAGGTATCCGTTGAGTTAATATCACTACCAAAGGGTTCAGCAATTTTTCCGTTAGCGACTTCATCAACAATACCTATCATGCCATTAATTAATTCTTCTACGACGCCTAGTTCAGACGCATAAATGTCATTACCTGGTATCAGCAAAAATTCTTGGTAGGGTAATGAGTTTGTATCATTGGCATCATGTCTAACCGTCCATGCATCAAAAAGCGATTGGGTATATTCACGAAACACTTCTGCAGTAGCAGCTAAATATTCACGCTCTAACGCTGTCATTTCATCTATCGCTTTAGCATTATCGGTTAAGCCATCGCCAAAAAGTAGAAACTCCATGGTATGAAAGCCCTGAACATCGTCGTTAAATAACTTGATAACCTCGGCATTAAAACCACTTTGTGTTGCTAATAAACTTTGCAGATCACTGGTATTTAATGGCCAGGTATCTAAGTGAGGATCTATAGATAAGGCATCTACTGGTCCAAAAATATGAGCTTCTCCTTGCTCCCAAGGTTGGCGAACTGTTTGCCATGCTTGTTGAGTTGCCAATAATGTTTCTTGGCTCGGAGAATTTAATAATGACAAGGTCGCTAAGTGAAAGATCTCTGCTTTGGTGTTCAGGTCGTTATAACCTTCAACAATAATATCGTTTGTTATATTACTTATCATAGCTGTTGCATCAAACGCGAAGCCTGATGGTTCTTCTATAACAGGTATTGACTGCGAAGAACTGCTACCACCACATGCAGATAACATTAATATTGCTGTGGTCGTTGCGAAGAGTGAAGTTTTCAATGACATTTTTAATTCCTTTAAATTTACAGTCGTCTTTTAAACTGATGGTTATATTGAAAAATAATAGCCCATCGATAGGCTAAAACTTTGGGTATTATTAAGGTTGTTTTGTGCATAAGATTTTTCAGCAAACTGAGCTTTAAGTACCACATTTTTTATTGGTATGTAGTTCACACCGATGGCAATTTCTTTAATATCAAAACGAGAGGTAGCTAAGCCCCCTGCTACTTCTTTAATAGGGTTGGCATAATCATATGAAGTAAATAGATACAAAGGTTTGCTAAGACCAAGCAGAAATTGACTGTTATAGGCGACTTCTAGAAATGCTGACTCAGCTTCACTACCTAATTGAGCAAAGTTACCTGGCTTTAATCCTGGCGTTGTTTTATTAGCGGCAGTAATGGCTAAGCTGTCATCTAATTTGCCGAATAAATACTGACCTCGTAGCGTCCAATCTTGATAACGATAAACGCCATTGAGCCCGATAATGGATAAATGGCCATCCGCTGAAATATTATTGGTATTATTGCGATTACCACTGGTGTTACCGCTGTAAAAACTAGCGCCTATCCCTGAGCCTTTTTTAAGGTCGCCATAATCTACTCGAAGCGTTAACGCTAAGTCGTCGGCATTGATCGTTTCGAATCTTTTTTGGTGACCACTGGCTACCCAGCGATAAGTACGAAAGTATTCAGAATTAAGGCCTGTCGTCAGTAAAGCTTGCGCCTTAAGTCCTTGCCAATTTGCAGTGAAGTTAATCCCGGTTTCATGCCAAACTTGGGGGATAAGTGTTGATTCACTCCAATGACGCTGGGTAGTAAAATATTGATCAGGTTTGTGTAACTCAGTCCCTAAACCCACAGGGACAAATATTCTGCCAAGTTTAATAGCAAAGTAGTCATTGTAAGCATATTTGAGTTCTAATTTTTCAACCAGAACTTCACCACCCGCTTCTATCTCAGTTTCAAATTCGCCGAATTCTTCGAAGCCATCATATTCTAATGCTGCGCCCGTACCACCATGTTCGTACTCTAACTCTATTTCAACTTGCCATTGGGGATCAAACCGATAACCAAATTCTAAAACAACGCGTTCGACATCAGTTATGCTGCGCTTTTGTGGTTGTGTGTCTTGCGTGTTACGAAAAACATCTTCCGTTTTATAAAGTACACTGCCATAAGAGGTAATGTGCCAATTTTTGACGGCTGAATAATTTAGCTGATCTTTATGACTTGTTGAGGATACGGCTAGACTTAATTGTCTAAGTTCACTTTGAAGCTTTTCAATTTGTTGCTGTTGTTTGTTAAAGTTAATAACAGAGGGTTGATCATCAGCCTGAGCAAGGTTACAAAAACTGACCATTGCCAATGTTGATAAAACAGAAATTTTGTTTTTCATCTTACTGCACCAATACAAATACGAATCACTTTCATTTGCATGTATTGTAATTAGCTCTAATGATTATTGCAAACAATAATAGTTATCATTCGTAATTAATTTCATTCTATTCTTTTGATCACTGAAATAAGACATAAAAAAGACGCCTAAGCGTCTTTTCTTGAATTCTCGTGAGAACTAAAATCTGCAATTATGTGATGCCTCTTTTAGGTACAGCGATACAACACCTGCTCTGTGTTAGCAACTTTGACTGTTTCACAATTTCACTAAAATTTAGTGATAAAAAAAGACGCCTAAGCGTCTTTTTTTGAATTCTCGTGAGCACTTAAACCTGCAATTATGCGATGCCTCTTTCAGGTACAGCGATACAACACCTGCCCTGTGTTAGCGATTTTACAGTTTTGCTAAAATTTAGAGATAAAAAAAGACGCCTAAGCGTCTTTTCTTGAGTTCTCGTGAGAACTAAAATCTGCAATTATGCGATGCTTCTTTTAGGTACAGCGATACAACACCTGCTCTGTGTTAGTAACTTTGACAGTTTTGACTGTTTGACAATTTCACTAAAATCTAGATATAAAAAAAGACGCCTAAGCGTCTTTTCTTTAAGTTCTCGTGAGAACTAAAATCTGCAATTATGCGATGATTTTAGATACAACACCAGCACCAACAGTACGACCACCTTCACGGATAGCGAAGCG
>NZ_JACGVR010000033.1:0-47716 GCF_014077325.1 Colwellia sp. BRX8-5
GTATAAGGCTGAATTAAATGGCGTAGTTTACCATGAAATTGGTCGGTTTGTGAAATCTTCCGGCATTTGCTATGGATGTAAGTATGAGCATAAATTCGATTTGAGTGTGCGAGAATTTTCCTGTGAGAGCTGTGGATTAGTACAGTGCAGAGATTTAGCAGCAGCTAAATCTGTTGCAGACACAGGCGAAAAAGAGTTAATAGCTAATGGAATATTAGCTAGGGCGTTGCCCAAATTTCAGCAGAAATCACCTTCTAAAATGAAAGTCTTTGAGCAATCAAAGTTTGGTGTGGGATCTGAGAAAAAAGAAGCAGCCTAGTTATCAAAAGCTAGATTGCAGAAGCCCCGTGATCAGAGCGAAGCGAAGTCGCGGGGTAGTTCACCGTGTGTATTGTTATTTGATAAAAACTCTCTAAATAAAAAGGAATTTATTATGTTTAAAATATTAGGCTTTATTGTATCTGTACTCTTATGTTCACTTCCCGTTTCTGCAAAAATTAAAATTGAGAAACACCAGCTTCCAATCATTAATTACGTAAGTATTCCCGTTCAAACACTTGAAAATAGCTGGCTAGTATCGGCAAAATTAAGCATTCCACGAACAGATAATACTTCAAAAATGCCTGCAGTAGTCATTATGCATAGCTCAGGTGGTATAGATAGCACGGGTGATTTTTACGCAAAGTCGCTTAATAAAAATGGGATCGTAACCATTGAACTTGATCTTTGGGGCGCTCGCAACCTCGCTGGAGGAACCGACAGACCAGCCAGTCCACAAGAAACCTTACCCGATGCTATTGCTGCATTACATTATTTAGCGTCAAGACCCGACATAGACTCGTCTAAAATAGGTATTATTGGATTTTCTTGGGGTGGAGTTTTATCCATGTTAACGGCTACTGAACAATATATGGGTATGACAGGTAGCTCTCTTAGATATGCCGCCCATGTTGCTCATTACCCTGTTTGTTGGGTATACAATAATGTTCCTGGTTTTGAATTTGAAAAACTCACCGGTGCACCGGTATTGATTCAAACCGGGCAATATGACGATTACGACTTACCTGACACCTGTTCAAACATGGTGAACAATTTAGTTGATATAGATAAAGAGTTAACTGACCTTAATGTATATAAAAAAGCTTACCACGCATGGGATAGACTTGAACCTACCTTAATCGTTGAAGATCCTTTTGCACATTTAGGACAAGGCGGCACTGTGACCTTAAAGCCGAATAAGAAACTTGCAGTTAAATCTCGTCACAAGGCTGTAAAGTTTTTCAACAAAGCTTTTGATCTTAATGAGTAATAATATTTAAAAATATCAGCAAATAGAATAAATGCCCTGTGATGCCGGTAGCTTTCAAAATAAAACGACTGGCATCACAATACGAGTTTTAAAAAAGCAATAACTTCCTCTACAAAATTTTATGAAACTGATGCAGGATCAATAAAAACACGAATTTATTGTCTTAAAAATGCCAATAAAATTATTATGTCATATAATAATTTACAATCTATATATTCAAAAAGAGTAACTATGAATAACCTAATTTCGCTATTAACAATAATAGTGGGTAAAGACTACATTTTTACTTCAAGTGAAAAAGTCGCTGAATATAATTTAGGAACATTCCCTCATAAAAATACAAATAAAATTGTAATCAAACCTGCAAATACAACGCAAGTTCAGCAAATAGTTAAAACCATTAACCAGTATAATTTATCCAATGACGACTCGAAGTTTTCAATTAGCACGGTAAGCTCAGGAAAAAACTGGGGATATTCGGCGCAAGAACCAAGTTTTGATAATGCCATATTAATGAAACTTTCACGTATTAAAGAACTCGATAACTACGACGACAAGCAAGGTACTATTACCTTAACCCCAGGTGTAACCCAACAAGATCTTTACGAATACTTACAAGAACAAGGTGGAAAGTTTTGGATGGACGCCACAGGGGCGTCTCCTGAGTGTAGTATTATCGGTAATACGATGGAAAGAGGTTTTGGCCATACCGAATATGGTGATCATTTTAACAACGTATGTAGTTTTGAAGTGATATTAGCTGATGGCAGTTTAATTAACACCGGCTTTAAACAGTTCTCAAAAAATGGTGTGATACCGGTGGCAGCAGATTGTTATAAATGGGGTATTGGCCCTTATGTTGATGGTTTATTCACGCAATCAAATTTTGGTATTGTCACCAAGATGACTTTATGGCTTATGCCAAAACCTGAACATTTTGAAGCATTCTTTATTAGCATTAAAGACGAAGATAAAATAGCGGATTTAATCGATGCACTACAACCGTTAAAATTAAATGGTATTATTAAAAGTTCAGCTCATATAGGTAACGATCATAAAGCGATTCAAGCACTCAGCTTTTATCCTTGGAAAAAAGCGAAAAATCAAACGCCATTACCCGAATCCATCAAAAACACGTTAAAAAAGAAGTTTATGGTTAATGCTTGGAGTGTATCGGGTGCATTCTACGGCACAAAGGCAGAAGTAAAAGTCTGGAAAAAAATACTTAAACAGGCGATTAAACCCGTTACAACTGATATCAAATTCATCGACCAATCGACTTTAAATCTAGCGATGAAATTTAAAGGCATACTGAGTTTAATTACCGGGATAGATTTCAATAGCAATATCCCTTTGCTTGAAAAAGTATTTCGTCTCAAACAAGGTATTCCCACTAATTACTTTATTCCAAGCACTTATTGGCGAAAGAAAACACCACCCAAAACTATCGACGGATTAGATCCCACTCAAGACAACGTCGGTTTACTATGGTTAGCCCCAATAGCCCCCATCGATGGCCAACATGTAAAAGCAATGGTTAAAATTATTAATACCATTCAAATTAAGTATGGTTACGAACCAGGGTTATCAATCACCCTATTAACTGAACGAACTTTAGACTGCGTTGTGTCGCTGGTATATGACCGTGATATAGAAGGTGAAGATGTAAAAGCCTTGGCGTGCCATGATGAGATGTTTGAAGCGCTAACCAATGAAGGCTATTTTCCTTATAGGCTTTCGAGTCATGCGCATAAAGCATTTTCTGAAATAGAAAGTAGCCTATCTCCTGTATTAAGATCCTTAAAGCAACAATTGGATCCTGAGGATCTACTATCACCTAAAAAATACAATATTTAGTGTCGGATTAATTTACACTTTTAATTAAAGCACAACAATAAAAAACAAAGACAGCATATAAAACAACAACTTAAAAAGTTGGCACGATAAGAGCATAATAAAAAGCAAGTAACTAATTAAAACAAACAAGCATTCCACATGGAATCGGAGAGAAAAATGAAATTAACTAAATTAGCAAAAAATTTATTAGCAGTATCTGCACTTACGGTTGCCTCTTTTGGTGCGAATGCTGGTGCAATAGCAACATCTGAGTTTACAATATCAGGCTTTGGCATATACCAAGGAGATGGTGCTGGTAATATAATATCAGCAACACCTTTAAGTGGTATTACTATTAGCGAATCTGATTTTTTTGGTTCAACCGCTGGGACTGGAAATTCACAATTATCAATGGATGATATTTTCACAGATCCTAACGAGACTGAATTTGATACGAACAACTTAGGTTATGAAAATTTTTCATTTGGCGTAACTGATGGACTAAATTCAGCTAATCTTCAATTTACAGGAGCTAATGGTTCTACAGCACCTACCGGTAGCACTTATGCTCATGCAGAAGTAGCAGGTACATCAACTGCTGAAGCAAGTACGAGACTAGAAAACTCAGCTAGGTTTACTTATTCTGATGGCGACGATAATACAAGCGCAGGAACAACAACTAACGCACTATTTGCTTATTCTTATTTGTTATCTCTAATTGCTGACTCTACGGTTTCTTGGGAAACGGGCACCGCTGAAGCTTATGGTGATTTTCAAGTGATGTTATTTGGTGGAGGGGCACCCCAAACGGTCTTCGATTTCAATTTTTCGAATCAAAATCTTCCTAACATTGCTGATAGTGGTTCAAAAACTGCAGCAGCAATCTTGATGGAAGGTATTAACTACACTATAACAGTTGTTCAAACATCTTCCGTTGATGTTCGTAGCGTTGCAGAGCCTACAACTATCGCTATGTTAGGCTTAGGTTTATTAGGTTTTGCTGGTGTTTCACGTCGTCGCAAGTCTTAATAAGTTCCTCTCCAAATTATAACTATTAAAAACCTTCTTCAAGAAGGTTTTTTTATATCATTATTTCAAGTTTAATGTGATTAGACGTTAACTAGTAATGCAAATTTGGTGTAACCTAAAAAAATTCTCAAGAGTTAAGAGCTCTACTTTAAACAGAGTAAAACAAAAATTGTCAAAATGGATGATATGAAGCGTAAAGACAATAGTGACGTGGTCTAATTGATACGACTACCCCAGATAATTGGACTCCCCAACCCTTGAGCGCTAAGCTACTTTAGTCGTTCTATCAAATAATGGAGTCTATTTATGAAAAATACTATTGTTGGTGTTGATTTAGCAAAAAATATAATTCAAATTTGTGTTCATACAAATAAAAAAGTGCATTCTAATACAGAAATGACACCGGATGAATTTATAGCATGGCTTGCTAACTCTACTCCTATAACAGTTGTATTTGAAGCTTGTGGAACTTCGAATTATTGGAAGCAGAAAGCGATTTCTTTAGGTCATGATGCTCGTCTTATTTCAACTAAATTAGTCGGTGCAATAAGGAAAAATCAAAAAACGGATAAAAATGATGCTTTGGCTATTGTTCAAGCGACATTACTGCCTGATGTAGTTTTTATCTCTGGTAAATCAACAGAGCAGCAACAATTACAATCAATAATGAGATTTAGAGAGCTGAGTGTTAAGCAGAAAGTAGCATCCGGTAATCAATTAAAGGCTCTCTTACTAGAATTTAACATCAAGGTATCAAGTAAGCTAGGCGGCCTAAAAGGGGTAATTAAATCTACACTAGAAGATGCTGAAAATGGTTTGACCTTTGAGTTCAGAGACGCTTTATCAGCAGCTTGGGCTCAATATTTATCGATCAACAAAGCAATTGACCTTTATGATGAGTGCCTAAATAAATCAATAGAAACACATCCTGATTGTAAAAAGTTACTTAAAATTGAAGGTGTTGGACCATTAAATGCAATTAACCTATACATTGCGTTAGGTTGTGCTGAACTAGGTACATTCACAAAAGGAAAAGATGCATCGGCATGTATTGGATTAACACCAATACAGCACTCATCTGGTGGTAAGGCTAAAATTGGTACAATAGGACGACATGTGAAAAATAGCAGGTTAAGGACGCAATTAATTACAGGCGCTATGTCAGTTATCCATCGAGTTACAACAAGAGCGTCTATAACTAAAAAAGATGCTTGGTTAAAGTCACTAATTGAACGACGCGGAAAAAAATGTGCTGCTGTAGCACTTGCAAATAAAACAGTAAGAACAGCCTACACGATGCTCACTAAAAATACAGAATATACAGCTGAGATCCTCCCAGCTTAAAAAAGAGTTCAATCAATAAAAATGAAATATCGAAGATAAAAATCAGCAGGCCAAGACAGTCCTTAACATAGAGCATAAAGCTCGTACCCCAGATTTGTCAGCCTGTTCGCGTAAATATCAAAGAGCCAGGGTTAGCTACTCAATAGAGCTCGTACATAAGTACGCATTTATTTCTTCAAGTATTTATTTTTGTTGTTGACACGGGGGAGTCCACATAAGTTAAAACATAATAGACTTAACTGGAGATACAAATGAAAAGCCGTAAAACTTATTCAAATGAATTCAAACTAGATGCAATTCCACTCGTTAGGGATCAAAACTACGCCGCAGCAGAAGCCGCTAGAAATTTAGACCTCAGTGCTCAAGTTCTTGGTCAATGAATCAAAGAAGCTGAAAATGGTGGTGGTCATGCTTTTAGAGGAAACGGAAAGCTAACGCCAGAGCAAGATGAAATCCGTAAACTTAAAGCCCAAGTAAAGCGCCTAGAAATGGAGCGTGAGATGTTAAAAAAAGCGACGGTCTTCTTTGCAAAAGAAACAAAATAAAATACTCGTTTGTTACCCAACATAAGAAGATCTGGCCTGTGATACTTATGTGTCGAGTACTGGGTATAAAAAGTAACAATTATTGCAGTTATCAGAAAAGAAAGGCTCAAAGCCCCAATGAATTTGAATGTAACGAAAGATAATTGAAAAAGGTAGCTTAACGAATTTAACTAGGGTGTCCGAATTTGGTTGACCAGGTCATGACATACCTTTAACAACTTAATTTTATTTAATTATAATTAAGAAATAAAAATAAACTTCTAAATTAAAAGTGGACCCTGTAACAAAATCTGTTACAGGGTCTAAAAATGCACTATATAGATACGAAAAAGCCACGATCATTATTGCTTTATCGTATCTCCAGCCTAGTAAATATTAAAACATTTCGACCAGCATCAAAACTCCTCATCTATAATTGTACGATCTGTATATTGCATTTGCATTAATACTCACACAATATTTATTGAGCAGTCGCATCCTCTAAATGCTTCAATATTTCTGTATCATTTGGGGCTAACTGCTTAGCTTTAGTCAACAACTCAATTGCTATCGCTTTCTGACCTAACGCAAGTTTAATTAAGGCTGCAGTATCAAAAAGTTGAGGGTGATTTTTATTTAAATCTAACGCTCGCATCGCATAAATATCTGCTGGTTCAAAATATCCCAACTTGTACTCGACCCAAGCTAAATTATTTAAAATAAGTAGATCATCTGGTGATTGTTCTAATAAAACCAAGTAATACTCCTTTGATAAAAGAAGATCAAAGTTAATAGCAATTTCAGCCAATAAATTTTTATTTATTAGATCATTAGGGTAAGAGGCAACATGTTCTTTCATAAATTCAAATGCACTTTTTTCTTGTTTTAACTTTTTATGAAGAGAAAAAAGTAACGATGCATTATATGAACTAGGTAATAATTCATATAGAGCTTCTATACCCGGAAGAGCTTGCTGATACTTTCCTTCTGTAAACCATATTTTACCTTGTAGTCCTCTAACAAAAGGTAATTTTATTTGTTCTTCGGTTAAGCTATCAATCTGTATTTGAGCTATATTAAATTGTTCTGTTAAAATCAGGTAACTGGCACGTAAAATATTAAATTGACCATCTTTTGGAAATGTTTCTAATACCTTTTCAACGGTTGAAAGGGCACCACCGTAATCAGCAAGTTTTTCCTGGGTAGCAACTTTTTTTAGCCATGCTGTTCTGTATTGTGGTTGAAATTTAATCCAGTCATCGTAAATAGTTAGAGCCTTTTCATTTTCATTTAGTTTTAAGTAACTACTACCAAGCAAACTCCAATGCAGAGGAGTTGTAGTCGAATCGACCTTTAAAGCTTTCAATAAAGTTATAACTTCATTAAATTTTTCATCTATAAAAAGCACTCGAGAATATAACAAACGGTGAGCAATACTATCTTTATTTTCAGAAAAACTATTAGCAATTTTATCAATAGCACTATCAATTGTACTTAATTCTTTGTGTGCTCGATAATTCAACGTTAGGGCTTTAATATTATTTGGGAAAGTGCTTAGTAGTACATCAAGAAATTTTATTGACTCTGCTGAATCTTTATTTTTAAGTGCCTTGTTAGCAAAATACAAAAGTGATTGACTATTACCTTTGTCAACCGTTAAAGCAAAATTGAATTCAATTTCAGCGGACTCGATCTCTTTTGTTAATAAATAAATAGTTGCTGCTAGGTTGTACCCTTCTGTTTTATCAGGATCTTCAACTTTCCATTTCTCTGCAATAGCTAAAGCTTTATCATATGCTTTATTTTGAATATAAGCAGACGCAAGAGCTAGTTTAGCTAAAGGTAAATCAGGTGCAATCTCAGATGCTTTTTCTAAATCCGCTATTCCTTCTAAATCGTTCATTGAAAGCTTCAAAATACCAATTTTAACTATATCTTGTGGATTAGTAATGTTCATCTCGCTTGTTTTTTCTACTAATTCCCCAGCTTCTTGAAATTTACCAGCTTTTAAAAGTTCGAAACTGGCTGCCGTAAGTAAATTAATATCATCAACCGTAGCGCCATCCATAATTTGTAATGTTTCACCTGCTTCGGAACTATAACCGAGCTGTAACTGAACGACTGCTAATACCTTTCGAACTGGATGTGCGACTGGTAAAGACCCAGTGATTGCAATCAGTAAATGATAAGACCGTTCATATTGCTCTAATTTAAAGGCACTCAAACCAGCAATGATTCTATTAGATGGAACATTAAGACCATTCTGAATTGCTTTGTCTGTATGTATTAATGCATTTTCATAATCACTACCTCTATAATAAACTAATCCTTTCAGTTGATTTATGAAAGGATGTTCCGGTAGTATTTTCAACAAAAAGTCTAAATGTTCATTAGCCTCAGAATACTGATCATTTCTGATATAGCTATTAGCTAAAAACAATCTGATTTGTATGTTTTTTGGCAGTAAACGATGGTATTCATTAAAGGCATCAATGGCACTTACATAATCACCATCAATGAAAAGTAATTGCCCTTTTAATAATAAAGCTTCTGTTAATTCTGGTGTTTTTATTAATATACTTTCAATTAAACCTAGAGCTCCACTTTGATTAGTGGATTCTGCCATAAGATAAGCCTCACCTAGTTGGCTATAAACCGATTCAGATGAATTTTCACTTGCTTGTACAATAGTTTCTTCAGCTTTTTTCTTATCACCAAGTTTTAAATAAGCTAATGTTTTATAAAGTAAAATCTCAGGTAAAACTGTTCCTTGTGACATTCTACTTTGATTAGCTAGCGTTAAAACCTCTTCACTTTTATTTTGTAAATTAAGTGCTTTAAATAATTTAGGCAATATAACTTCTGCATCCCCATTTAGCTCTAAAGATCGCCTTAATTCTTTTTCTGCGGCTTCAACATCCCCGAATTCTAGGTATAATGTCCCTAATAGGAGTCTGGATTCTGGATTTTCAAGTTCGATAGATATAGCATTTTTTAATTCTAAAATTGCTGCTGAACTTTTACCATTGGCAATATGCGTTTTAGCGCTTTGAATGTATTCTTCTGATGTTTTATTAGGAGAACAAGCAGTTAAGCTGCAAACCAAACCTATTGTGAGAATTAATTTATTACTGAATTTCATGGTATTCCTTCACTGTATTTTATTGTGCTTTCATACTTTGAGCCGAAATCGTAATCAATTTAAGCTTAAATAATTATGACTTACTATGTTAAATACTAACAAGATAATACTCTGTTGAATATTGCTTTATAATGTTTAATTTTATTCTCTAGTCTTAATAATAAATTTTTTCTGTGGTAACAATGCATAGCTAAATTGTACTATTTATAAGCTATTGAACTTTAATGATCTAATCGCCCTTTAATAATTCTAAGTGTACTTTCTATAGAGAAAACTAAACTACTCTTATAGTAACCGCACATATTATGTGCATATTCACTATTAGATAGAGATTGCTTATACCTAGACTTACCCGCCAAAAAATCATAATACTTCAAATTTCTTTCTCTATAATGTTCTATAGCTAAACTATGCAGATACATACCTAACTTTACTTTTCCTTCAAATTCATTACTAAATGCTGATAGATAGAAATACACTCTATCTTTGTACAAATAATTAATCAGGTAAGCGATAGGTTTATCATTAAGTGTTAGTTCTGCAATTTCTGAATGCTTATTCATTAATTGAGCTTTAAAACAACTTACAAAGGTAGGGTTTTCAAACCCACTTGGAGTGGGAGTATTTTTCCATTTATTTATATGAAATGCTCTGACCGAATTAAGTGTTTGCAGTTTTTCTTTTGGCAAGGTCACAACCCTAAAACTTAAATAACCTTTCTGAGATAATAGTCGCTGTGTTTGATTTATTTTTTGGCGGGTATTTCTTGATAAAACCTCCGATTTATATGAAGTATTAATGTCTTGCAAATTAACTTGGTAACCAAAATCTTCGATTATATTCCGTTTATTATTCGATAAAACATCTAATGTTTCTTCGGCTTTATTTGATAACATTCCCGCTATAAATTCACTCCACTTATCCTGCTTTGAAAGAAATAACATCAGGGCATGCCTTAACTCATACTCATATTTTTTATCGATAAGAAAATCATTGTACTCGATCCAAGATTGATCGAGCGCTTCTTCACCTGTCCGATTTAACCACCATTGCGTTGTACTTCGCAAACCAAGAACTTTACGTTCTTTTTCAAAAATAACCGCTAAAGCCATTACTTGATTGTTAATTGTAGCTTTCAATAAATAAAAAGGTTGTTTTACTTGTTGTAACCAGGCACCGAACCAATCCCAAGTTAAAAAATAGTGACAGTTCGAACGCCTCTGTAAATCAAGCCAAATGATCTCTAATTCATTTGCACAGTTAGCGCTTGAATAGGTCATTTCAACTTTGATCATTTCTTGTATGCGTTGCACTCGTTCAACTTACCTTTAATTATTGACTTATAAAGCGATTATCGGCACTATTTGTAACCTAATTATTGCTAAAAATCTATTTGTTTTGGAAAGATCTTGATAGTTCCATTTAAAGTAAATGAGCAC
Organism: Colwellia sp. BRX8-5; assembly: GCF_014077325.1. Taxonomy (NCBI): domain Bacteria; kingdom Pseudomonadati; phylum Pseudomonadota; class Gammaproteobacteria; order Alteromonadales; family Colwelliaceae; genus Colwellia; species Colwellia sp. BRX8-5. The sequence continues at coordinate 10,624 of NZ_JACGVR010000033.1, forward strand.
AACCCGCAAGCTCTAAACACTCAAGTTGTTAGTTTTTCGTTTCCATTGTCTGCAAGCGAAATTTTCAAAACAGAAGAACTTCAATTATTCCATCATGAAAAAGTACAAATAGCTGAATTCCTGATTGTAAGTTATTGGCCTAACTCTTCAGTAAAGTGGGTAAGATGTAATTTCATCTTAGATGGTAAACAAAACGTAGATCCTAATTATGTTATCAAAAAACAACAAACTTGCGATCCTGTAACATTTAACCACGCTATTAATTGTGCAAGTATTCAAAACACATTTAAAATATCCAATGATAATTACAGCTTCCATTTACACAAGAATGAACTGCTCATAAACGAAATACCATGGGCGTTTAATTTAACTGGATTAAATAATGAAACATTAACGCTAATTGTTACTGACTTTTTGCCTGAAATGAATAAGTCTTCGCTCAAACAAGAAGTCGCTTACCATGGTGAGTTTAAAAATAATAATCATGATGCCGTTTTAGAATTCGACTGTAAGCTCACATTTAATGCTGCAACCCCAACAATTAAAATAGATTTTACATTACGTAATCCTAAACCTATGGTTCACAACAATGGAAAATGGGATTTAGGTAACAAAAACTCTTACCACTTTAAATCTTTGAATCTTGATTTTTTGTCTCTTGATTCTGACAAAGTAGCACTTAATATTTCCGATAAGGGTCAACACTTTCAGCACAGTGGTGCATGTTTACTGTATCAGGCTAGCAGTGGTGGTGATAATTGGAACTCAAGTAATCACATCGATGCTAAAGGAATAGTAAATAATTCATTCAAGGGGTTTCGAGTAACTGAAGGAATAGATGTTGTTTGCAGTGGTGATCGAGCAGAACCAACAATCAATGCAGTACTAAATAATAATAACCTATCAATTGCTTACAAAAATTTTTGGCAAACTTTTCCAAAATCTATTGAAAGCACGAATAACAAAATAACTCTGGGTTTATTCCCTCAAGATATAAACAAAAATCATGAGCTTCAACCTGGAGAGCAGACAACACATACCTTTTTTGTTAGTTATAGTAAGACTCCATCAAATCTTATAAATGTGAATGACCAAGAACTTTCGGTAAGCATTTGCCCTGAATACCTAGCATCAACCGATGTTATCCCATATTTTAGTAATTCGAACGATGAAGATATTACTAGTATTATTAACGAAGGTCTTACCTGTAAAGATAATTTTTTTGAAAAGCGTGAGGCAATCGATGAATATGGCTGGCGAAATTTTGGCGATATTTATGCTGACCATGAAACATTAGAGTATCAAGGTGATAAAGAGCTCATTTCCCACTATAACAATCAGTATGATGCTTTATACGGTTTCATCCGCCAGTTTCTCGTTACTGGAAACACTCAGTGGTGGACATTGGCAACAGATCTTGCTCAACACGTAAAAGACATAGATATTTATCACACTGATAAAGATAAAGCGGAATACAACCATGGTTTATTTTGGCATACCGACCATTATTTACCCGCAGAAACAGCGAGTCATAGAACCTATTCACAAAAGCAACCATCGAATGCATATCAAGATCATGCAGGAGGGGGGGGACCAGGTGGCCAACATTGCTACACGACAGGCTTGATGCTCCATTATTATTTAACTGCAGATGAAACCTCTAAGACAGCGGTAATAAAATTAGCTGAATGGATCGCTAATTTCTATGAAGGTTCCGGTACAGCTTTTGAGTTTTTACTCAGTATAAAAAACAGCGACACACCTGGCTTGAAAAACAAGCTAACCGGGCAATACCCTTTAGACAGAGGTACAGGTAACTACATTGTAGCGTTACTCGATGCCTATGAATTAACCAATAAACAGTCGTACTTAGATCGAGTTAGTTTGATCATTAAACATACTGCCACCCCCCATGAAAATTTAGCTAAAAGAGATTTAAGCAATATTGAAGAGTCATGGTTTTACACTATATTTTTACAAGCTGTTTTACGATATTTACTTGCTAAAAAACAAGCGAATCAAATAGACAGCTCGTTTAATTACGCTAAAAATTTATTGATGCACTTTTCTAATTGGATGATTAATAACGAAGCTCCATATTTAAATACGCCGGATAAGCTAGAATACCCTAACCATACATGGGCAGCCCAAGATATACGTAAAGCTAATGTGCTTTACGGTGCTTACTATTTTTCAGGAAACAATCAACTAAGTGCAAATAAATACAAAGATAAAGCAGACGAGTTTTATCTTTATGTATATAACTCATTGAAATCTGAAGACACTAGAACATGTACTCGAATTCTCGCTATTATGATGCAAAACGCCGGTTTTCAAAGCTTTATAAAACATAAGACTCTAAAAGCACTCACGAGAGAACAAGCAACTAAAATGGTGACGACGCCGAATTCGAGCAAGTTAGAATTAATCAAAACATTTACTAAAACGTTAAGACAAACATCACTAAAAAAAGAATTAACGTGGTTGTGCCTTCGTTCTAGTAAAGCTGAGCAGTTAATAGGAAAATTCATAAAATGAAAGTCTCCTTCATCATTCCACATAAAGGTCGATTAGAGATGCTTAAAGAAACAATTGTTTCTATTATAAATCTCAATTACGAACAATCGCAGATAGAGATTATTGTCGTAAGCCAAAACGAGGCTTTGTCAGCAAATGAACTTGTCTCAAATAACATTGATAATCAGATTAAAGTCATTTTAGCTGATCAAAAGGGAACCATCTCGAAATCGAGAAATATTGGTGCCGCAGAAGCTAAAGGAGAGTATTTAGCCTTTCTAGACGCAGACATCGATTTATCAAATAACTGGCTCGATGTTATGTTTGAAGAAATGAGTAAAGATGCACAACGAAAAATTGTTAGCGCGTACCAAGTTTGTGCCGATAACGCACCAGAGTTAGAGAAATTAAGAACTGAACTAAGTAATGCAGAAGTCGATGTAAATGTTAAGTTTCTACCGGGTCGAAATTTATTTTTGCATAAAGACACTTTTGCAGTGGTAAATGGTTTCCCTGAGCATCTAATAACCTGCGAAGATTATTATTTTACTGATAAGGTAGGAGAGTTAGGGGATTTATTTTATACCTCCAAGGCAAACTATGTGCACTTAGGCGAAGATAAAGAATGGGGGCAATTATTTCATAAAGAGATATGGCGAGGCCAATCAAATCTTAAATCCTTATCTGGCCGTACCATACCTATTAGAGAGTACCCTAGCCTGTTAGTCCCTTTATGGATTTTCTTTTTTAGCATTGCTGCTAGTCTTTTTTTACTCTTCGGTAATTTAAGCAATACATTGGTTTGTATTATCTTTATTGCATTACCTGTTTTTCTTTATAGTCAGCGATTGAGTCGTATGGCAAAAAGAAAAATTAAGTTTGGTATTATTGTTAAATTCTATTTGGTATATTTCGCTGCAAGAGCCATAGGCACGGTAGTTGGTTTAACAAAATCTTTTAACGTAAGGAATGCGGCGTGAGTCAACAGAAAGTAAGAGTTTTACAGTTTATTTGTTCTACCGGTTTTTATGGCGCAGAACGATGGATTTTAGCTTTAGCTAAAAACTTGCCAAAAGACAGTGTTCAATGTGACTTAGTTGTCACCTTAGAAGACAACTCCAAAAACTTAGAATTAGTTAAAGAATATAAAAAACAAGATATTGGTCAAGTATTTGAAGTGCCCATGCGCCATAAATTTGATTTTTCTGTTGTGAACAAGTTAGCAAAAATCATAAAAGACAATGGCTATGATGTCATTCATACTCATGGTTACAAGTCTGATATTTTAGGCGTATTAGCAGCTAAAAAGGCAGGAATTCGTTCTGTCATAACGCCACATGGTTTTGAAAATGCAGAAGATATAAAACTTCGCCTATTTATTTGGTTAGGCAATAGAATAATGAAGTATGCCAATGTTGTTGTTCCACTTTCTAAAGCTCTATGCGAAGACGTTAAAGGGTTTGGCGTTAAAGACAGCAAAATTGTATACGTACAAAATGGTGTCGATTTATCAGAAGTTGAAGAGCAAAAAGTTAAATTCAATAAATTAATGTCAGTGGGTGATGCCAAACGGATTGGTTTTGTTGGTCAAATGATCAGCAGAAAAAACATTCATGACATTTTAGATATTTTTGAGACCTTGGCTGGAAAGTATCCAAATATTTCACTCAGTTTATTGGGCGACGGGGAATCTCGAGCAGAATTAGAAGAACATACCAAAAGCTTAAACCACAAAAACCGCATTGAATTTATGGGCTACAGAGATGATCGACTTGAGCTACTTCAAAGCTTTGACCTATTTGTAATGACATCAACGCTTGAAGGTATTCCTCGCTGCCTAATGGAAGCAACTGCCATGGGTATACCTGTAGCAGCCTATAATATCGCAGGGGTTGATCAGCTCATTGAACATCAAAAAACAGGGTTGTTAGCCCCTTTTGGTGAGAAAGAAATATTAGCAACCTACTGGGAAGAGCTGCTCTTTGATGAAGAGAAAGCGAAAAAGCTAAGTGATAATGCCTGTGAATTTGTTAATGAAAATTATGCGGGTAAACGTATGGCCACAGAATACATTGAAGTGTTCAAGCAGCTATTAAATGGAAAGTACGATTAATGGCATTACTTGATAAGCCAAAAGTTCAATTTGTATTGTCAGTAGATACTGAAGAAGAATGGGATTGGTCTGGACCTTTCCCAGATAAAAACTTCTCTATCAATAATGTATTCGAAATCCCTGCATTCCAACTTTATTGCCAAGAATTAGGCATTAAACCTACTTATTTAGTGGATCATGCTGTATCTAATAATGTAGAAACTGCAGCGATATTAAAAGAATTACCTCGTAAAAATTGTGAGATCGGTGCTCATTTACACCCTTGGGTTAATCCGCCTTTTACAGAAAAAACCACGGAATTCCTTTCTCACGTAATAAATTTACCCATTGATATAGTGGAAGCAAAGCTCGTTGAATTAATCTCGAGTATTCAAACTAACATAGGTGTTAAACCGACATCATTTAGAACGGGTCGATGGGGGATTAATGGCGCTGTAATAGAGCTGTTAACCAAATATGATTTTGAAGTAGACAGCAGTATTTATCCTTTATACCACAACGATTTTTTTACTTGTGAAACTGCACCTATCAAGCAATATTACCCTAGTTTGGCTAATACAAATATTCATGATAAAAACCAAAAACATAATATCCTTGAGTTACCTGTTAGTTGCGGATTTAATCGTTCGAATTATTCGTTAGCACAAAAAATGCATCGGTTATTCGAAAAGCGTCCATTCTCGTGGTTAAAAATTAATGGGGCTTTATGGCATACGCTGCTATTAAGAAAGATATATTTAAGCCCTGAACTTTGCACTAGCAAAGACATGAATAGATTAATAGACAATAAGCTAAAAAATGGCGATAGCTGTTTCCATATGTATTTACATAGTTCAAGTCTACTAAGTGATGTCACAGGACTTAATAATGAAGTAAATGCTAGAGAAAATATCTGCCAGCGCATCAGTGAAGTAGTTCATCACTTATCACGTGTTGCCGATGTTGAGTTTGTAACCCTTACCGAAGCAAAGTCTAAAACAACCACTATGGAAAATGTATGATTAACATTAGATTAGTCCAAGATGTAGAGTTCAAAAATTGGGACAATTATGTTGAACATCACCCTTATGCATCTGCTTATCACCAAATAGCATGGAAAATATCCGTTGAAAATGCTTATAAGCATCGCTGTTGTTATTGGTTAGCTGAAAATGAGCAAAAAAACATTATTGGCATTCTACCATCCGTTTGGGTTAAATCGCCTATTTCAAAGGGTAGCCTTTGTGCCCTCCCCTATTGCGATGTAGGTGGGGTATTAGCAAATGACGACGAAATTGAACAAGCACTTATAAACGAAGCCATTAACTATTGTAAAGCGAACAATATTCCAACATTTGATAATCGTAGTAGTATGCCTAGTAAGTTGGCTTTCGAACATGAAAGTAGCCCTGCACCTAAAGTACGCATGTTAATCTCTTTTCCTGAGACTTCCGATGAATTATTTGCCGGTTTTAAATCAAAATTACGTAGTCAAATTCGAAAAGCTGAAAAAAATGGTTTAACAGCTTCAACGGCCACTGATTCAACTCACTTAGATACTTTCTATAACGTATTCACACGTAACATGCGCGACCTAGGTTCACCCGTTCATGCAAAAGAATGGTTTCAAGAATTAATAAACGCTTATGGTGAAGATATAATTATTGCTAATATTTATTTTGAAGGCAAAGTAATAGGTGCAGGTATTGTATTATTCGTGGGTAACAAAGCATGTATCCCGTGGGCGTCAACAAACGCCGATTATAATAAGTTAGCACCTAACATGTTGCTATACTGGACATTACTGAAGTTTGCAAACGACAAAGGCTGTAAAGAGTTTGATTTTGGTCGCTCCACGCTGGGTGAAGGCACTTACCGCTTCAAAAGCCAATGGGGCGCAGAGCCACAATTACTGAATTGGCAAAAGTTTGATACTAACGGTTTACTTCTAACAGAAAGTACGGGTGATGTTAGTAAGCTAAGAAAGTTTGTTGAACAAACCTGGCAGAAACTACCTGTAGGTTTAAGCGAATTTTTAGGCCCTAAGATACGACGATATATCAGCTTATAATTACCATCGTCATTCCGGTGGTGTTTTTGTAACTCACCTGAATGAACTTTCGTCATTCCGGTGTTGTTTTAGGCCGGAATCTATATAATACTTACAACAAAAATAATAAGGATATTTTCCAAACATGTGCGGCATTGCAGGATTTAGCCAATTTGATCAAGAGATAGCTTCTCAACAGACCTTAGTAGAAATGGGTAACGCTATTTTTCATCGTGGCCCTGATGCGGGTGGCGAATACCTAGACGATAATATAGCGCTGTGCCATAGAAGACTGGCCATTATCGACTTGTCTGATGCGGGTATTCAACCTATGCATTCATTTGACCAGCGCTATGTTATTGCATTTAACGGTGAAATTTATAACTTTTTAGAATTAAGAGAAAGTTTAATTTCAGAAGGTTATCAATTCAATACGCACACGGACACCGAAGTAATACTCGCTTTATATGCGAAATACGGCGCCGATTGTCTATCTCACCTAAATGGCATGTTTGCTTTTGCATTATGGGATAAACAAGACAAAACACTTTTCATTGCCCGCGACCGCATGGGTAAAAAACCCCTGTATTATCATTTTGATGGTAAAAACATATATTTTGCTTCTGAATTAAAGTCATTATTAAAATTGCCACAAATACCAAGAGAAGTTTGTACCGAGGCCGTTTATGACTTCTTTGCTTATCAATATATTCCCGATCCTAAAACAATATTTAACAACGTTTACAAATTAGAACCTGGGCACTTTATAACATTAGACAACTCAGGCTTAACTAAAAAACAGTACTGGGATATCTCGTTTGCACAAGTAAACACTGACTCCGAAGAAAAGATTAAAGATGATCTCACCGCACTAACTAAAGCATGTACTAAAAATCGCATGATTAGCGATGTGCCATTAGGCGCATTTTTAAGCGGTGGAGTTGATTCGAGTGGTGTCGTTGCGTTAATGTCAGAAATTGCCAACGAAAATAACAATAAGCCTGTTACCACTTGCTCCATTGGTTTTGATGATGAAAAATATAATGAAGTTAAATTTGCGCGCAGCGTAGCAGAGCAATATAAAACGGATCATCATGAATTCACCGTACATCAAAATGTAAAAGATGATTTAGAAAAAATTGTTAGCTTTTTTGATGAACCCTTTGCAGATCCTTCGTTGGTACCCACCTACTTTGTCTCTGAATTAGCAAAACAACAAGTAACAGTAGCTGTTGCAGGTGACGGCGGAGACGAAGTATTTGCGGGTTATGAAAAATACTCTGTTGACCATACTGAAAATCAACTCAGAAATAAATTTTCACCGTTTATACGTCAATCATTATTTCCTTCGCTAGCTAAACTAGCGGGCTGTTTTAAAGCAACACCATTTAGACGTGCTAAATCGCTATTAACTAGCCTAAGTGTAGATCCAGCGATGGGATTTTATATCTCAAATTCATTCATCAATGATGATGTATGGAACAGCTTAGTTAATGAAGACACAAAAGCTAAATTAGCAGGCTACCATCCTTCAAAAATAACTACTGATGCTTATAACAAAGCTGATGGTAAAGATCACCTGTCTAAAATTTTGTATACCGATATGAAAACCTACTTACCAGGTGGCATATTAGTAAAAGTTGATCGTATGAGCATGGCGAACTCGTTAGAAGTACGCGCACCAATTCTAGATTATAAAATAGTTGAATTTGCCGCTAAAATACCATCTAAATATAAATTCAATACTGAACATGCTAAGCCTGAGAAAAAGTACATTCTTAAAGAAATTTTCAAACCATTTTTGACCGACGACATTCTATATCGTAAAAAGATGGGCTTCTCAGTACCTTTAGCCGACTGGCTACGAACAGAACTTAAAGAAACTACAGAAGAACGACTATTTAACCGCACTGAAGGATTAACCCAATACTTCAAACCTGAAGTAATTAAAAAAATGTGGGATGAACATCAAGATAAGTCAGTAGATCACTCTTCACTATTATGGAGCATGTTAATGTTTCAAATGTGGTGGGATATGTATATGAACATGGAAGAAGGTTAATATTATGAGCCAAATTCACGTAATGCATATAACCTACGACATGCGTATTGGTGGCACCGAAATGGTGATTAAAAACATAATCGATGGCCTAACTCAGCCTAAAAATAACACCAAGCGTAATTCCCAAGGCGATACCAACAGTCATTCCCAAGATGACAGTAACCGTCATTCCCAAGACGATGCAGGCCGTCATTCCCGAGATGGTTTAATCGGGAATCCACAATCGCAAGATCCACAACTAAAACCCCAAGCAGATGACGACTTCAAAATGTCGGTCCTTTGCATCGAATCGCCCTTAGGCCCCTTCTCAAAAGAACTAAAACAAAACGGCATAGAATTTTATGAACTAAACCGCCAACCCGGCTTCGACACCAATTTAATAAAGCAAATTCTACAAATAATAAAAAACAACCAAGTCGACATAATCCATTGCCACCAATACACTCCATGGGTATACGGAGTAATTGCTGCAGCATTTACCAAAAAAAAAGTGATATTCACCGAACATGGTCGTTTTTACCCTGATTCAAGCACATGGAAACGTAAACTAATAAACCCAATCCTTAATTTTTTTACTGACCAAGTAACAGCAATCTCAAAAGCAACTAAACAAGCGCTCGTTGAGTTTGAAAATATTCCTAAGAAATCGATTCAAGTGATTTACAACAGTATTGCACCACTCCAGGTAGATGAAGAAATAGTCCACCAAATAAGGGCTGAACTAGCCATACCCAATAATCATAAAGTTCTAGGAACTATCGCTCGTTTTGATCCAATAAAAAATCACATAATGATGCTAAAGGCTTTTTCCAAAGTATTAATAGAACAGCCTAATACTACACTAATAATCATTGGGGACGGTAATGAGCGAAGTAATATAGAAACCTGTATAGCGACGTTAGGTATTACTAATAATGTCATACTCACAGGATATAAACCTAAGCCAGGGAATTATTTGGCATTAATGGATATTTACTTATTATCTTCTCTAAGCGAAGGTACATCTATGACCTTGTTAGAGGCGATGTCATTAAGTAAGCCATGCGTAGTGACTGATGCTGGTGGCAACCCTGAAATAATTCTGCATCAACAGACAGGGTTAGTAACTGCTAACGATGATGCTGACGCTTTCAGCCTAGCCATACTTAAGGTTTTAAACGATAAATTTGAATGTATAACATTTAGTCAATCTGCATATCTAAGATATAATTCGATATTTACCCAACATAAAATGAACATGTCTTATAAAAAAACCTACAGTAATTTAATGTTCCAACAAGAGGTTACAAGTGACAAAATCAACTAGTTTAGGTGTATGCATATTTGCATACAACGAAGAAGAAAACATAGAAAAGTGCCTTCAAAGTGTTATTAATTCAACGGCTGTACCAGAAAGATTAGAAATCAAAGTATTGGTGAATGGAACCACAGACAAAACGAGTGAAATTGTAAAAACCTTTTCAATTCGTTATCCACAAGTTAAGTTAGTAGAACTTAAGTTAGGTGATAAATCTAATGCTTGGAATGAATATGTTTACAGTGATATTAACCCTGACTGCAATCATTTTTTTATAGACGGTGATAATTGGCTGCCCGCATATGCCTTAGATTTTATTGAACATAACTGGGATTTGAGTAGTTGTTGGGGTGTTGCTTGTTTACCTATAGGTGTTTCTGAAAGTTTGAGAAAGTTTTTACAGGATTACCAACTAATTTCAGGAAACTGTTATGGTGTTTCGTCTGATTTTATTCATAAAATTCGAGAAAAGAATTTTAAGATACCTATTGGATTTATTGGTGATGATTCGGTTATCAGTTATTTACTTCAAGAGTGGGTTACCTCATCAAATAAACAAGGGAAAGTGCAAGTGATTTCTCTTACCGGGCCTGTGATACCCAGAGTGAAAATTTCTGTGGGCAATATCAAAATGTTACATAACCGTTATAAGCGATATGGCGTAAGACATTTACAACAAGAGATCTTTTATTTACTTGGTAGGAAGAATAACTTAGAACAATTACCTCCTCACTCTGTTGATATGAAGAGTTTTTTATTTCAAATTGAATTTAAACAATTTTTTGCGGTATCACCAATACAAATGCTTTACATGCCTTATTCCGTTCTTCACATCTGGCTTACCAACAAGTGAATAAAAACAGATTATTTCACAGGAATATAATTAATGTCTGATATAAGCGAGAAAGTCGTTAATAGTTCTTTCTTAATGCTCTCATTAAGGCTGTTTCAACGCAGTATAGGCTTAATAAGTACCATGATATTAGCCCGAGTTCTCTTACCTGAGGACTTTGGACTTATAGCAATTTTGACACTGGTGGGGCTCTTTTTCGAAATTTTAACTCAGACGGGTAGTGAACAATACATAATTCAAAAAACAAAGGTTGACCATAATACTCTTAATACCGCGTTTACCTTAGATATTATTACAAAGTCTATAATTTGGTTATTGTTTATAATTTGTGTTCCCTACATTAGTGAATATTATAATGAACCACAATTAAAGTGGGCCTTATGGGCATCTAGCCTAATTTTACCTATTGGTGCACTAACTAACCCAAACCTTTATATGCTTAAAAAAAACATTGACTTTAAAGCATTTACAAAACTAGAAGCTTTTCGTAAAATATTTTCATTTACCATCGTGATGTTAGTGCTTATCTTTGAACAATCATTTTGGGCTATAGTTGCTGGAGATATAGCCTCAATGGCGATTGCTGTGTTGGGGTCCTACGTTATAGCTCCATATAAACCAAGATTAAGCAAAGAAAATATCAAAATACAATGGGTGTTTTCTAAATGGATGTTAATTAAAGGTATATTTGGCTTCACACGTTCTCAAGCAGATACATTTTTGGTCTCAAATTTTTTTGGTATCGCTGATTTAGGTCGTTACCATATGTCTAAACATATAGCTTACATTCCTGCCAATGATATAATAATCCCAAGTATTGAGCCAGTATTTTCAGCTCTTGCCGAGTCTAAAAATAATGCTGTAGTATTCAAAGACCGTTTTCTAAAAGGTTTCTTTATTACATTTAGCATTATATTTCCATTATCTATGTTTATTTATATTTTTCCTGAATTAATTGTTAACTTTTTACTGGGAGAAAAATGGATTAATACTTATAATGTAATGAGTATACTTGGCCTTAGCGTATTATTTACGAGTATAAATCACTACTTTGAAACGTCTATGCTTGCACTTGCTAAAATTAAACAAGTATTTATATTTGACGCTATCACCATGGTTATATTAATAATAATTTTATGGTTTTTTCCTGGAGGAAGTGTAGAAGAATTTACCTTACATAGAAACTATCTTCTGTTGTCTTTTTGTATAGCTTTACTATACATAACCAATCACTTTTTTCATTTCAGTTTAATAAATTTATTAAAACTAACTTTACCTGCGGCAGCTTCAACACTCGTCTCTATATATCTAGTTGAAATTGCCAAGCCATATAGTTCAGATATCGCCGTTATATCTTTGTTATTTTTAGGAGGTATGTTTGTACTTATTAATATCATTTTCACTCTGGTTATCTTTAAGATCCCTTATTTTAGTAATATGAATGAAGTTATTTACGCCAAGTCAATATTGAAGAAATTCAAAATATGGTGATTTTTGATGGTATAGCTCATTTAACAAACGTTACTAAAGTAGCCTCTCTAGAAATATATTTATATAAAGAACATTAGCTATACAAGGTATTATAATTCTAATACGTGACACTAGTAATATGAACGTCCGGCTAAATACATCTAACGAATAATGCGGAGATTAAACAAGTTACTTCAAAAAATGTTGGAGATACTTATTGGAATGAAAAAGGCCAAACTAAATAGCAAACCATTTTTAAAGATCAAGTAATCAGTCAATTAACCATCGTTGATTTTTGTCATTAGCATCCAATACTAACGGTATCATTTTACGTTTATAGGAAATTAAGCGGGTGCCATAATACTTTGGCTAAGGAAAAACTATCGCTGTAAGATGAAGTATTTTCAAATCCAAGGGTAGACTCTACCCTATTCCGACCACGCCGATTACTAAGATTATCGCCACCAGAAATAATTTATAATAGGAAATAGCAATACGGTTTGACGTTACCGGTGTTTTTCAAGACAATTGTCGCCTAAATTATTAAGCAGCTTCTTTGCGTTGCTCTGGATTTAACTCCACAGCGCCTATTGGCTGCCAGTTTCGCTCTTCTTTTGACCATCGCTCTGGATGTTCATTTCTTTTTGTCTGATATAACACTTTTCGCTTCGCTAGTATCTCAACATCCAGACCATCATGTCTCTGGCATGGCGTCACAAACTTGATCCTGCTATGGCGATGCTCATTGTTGTACCAATAAACAAATTCTTTTACCCATTTCCTAGCTTCATCTAACGATTTAAAACCTTCGCTAGGCCAACGAGGATGATACTTTACCGTTCTAAACAGTGATTCTGAGTACGGATTATCGTTACTTACCCTTGGCTGACTACGTGAGGTAACAACACCTAAATCGTACATCTTAGCTCGCATCGTCAAGCTCTTCATCGGTGCCCCATTATCAGAGTGCAACACTACGTCTTTCTTCAAGCATTTCTCTGCCCAAACACTACGTTCTAGTAGTGCTGCCGCTTGCTCACCTGTTTCGTTGTAGTGAACTTCCCAGCCGACTACTTTACGACTGTATATATCTTCAATCATGTACAGGTAATAGTGTTGACCTATCACCGCTGTAGGCATGTAACTGATATCCCAACTCCACACTTCATTCTTCTTTTTAGCGGTATAACTTGTTGGTCTTTTATGGATATTTCTTGGCTTAGCTTTACCTCGGTGGTGCAGCATATTTTCAGCATACAATACACGATAAAAGCTCGACTCAGAAGCGATATATTCACCTCTATCAGCGAGTATCGGTACAATTTGGCTTGGCGGTAATGAAGCAAACTCTTCGCTGTTACAAACATCAATCACTGCTTGTATTTCAGCTTCACTCAGTTTGTTCCCAGGCTCTGGCCTAATGGCTGCGGGCCTTTTATCTTCACCAATAGCACCATCAATACGCCAACGTTGTAGCGTTCGAGTTGAGAAACCAATAACTTCACAGGCCTTATCTTGTCTCGCTCCCGACGCTACAGCGGTACTGACCAACTGTGCATGCTTTTGCCTATCAGTCAGCGAAATTAGCTGTCCTCTTTTTCCTTCCAATAGGCATCGAACTTTTTTCCTAATACAAGCAATGCGGCAGTCTCTGCTAAGGCTTTTTCTTTTCTGCGTAACTCACGTTCTAACGCTTTAATACGATTTTTGTCAGACTTTTGCTCAGGCGTAGTCTTTACTCTTTTTACCTGTTTAGTCATTGTATTTCGTGCGATACAAGCGAGTTTCCATCCTTTGATTTGTTCAGGATACAAACCTTTCACTCGACAATACTCACTTAACTCAATTTCCGATAGTGTGGCTGTTTACAACACAACTGAAAATTTTTCCTCACTTGACCACTTATCTGATGAACTTACTTTTGTCACGCTTAAACCTGAGGTATTAAATTGCTTTTGCCAACTATACAGGGTTGAGATGTTTATGCCTTCTTGCGTTGCAAACTTTCTAACTGATAAACCACTTTGACTGAGCTTGCTTAATATTGTTTCTTTAAATTGACTTGAATACCTTTGATAATCCACTTATTTAAACTTACCGCCCTCTGTTTATTTATAAAATTAATTGAGGCGACAACTATCCTGACACAGGGGGTTACCTAGGCAATAAATAATGGTAAATCCGTACGCTATTTAGCTGAGCCGTAAACCATCTCAGGTTGGATAATATGCGATAATGAAGGACTGATGCCATTACATATAGGTGAATTAGAATGTTAGCATCTCTCCCCTGCACACAGCAATCAAATATTGCCCTCTATGATTATCACAATTCACGATCCATTGTTTCTGTGGTTAATTACCTTGATGGTTATGATGGTTACCTGAAAGTTGATTGGTAGCATCATACGAACAAAAGAGGCAATATTGCCAGACTGTATGGCGCATTCTCGTCTAAAATTCATTGATTGAAGGCGGTTCAAGTAAAAAAACACCAAACCTGATGTTATCTTAAGCCTTATTGATAAATTCCAATGGCTGGAAGTAAGCTTAAAATAAAGTTTTTGCAGAGTAAGCGTGTGGGGAAATGCGTCTAGCCTTGCTTGAAGTTCCAAGGCAGTAGGTGAGTAAGAGTTTCCGGCTTCTTAGCAAGCTCATCTAAACAGGTTTGCAAATAGTTATCGACCAGCAAGCCATTGGCTCTTGCTGTTTCAATTATGCTATAGAGTATCGCACTAGCCGTTGCACCCCGAGGCGTATTGGAGAATAACCAGTTCTTTCGGTTATGTTAATATTAACATAACAGGAATTATGTGCAGTTCCCTGTTATGTTAAGTTAATTTCGCGAAGCCACTGTTTTAGTGACTAACGCGATATTAACCATACACATAATCAGAGACTTTCTAGAAATGTTAAAATATCTTCAGATGCCCCGTTTGATGAGGTTATTGGTAGTTCACCAATCAACGGGAGGCTTTCGAGTGCTTTCCTTTTCATTTCTAAATTGGCTTCCATATATTGATGGGTCGTTTCAATTTTCTCGTGTCCAAGCCAAAGTGCAATGACAGTTAAATCAACACCTGATTGTAACAAGTTCATGGCTGTTGAGTGCCGGATGGAATGTGGTGATATTTTTCTTCCCTTCAATGTAATACATTCTATTGATGCCGATTTAACAATAGTTTTTAATCGCTGATTAACGCCAAATCTTGTAATCGATTCACCATAACGGTTTGGAAATAGCGCTGAGTTAACATCAGGTTTCAAATCAATCAGCCAGGCATTAAGCTCTGTAACCGTTTGCGGCCATAGTGGCACAATGCGCTCTTTGCGACCCTTTCCATGAAGATGTATCGCATGTTGCCTTCGTAGATCAACATCTTTTATTTTGACATTGACGATCTCTGAAACCCGGGCCCCTGTGTTATACAGAGTCAACAATAGAGCATGGTCACGACGACCGAACCAAGTGGCCAAATTCGGCACTTTGAGTAGAGCTGTCATTTCAATATTGTCTAGATATTCAAATAAGAATCTGTCTGTTCGCTTCTCGGGTATGGCCAAGACCGGTTGGATATCTGCTAGTGCAGCTGGCTCCTGCGTGGCCGCATAGTTGAAAAATGAATGGATCGCTGCAAGTCTAGCATTTCTGGTTTTTACTTTATTTTTACGGTGTGTTTCAAGGTGCTGGAGGAATGAGATAACCGCTTCAGCATTTATGTCTACTAGGCTGAGCTCTGATACAGGCTTTTTTAGCTGTGTTGCGATGAATGGCAGTAACAGTCTGAATGTATCTTTATAAGAGCTTACGGTATGTTTACTGACTCTGCGCTGATTAATCAAATAGGAAAAAAAGAATTTTTTTAATAGTTGAGCCAAATCGATTGTGGTTGGTAACGACTTCATAATGAACCTCCTGATATATCAATTTCTTTAACCTTGTTTGCTGCGCAAGCCATTAGTTCCGGTATTGCTGTAATGTACCAATAGGTATCACTCACTTTTTTGTGCCCTAGGTAGTGCGACAGTTGCGCAATACGATTATTGATATTTTCTCCAGTTCGATACCAATCAATTACCCTTCGGCAAACAAAAGTGTGCCGCAAATCATAAAGCCTGGGCCGTTGGCCATTTAGCTTTACAGGCAACCCTATCGCTTTGCGAATCACCTTAAATGCATAATCAGCGGAACGAATATTAAGAGGTTGGTAGTTATCAAATTCAAAGAAAAATCCTGTTAGACTAAGCGGATTAAGTGCTTCCCGTCGCTGGCAATAAGCTTGCAGGGCTACTGTCGCGGTTGGTGATATTGGAATAACTCTCTGTTTCCACCCTTTACTATTGAGGATTGTGAGCTCCCCTGTTTTTAAATTTACATCCTCAGTTTGTAACCTAACGGCTTCACCAGGTCGCAGTCCACTTGCTGCTAATAATCCGATAAGCGTTTTAATCGTATCTGGCCGTAAGCCATTTAACGGGATCAATTTATCCGATGCAGACATTAACCGAATAATATCCGAATCATGAAATATAAATGGCGGCAAGCGGCGATGAGTTGGGCCAATAAAGTGTGTTGGTAACAATACCGAGTCGTATCCTCTGCAACTTAAGTAACGAGAGAATGGCCTTAAGAGTGAAAAACGCCGAGCAATGGCGATATCAGAGCCCGAAGGAGCTAAGTTTGCCCAGCCTAAAGCCAATGCAACGGTTAAGGATGTTACTCGTTCCCGCTCAGCAAACTGAGCGAAGTTTTGCAAATAATGGCCCTCGCTGACTAGCGAATAATCCAATTGGCGACGTTCAAGTAAATAAGATTCAACCAAAGAAGTCCAGTTCATCGCTTAAGCCCTCCTGGCCAAGGAAGCGCGATAGATTTCAGCCCTTCAAGGTCGATAAAAGTGTATCGTATAGTTGTATCAATGCACTTATGCCCGAGAACATCAGCCACTGTCTTTAATGGTACTTGGTTCACTAATAGCCGAGTTGCCATCGTATATCTGAGACGGTGGACCTGACTCTGTGAAGGCTCAAAATTGGCTTTTGAAAAAACTCTACGTACCACGCCTCTGATGGTGGTTGCTTTAACCGGTCTCCCGAAAGGTGCACGGTGATAAACAAAAATATTTCGTGTTTTTGTCGTTGGTCTGGCGCTAGTTACATAATCGATTAATGCGGCTATCAAAGTATCTGGTATTGGTAACTTATGCTGTCTGCGTGATTTGCTTGAATTCAATGTCACGACTCTCTTTCTCCAATCAACATTATCCAATGTGAGCTTAGCCACATCGATGGTTCTCAGCCCTAAATCACAAAGACAACGCGTTATGGCATAATCGCGTTTGCCAACTGAGCAACGGCGGTCAATAACGCTGAGTAACAGATTAAGTTCTGTGTCAGATAAAGGTTTCCTAGTGAGGGGGCTGTGCATCAGCTTAAGCCGGGGTGCATAAAGTCTTTCTTCTAGTTGGCAAACACCTGTTGTAGTTAAAAAGCGAATAAAACAATTTAATGAACAAGCTATAGCAGCGACTGTTGCCGGTGATACTTGTGTGGCACGAAAGCAAATAAACTCAGACAAATGCTTAGCATTAATCAATTTCATTTGTATTGATGGTTTAGTTTGTAGCCACTTCAAAAATTCATAGCCATAACGGCATCGGTATAATATTGTTGCCTCGGATAAACCTACAACATCTTGAAGGTAGTGCTTAAATGACGCAATTAACTTGTTTTGAACATTGAGTTCTGATTCGTCTTTACTGCATTGACCTACCTCTCTAAGCCAATGTGTTAATGCCGCTGCATTGGCCTTCTTATTCTTAGGATAACCTTCAAGACACTTACAATTTGGTAGGTGTAAATCGAGAAAATTTACTTTATCCTGAATAGTAATCTCCGTACCTGAGCAGCCTCTCTGCCACTGCCATTGGGCAAAATGTATAACAGCACCAAAATAATCATGAGCTGTTTTGGTCGGATAACCATTGTCTTCTAAATACCGAATGTAAGTGTAAATACTTGTTTCGGCTATATATTTTTTAGCTAATACAACTTGTGATGTTTGAATGTACGACTTCAGCATGGGATAACTCCTTTGTAGCAAGAATATCCCGTATTATGTTGATACTATTTTTAGTGAAGATCGAGTTTTATAATAGGATTGAAGGTAGTTATGCAAAGCAATTTAACATAACGGGGAACTGCACATAATTCCTGTTATGTTGATATTAACATAACAGGAAAAACTGGTTATTTTCAAAATCAGTCAATGGTGCACAGGCAAGTGCGACACTTTATAGTATCGTCATGACGTGCCGAGCCAATGACATCAATCCTTATTATTACTTCCAGCATTTATTCAAAACATTGCCCGCACGTCAAAGTGACGATGATGATTTAACAGATTTAATGCCGTGGAATGTGCAGCTAGACTTCGATTATAGCTAAGCGCACTGCTTAATTGTGCGCTTACTTTTATCCCAATAAAGAATTTTTAGTTTATCTTTGGCTTTGTTACAAAAGACAAATAAGGTGCCGGTATATGCATCACGAACGAGTTCAGCTTCAACAATGCCCACTAAGCCATTAATTGATTTTCTAAAATCAACAAACTGAGTATGAATGAACACCTCGGGTGCATCATAAAATATGTTCATCACATCAACTCACGTAATAACTGAACTAAATAAGAGGCGGGAGTTGAACTGGGTAAACTCAGCGATATATTACCAACGTTTATACATATTGGCTCAGGTTTAGAAAATACTTCCACTTGTTGTGTTATCTTTGCTTGAATAAAAGCGCTTTGGCTTACGCCTAGTTTTTTGCGATAAGCGTAAAATGTTGCAGTGGGTATTTGATGTTGACGACAAAAACCAACAATGGTTGAGCCACTGTTTTCTTGTTCTTTGAAAAGGTTTTTCCATTGATCTTGGCTGCGCATAGTTCCCATAAATTTCTCCAAAATTGTTTTGAAGTAATTTACGTAAACCAAGGATCATTTGTTAGATGCATTTAGCCAGACGCTCACGACCAATACTTTTATTGCTACTTTATTAATTAATTTACCCATGAAAATTTTATTTAATTATGTGAATGAGTTGTTTTCCATACTTTAAGCTTAATTATGTCTCTATATTTTTTTTCAATAAGTTGGTATGAATATTTAGACAATATGATTGTGATAATTAACACCGATGAATTAATAATAATCGCGATTATCCCTTGGGGAATGTTAGGATCTATATTAAATACATATTCAAGTATGTTAGTTATTCCCCCAAGAATGATGGAATGTAATAAGTAGATAGAATAAGACCACATTCCTATATTCCTCATTAACTTAAATGATAAAAATTGACCTAGTACCCCGTTTTTTTGGTTGGAAAATATAAGAATGGCGCACGCAAAGCTAAAGAGGGAAAAGTATAAATACCCATAATGCTGTTCAGCCATAGTAACACCAACAATGATCGCTATCAGTACCATTATTTCTAAAATATTAACACTCGATATAGTCAAATTAGTACTTCTAACGTTTTGTTTAATCCTAAAGGATAAAACGCCTATATAAAAGGCGCCAATACAACGGATACTGCCAAAATCATAGGTAATATCTAAGCCAGATCTGTTTAGTTGCTGCAGAAAAACATAACAACCGGCAATAATGATTAAAGGAACATAGATTTTTTTTGCTTTATCTAGAGTAACTGTAAGAATAAAAAAGCATATATAGGCAAAAAATTCAGTGCTAATACTCCAACTTGGAAAATTCCAACTTAAAGAGTTGTGGAGACCTAGAGACTGTACTAAGAAAATATTTGAAATAAACGTATATATATTATTTTTATCAAGTTGTTCGACCCCGCCAAAACCAGTTTGATATAAATATTGCCTGATTAAAATATAGGGTATCCATAACAATAAAACAAATATATGAAGAGGGTAAATCCTGCCCAATCTGAGGGCTATATATGTATAAAATTTAAATCCAGAATGTATTTTATCTTCATACGCATAGCACATCAAAAATCCTGAAAGAATGAAGAAAAAATCTACAAATAAGTAGCTGTTACTCACAAATAGAATAGGCTCTACGCCAAAATTATATGCTGAATGAATAAGTACCACTAAACAGGCAGCAACCCCTCTAAGTGACTCTAATTTGTATAACATAAACACAATCACCCCATAAACCAACGAATTTTTTATATTTTCTAATAACTATTTACTTATGAAACAAGAACTCAAAAAGAGATATTCTTCTTGAAATATATTTTCAACATTCTCAATTAAATATTCCATACCATGTAAACCGCTAGCTTTTGGGTGAACATCCATAATTGTATTTTCACCGTAAATACACTTTTTCATGATTTCACATGCATGTACGGGATTAATTCCTAAATCATTAATAACTTTGTTAGTATTGATACTGCCTTCATCTACTTTTTTAAGTAATGTAAGAATTGATTCATCCAAAGTGTCGTCTTTAAAATACATACCGCTTTCCTTGGTAATAAAGGGATACTTGTATCCGAAGTTAAATCCCTCCCGTAATAATATCGGCACTCCACAATGCATACCTTCTATAATTATTCTTGAGCTGCCTTCTCTTTTAGAAAGAAGTACATTGATCTTTGAGCGACGGTAATACTGAGCGACTTCCTCAGGGCCAATGTTTTCTATCACCGTTATTTGATCCTGTATACCTACATCACAAGCTATTTTTTCCAAATCAATTTTTGTAAGTTCACCACCGGCATAGCCAATTAAAACGACGCTAAGCTTAATATCCCTGTTTTTAAGTTTTTTCAATGCTTTAAACAATACGTTATGACGTTTTAGTTTATTAAACGATGAAACCATCAGTATATCGATATCTTTGCTGACCTTAACTTCATCATTAAAAGTGTTGGTATTTAGCCACCAGTTTGCTGCAATTGGAATTGGTATGAGAGTTTGACTGAAACGCGTTAAAAATTGTGCATCTCTAGGCTCCCCTGCTTGTACATAAACAGGGTGCTTTAGTTCGTCACATATAAGAATTTCAGGCATTAGGAATCGTGCTGTACTCGGCTCTAGTACTAAATGATAGCGTTCCATTATTTTTTCATAATCAAACAGGTACATAAAGGAAGGTATTGCATAATTATAGGCAATAGTTAAAATACCTTTTCTTCCATCCTTAGGGTAAGCCTGAATAATGGCCATATTTTTTAAAAAGCGCTCAGGGTCTTTAATAAAGGGCTTAGTCGCACTGAACGACTTATAAGATAAGACGTACTCATTTCTAAATTTTTCTATATCTCCAAAAAACCTAATCTTAAAAGCCAATTTCAATAACATTTCAAAAAATACGTCGACAAAAATAAAACGAGAATGCCCATGCAATTTAGATATAAAGTTTACAATTGTATTCATATTAATTTATTAACCTTAATAATTACGGGTCAAGTAATTACTATAAGAATAAGTAATTAAGCCTATAAATTGGTAATTTAAAAATTTAAGTTTATTATAAACATCAAAAATACAGTACTTTAGAGTTGAATACTATAAAAAATGAGGTCATAGTTAGCAATCAAATTTAACTGAATGCAGCTACGATAATAAGCTGATATCATTTAATTGTAGAATTGTACTTTATGAAGCGTATTTTGACATGTTTAAATTATTATTATTATTCTTAATCGTATTAGCATATGGCTTATATGCAGCACTAGCTATTGGACCTACTTACGGCTTCTATTTATATCAACTTATCTACTTTATGAACCCAAATGATCGTTATTGGGTAGGCCCTTTGAGCAATATTAGCTTCTCATTCATTTCAGTAGTGTTTATGTTTGGCTCATTTATTATATATAATAAGAAATGTCAAACAAATAAACTATCCAACATTCCAGAAGCTAAATGGATTGTAGCCATGGCTGTTTATTATATTTTAGTTACCCTTGTCGCGATTGATCCGGCTCTACATCGAACTTACCTTGCTAGCTACTTGAAACTTTTGCTTATAATGTATATAGCTTTTAGGGTTATTGATACAAGACAAAAATTAGAGTATGCATTGTTAGTGTATATTTTAGGTTCTGCATACATCGGTTACGAAGCATTTTCAGCTGGTAGGAATGATGTAGGAAGAATAGGTAATATTGGGACAGTTGATGCACCTGGTGAAAATAGTATTGCTGCATCAATGATTCCTGCGATTCCTTTACTGTTATATTTCATCTGGCTTAAACCTTTAAAAATAAAATTGATTTTAGCTGTTTTAGCCGTTTTTATTATTAATGGTATGATCTTAATTAATAGCAGGGGGGCTATGATTGGTGCAGGGGCCGGTACCTGTTATTTTTTCTTTTATATGATTTTTTCTAGATTCAAATTACCTAAACAGCGCTTGATGGTCATTGTTTTATCAAGCTTAATGGTAATAACGGTTATCAGGTTTGCAGACGACTTATTTTTGGACAGAATGGACAGTATTGAAAGTGAAGCAGAAGTCGATGAAAATGCTGATGGTGAAGGACGAATGAATTTTTGGCTTAAAACATTTGATATGCTTGAAGACCATCCTCTAGGAATGGGGATTTGGGGATATCAATTAGTGAGTCCGCAGTATCTCAGTACTACCCAGCTTAATGCTGCAAAAAGCGAAGGTTTATCTCTAAGAGCTGTTCATTCAATGTGGTTTCAAGGATTATCCGAGTTGGGATGGATTGGTTTCTCATTTTTTATATTGCTATTAATATCTATGTATAGACGTATGAAATTAACAATAAAAGATGCATTGAATAAAAAAGATCTTGAAGTTTATTACTTAATAATTGCATTACAGGCATCTATGTTATGTTTTATGGGCGCTGGTTCTTTTATTGATGCATTTAGACTCGAGGTTTTTTATTGGTTAATTTTATTTATAATTTGTGCTTGTAACTTATCACTAAACAATAGTCCTTCTGACATTAAAAATTCGCTCACCATCAAAAGGAAAAGATAACTTGCTTAAAAGAAAAGAATTTAAAATAAAGGAACTAGCATGCCTGTGTATTTTCCCAACTCTGCTTTTTCTAGTAATGATTATTATCAATTTATATAAGCCTGCTGATACGCTAATTAAATTACTCCTCCATGCTTTTTTACAAACAAGTATGTTATATGGTCTTATCTGTGTAACACAGCGTTCAACAATATTTAAAGTGATTTTGATCACATCAATTATTTCAGCATTTTTTATTCAGCTTGCATACGGCAGTCCAATGTCCGTTGGTGCTTTAATTAGTGCTATAAGTACCTCCCCTGAAGAAGCTTTTGCCTTCGTTAAATTTAATTTATTTGTAATACTCTTTTCAACTTTTATCTTTTCAATTTTCCTGATATTACCTTTGATACAAAAAAATAATATTTCTAACTCTCTAACTATTATTGGTTTTTGTTATTTAATTATCCCCACTGTCACTGATTCTTTTTCAAAAGACGCACAGACACAAAAAAAAGTATATCTAAACTCTGGCATAGCAAGAGGATATTCTTCTTGGTACTCAATAGTAGAATATTACGTGGTAGAAAAAACAGCCTGGAGATTACCTCCATTGCATATTTTAAGAGCTATAACAGATACTTACCACATACTTTACAGTGAAGTTGTTCTTGAGTCGACTTGGAGTAATGTGAAAGCAACAAAAGATTCTCCAAGTTTACTCGTAATAGGAATAGGTGAGTCATTAAGAGCAGGCAATATGTCGCTTTATGGCTATCACAGAGAAACGACCCCATTATTAGATCAAATACCTGAGCTTGAAGTCATTCAACATGTAACTTCTGCGGGCACAAATACCTATGGTTCAGTGCCAGCATCATTAACAAAATTTGATAATACTAATGATCTATCTAAATCCATTATCAATTTAGCGAAAGATGCAGGTTACAAAACATACTGGTTATCTAATCAAGCAAAATTTAGCCAATGGGATTTTTCTGTTTCCGCAATTGCTGACCAGGCAGATTATTCATTTTTCCTCTCTAATGATGAAGCTGGAGTACAGTATGACAATGTACTTTTTGAAAAACTAAGTGAAATTATTACATTACCTAAAACTAACGATAAAAGATTAGTGATTTTACACTTTTACGGTTCTCATATGAACTTCTCTGATCGTTACCCTGCTGAATTTTCGAGATTTAATAGCACGAATAAATTATTAGATGCTTATGATAATAGTATTCTATATACGGACTATATTCAGTCAAAAATAATTAAACTACTAGAAGAAGTGCAAGGAGAATACATGTTTTTTGCAGACCATGGCTTAGGTGATCCTGATGGACAAATGAGCCTTAGCCATGATCTACGCCTCCCTCCTAAGTTATCATCTCTTAAAGTACCATTAGTTATTTCTTCTAAACGAGAACTTGAGTTAGAAAAGTATCGAGGTTTTTCTTTATTTTATTTTGAATGTATATTTTCTTTTTGGTCGGGAATTACCGCTTCCGAGCTAACTGCAGATGATTATTGTAAGAAAGCTATAGGCCAAAGCTCTATTACCTATGTAGATTCAAATATGAGCGTTAACTCTCTCAACACTGATGTAACGAAGCGACGGAATTAAGATATGTACTGGAGATTATTAGATAAGGTTGACTCTAACCTGTATAAAGGAATTGCCATATTAATGATCGTAACTCATAACTTTATGCACTTATTTCCAAAGCCTAAAGAAAATGAGTTTTCGTTCTCGCTAGAAAGAACGTTAGATTTTATATATTTAATATCAGATTCACCTGAGAGTATCCTGAGGGTGTTAGCATCTTTTTTAGGTCATTTTGGTGTACAAATTTTTGTTTTCCTAAGTGCTTACGGATTAACAAAAAAACACCTATTAGCAAAAATATCCTATTGGCCTTTCATTCGCCAGAGAATAATAAAGATTTACCCCGCTTTTATCTTAGCTATCCTAGCTTGGGTTATAGTAGAAGGTTGGATTAAAACTGGAGGCGAGTTGCTAGGACCACTAAAGATTTTATACTGGGGATTAGACGGTGTATTACTGAAGTTAACACTACTCTCAAACTTTATTCCAGGGCAAGCTCTAAATCCAGTTGGCCCATGGTGGTTTATTCCTTTTATATTTCAGTTTTATATTATTTTTCCTTTTTTACTTTTTTGCTTTACTAAGTGGAACACTCTTGCACTAGTCATGATTACTTCCTGTAGCATAATACTAAGCACGCTTCTTAGCGGTAAAATTGGTGAACTTAATATTTACTATACTGTAATAGGCCATCTGCCCGAATTTTGTTTAGGAATTTATTTAGCTAGCAACGATAAAATTAAAATTAATCCTTTAATTTTAATTTTATCGTTAGCATTATTTATACTAGGTAATTTTTATGAAGTATTTTGGTATGTCAATCATATTAGCTTTCTAATCTTACTTTTAGCACTATTCAGCTATATAACTCCCTTAATCAAGAGTAATTACATTTTAAAAAATATTCTATTATTTTTAGGTGCATTATCAATGGAACTATTCCTTGTCAATGCTTTTCTAAGAACCCCTTTTATTGACTGGGCTATGGCAAGTAACTCAGAGCTAATGGCAATAGTATTGTGTACTTTATCTTTTTTCGCTTCTATATTTGTTGCTTTAATATTATCTAAGTCAGAAAAATTACTTATAAAAAAATTATTTCCAAAAAAATGACTATCAACATTATTCGTTCCTAGAATGAATAATGTTGTTATAGGGAACTAAAACCAATGCGATTTATGAAAGTATATTTACCTTGTATGGTATTAGGCGCCTTCGTTGCAATAATAGTAATTTTTGTCCCTTTTAAAAGCTTATCTTTACAAGTGTTAAATAAACTCCCTATGATTAGTGATTATATATATAAAAACCCCAAACATAAGGTTAACGCTAAAATCACTATAGTTGAAGCTAGTTTAAGTGAGAAAAGATTCAACCCCAATATAAAATACTTACAAAGAGGAATAAGGAAGTTTTTACCTTCCAATTTTAAGAAGTATTACATTTCAAATTCACAAGAACTTAATGCTGCTATAACAAACATCAATTCAAAAAAATCAAGTGAAAATGTTTTGATTCTTGAGGATGGTATTTATGAAATACTTTCCACAATAATGATAACAAGACCAAATACTTTTATTATTTCTTTTAGTGGGGACCCTTCAAAAGTTGTTCTCAAGGGAAACGGTATGCTCAAAAGTTCAGGTGTAATGAATATATTTACCGTACAAGCAGCCGGTTTTTTATTAGACGGAGTAACTCTAAAAGAGGTTAGTAATCATCTTATACAAATAAAAGGTGAGATGGGGGCTAACTTTCCAATTATTAGGAACTGTATACTTCAAAACTCTTACCAACAGCTAATTAAAGTTACAACTGGTGCAAAAAACAGACCATCCGAAACTGGTGTAATAGAAAACTGTCTATTTGAATATACCGCAGGAATTGGTCCAAATTATTATATCGGCGGTATCGATGCCCACGGGGTCACAAATTGGCTAATTAGGCATAACATATTCAAATCTATAGCAAGCCCACAACAACAAATATCAGAGTATGCTATTCATTTATGGGGAAATGCACAAAACAATTTAGTTGATAGTAACATTATAATAAATTCCGATAGAGGTATTGGCTTCGGAATGGGGAATATCGAGGGTGCTAAGTTTTCAAATTTTGCAGGGGTAATAAGTAACAATATCATATTTCATTCTAACAACGGCCATCATTTTGCTGATACAGGTATTGCTTTAGAAAGTAGCCCAAAAACATTAATAGAGGGGAACTATATATACTTGGCGCACGATTATCATAGAGCTATAGAATATCGTTTTACAGACTCTCAACAGATAACAGTTCGAAATAATCATGTAAATAGAAGTATTTCTTCTAGAAATGGGGGGCAAGCAGAGTTATCTAATAATAATACGAACTTAGATATGGTTGATTTTTTGATAAAAATGAAGGAAGTATTGTCCCAATCAAATATAGCTAGAGCAATGAGCAATGATAGATAAATTATTATATAATTAATGGAAAAAAAATGAGTAAAAAAGATAATAAGGAACACGCGAATGCTAACGGTTCAGGGATCATTAGAATAATGAGAGCTTTCTCATGCTCTATTAAAGGATTCCAGGCAGCTTTCATCAATGAAGCGGCATTCAGGCAGGAACTGATTTTATGTGGTATTTTGTTTCCCTTTAGTTTTATCATTTCTGAAACATTAACAAATTGGGTGATATTAATTTGCTCCCTTTTATTTTTATTACTAATAGAGATTATAAATTCAGCTATTGAAGCTTTAGCTGACAAAATATCCTTTGATCATCATGAACTACTTGGAAGGGCAAAAGATTTAGGATCTGCGGCTGTGTTTATTGCCCTAACAATAACTCTATTAATATGGGTTAATTATATATATCTATATTTTTCAGTGAAGCATTTTTAAACATTTGATTTATCAATCTATGGACCTCACAGCAGCTAAAAAATAAAAGAGTTAGAGAGCATCAAATATTGATCTTATACTTTAAAAATAGCGGGGGCCTAGGGTATTTCATAACTGTATCACCCTGTTTTAAGGAAATGTACAAACTCATGCTTTCAGCATCAAAAGTAGCACCCGTAATCTGAGCTTTAGATATGGTATCTAATATCCCGTAGTCATAAGGCCTAACATCATAAGGGGCGAGATCACCATTTTTAACTTTGACCAAATCACTAACGTGCCAAAGCCAGAAATAATTATAAATATCATTTTGTGCCAAAGCACAAGGCCCCCCACAAAGCCTACCTGTATCTTGTACAATTTTGTAACCTAGCCCAGACTTAAATCCTCCAGAATAACCTAGAGTAGCGTATGTATTTGTTCCTGGGACAATAAATCCATAAGATGCTCCAGATATAGCAGTCCATAAATCATTCATTAAATTTTTATTATAAAGAATGTCATTAGAATTACTGTAGCTATCCCCATAAACAGACTTATTATATAACATATTAGTCAAGCTAAAGTCTAAAACCGGAATTGCTGAAACTCTTCCTCCTACAGTTTTATTGAGTAAATCTAGTTCAGGCATAAGTACGAATCCTGAAGGCCCAATAGAAAGTCTGGAAGCAATAGAGCCTCCTGAATAACCACTGATGTATGTTCCTAATAACTTCTCTTGCCAATACTCAGGTATTGGAGTTAACCATCCAGCAGCATGGGCAGAACCATCAATTTGAAAAGGGCCTACGATTGAAGACTGATCAAGATTAAAGGCATTTTTAAAAACAATAGTCGTATCAGTTTCTGTACCTGGGGCATCGTACCAATTAATATAATTCACCACCAATTCTGATTCAATAAGTTGCATACCAGTAACTCGGAAATAATTTTCAATACCTGTATCTACCCGTGGAGTATTATAAAATAATGAAAAATTTTGGATAACCTCACTTCCTATTTTAAAGTCCCTGATATTTCGACTATTTACTACTATAGGGATCTTAAATTCAGCTATGCCTTGTTCGGAGTGATGTCCAACAACAAATAAAGATACATTTTTGGCATTGAATGCAATGACACCAGGTGAATAATCTAAATTAGAGCCATCTGTTTTGCCAAAAGTACTTACCGATAACCGAAACCCTCCTTGATATTCAAAAGAATCTAAACTGAGCTCTTTGAGTACTGAGCACTTTTCATATATGTATGAACCTGACCATTCACCAAATCGATTGTTAATACAATGACTAACTTGTGATTCTTGAAGCTCAGAGCAAGCATGCTCAGATGTAGCATACTGCTCTTTGTACCTTATCCTGTGCTCCTTTGCTCTTTCACAAGCAAAATCGATACTACAAGTTTCATGGATGACGTCCCCGCCCCACTCCCCAAATAATCCATCTTTGCACTCTCGAACTTGGGTTTGCTCATTACATCCGCTGGATGAAGGCACATCAGAAACCTGATATCGAATACGCTCTTGTGTAGCCCCATGTGAAATCCCATCACATGAACGAAATTTTTCAGCTCTAACTGAAATATCTTCTTTTTCACATGAAAATAAACATAAAACGATTACAATTATAAAAAATTTCACAGTTACATTAGATCCTTTACTAATAATAAAACACATTAATTCAATATTAATTATATTTAAAGCAAGAATAATCATACTCTTTTATTCATCCCTATGCTCGCATCTATAGATTTAAAATCCTCAGATGCTTAACTATCAAAAAAGGTTTATTGTTATGTGTTTTTATCTCCACTAACAAATACTTTCCCTAACATCATCTGCCTGAGGAAACAATAAGTAGGATGTAAAATCAGATTTAATATTTTTTCTGAAAGTTGAACCTTAACTTTTGCTATGATAATAATTTTAATTGAATTTATCGATGTAATATCAAAACTTATTTATAGTTTTAACATTAGAGGTAATTGGTTTATTATTACTCGATTATAAAAAACAACCTGAATTAATTATTGAAACATTTAATTTAAAATGGAAATATATTGAATATTATTTTTCTAGCCCAACGAGTACCCTTCCCCCCCAATAAAGGGGAAAAAATTCGTACTTTCAATCAATTAAAATATTTACATGATAAGCACCAAGTCAGTATATGTGCACCATTAGAAAAAGATGAGGACCTTTCATTTTTCAAAACTCTATCAGATGAATATTGCCATAATGTTTATTACAGTAGTTTACCAAATAAACCAGTTAGGCTTATAAAGGGCTTAATGACTGGAAAGGCTTTAAGTGTAGCCAATTTCTATTCTGATGATCTACAAATAAAACTTGATCACTTACTACTTAAACTCGAATTTGATGCTGTAATTTGCACAAGCTCCGCTATGGCTGAGTATATTTACAAGAGTAAATCATTACAGGAGCTCACAAAAAAGCCATTACTACTAATGGATTTTATGGATTTAGATTCGGATAAGTGGCGACAGTACGCCGAAACATCTCGTTGGCCAATGAAATGGATTTATCAGCGAGAAGCAAAAGTTTTAGCTGATTATGAAGAGAAAGTTACACACGATTTTGACACCAGCTTTTTTATAGCTGATGCTGAGGTGGAATTATTTCAATCTAGAGTTAACAGCTCAGGGAAAGTACTAACGATGGGCAATGGTATGGATACCGATTCTTTTGTACCTGCAGCCTCACCTCCTAACAATAATACACCTGTAATGTTATTTACAGGTGTAATGGATTATAAGCCTAATATAGATTCAGTTGTTTGGTTTGTTGAAAATGTATGGCAAAAAATATTAAAAGAGTACCCTAAGGCAAGGTTTATTATTGCAGGTATGAATCCAACCTCCCAAGTTAAAAATTTGGAAAAAATTAGTGGTATTGAAGTTACAGGTTTTGTTGATGATATTTTACCTTACTATCATCAGTCTGATTACTTTGTTGCTCCATTTCGGATAGCTCGCGGTGTTCAAAACAAAATTTTACAAGGGTTTGCTTGTGGCTTACCGGTAATTTCGACTCCTATGGGAGCTGAAGGAATTGATTGCACTAAAGATATAGACATTTTGATTGCCAGTACAGCAGATGAGTTTTTGTCCTGTATAAAGCATCTTGATTGTGATGCTGAATTTCGTGAAAAAATTAAAGCTAACGCGCTAAAGTTAATACATGAAAGGTATTCTTGGGAAGGTAAATTGCAGGTTTTAGATGATGTTTTGAATGGTAAAGTGTAGTTTTTTCGTTTTATGACCTCATTTTTTGGTGTGTTTTATGATCTGCTTTTTGGATTCCCGCCTTCGCGGAAATGACAGGTGGGTGAAACTGGTGGATGACGTTGGTTTTCCTAGTGTAATATAAAGCCGAAATAGATTCTGTATACCGTCATCCTCGTGCTATTTTTCAGTTTGTTTACCAGTTTTATGGATTCCCGCCTTCGCGGGAATGACGTGGGTGAAGCTGGTATAAATTAAGAGCACCGTCATCCTCGAGATGTCTTATCGGGGATCTAGTTTTATGTACTTGTTCTGGGTGCCCTATTAAAGTAACTCGTTATATAAATCACGCCAGTTTGGGTTACTTTTTTCAATCAAGTTTATTTTCCAACTTCGGTTCCATTTCTTAAGCTGCTTTTCACGTCCTATAGCCGTTATCATGTCTTCCAACAGTTCAAAGTAAACTAATGTTTTTACGTTATACTTTTTGGTAAAACCGTCAATTTCACTGTTTTGGTGTTGATAGATTCTTTTAATTAGATCACTTGTTACACCTATGTATAAAGTACCATTTCTTTTGCTAGCGAGAATATAGGTAGCTGGATTTTTCACGTTTCCTTCCTTGGTAGATATTTACTTATACAAGTATAGCTCCAGTTTTTCATTTGAAGCTTTATTTGTGGCCTCGTTTTGTGTGCTCGTTCTGGATTCCCGCCTTCGCGGGAATGACGGGTGAGTGAAACCAGTATAGATACAATGCGCCGTCATCCCCGAAGTGTTTTATCGGGGATCGAGTTTATCAGTTCATTTTGGATTCCCGCCTTCGCTGGAATGACGGGTGGGTGAAGCCGGTATAAATTAAGTACACCGTCATCCCCGAATTGTTTTATCGGGGATCGAGTTTTATCAGTTCGTTCTGGATTCTCGCCTTCGCGAGAATGACGGGTGGGTGAAACCGGTATAAATTCATTACACCGTCATCCCCGAAGTATTTTATCGGGGATCGAGTTTTATCAGTTCGTTCTGGATTCACGCCTTCGCGAGAATAACGGGTGGGTGAAACCGGTATAAATTCATTACACCGTCATCCCCGAAGTATTTTATCGGGGATCGAGTTTTATTAGTTCGTTCTGGATTCCCGCCTTCGCGGGAATGACGGGTGGATGAAACCGGTATAGATACAATGCGCCGTCATCCCCGAAGTGTTTTATCGGGGATCGAGTTTTAGATATTCAAAGCCGAATTATTCAACTCGGCCATATTTATCTTCGAAACGAACGATGTCATCTTCACCTAAATAACTACCGGACTGTACTTCAATTAACTCAAGCGGCAGCTTGCCAGGGTTTTCTAGTGCATGAACGACACCTATAGGGATGTAGCATGATTGATTTTCAGTATAGAGCTTAGTTTCTTCGTTAATAGTAACCATGGCACTACCTGAAACTACAATCCAATGCTCAGCTCTGTGGTGATGCATTTGCACCGACAGTTTGGCACCCGGCTTAACCGTAATGCGTTTAACTTGGAAGCGTTCGCCTATATCAATAGAATCGTAATGCCCCCAAGGTCGATATACAAGACGATGCTGGGTGGCTTCGGCTATGTTATTCTCTTTGAGAGTTTTAACAACGGCTTTAATGTCTTGAACGTCATCTTTGTTCGCCACTAATATCGCATCTTTAGTATCAACAATAACGAGGTTATTGACGCCTATTGTCGAAATTAATCGGCTATCACTGTGCAAATAACAATTCTTTGAATTTACAGTGATCACATCCCCTTTGATAACGTTGTTGTTCTCGTCTTTTTCTGTGATGTCCCACAATGCCGAGTATGAACCTACATCACTCCAACCGGCATCTAAAGGTACAACGACGGCAGAGTCTGTATTTTCCATTACCGCATAATCAATAGACTCATCTTCGCATGCTAAAAAT
Source organism: Colwellia sp. BRX8-5 (assembly GCF_014077325.1). NCBI lineage: Bacteria > Pseudomonadati > Pseudomonadota > Gammaproteobacteria > Alteromonadales > Colwelliaceae > Colwellia > Colwellia sp. BRX8-5. Next base: position 43,633 of record NZ_JACGVR010000033.1, read on the forward strand.
GCGGATTTGCTGGGTCTAATAAAATCCATATCTAAATTGATATCAGCCATCGCTTCTTTACATTGAGTAAAAATTTGTTGTTTGTATTTTTTGAGTTCTTCAAGATAACGTGAGGCTTTGAACATAAACATCCCACTATTCCATAAATAAACACCAGCAGCTACAAACTCTTCTGCAAGGTGGGCATTTGGTTTCTCTACAAATTTATCTACAACATAGCCAAATTCATCTAACTTTTGCCCTTGCTTAATATAACCAAAACCAGTTTCAGGGTGCGTAGGTACAATACCAAAAGTTACCAGTTTTCCTTCGTTGGCTAATTGGTTAGCCTGCTCTACAACCTGATGAAATTGTTCCGTATCTTTAATTACATGGTCTGAAGCTAAAACCAGTAAAACCGCGTCCTTATTTTTTTCTAACGCTTGTATCGCCGCTAATGCCAAGGCCGGCGCAGTATTTCGTCCTTCAGGTTCAAGTATTATTGCCGGATTTTTTACATAACTTCTTGCTTGTTCTGCCACCAAAAATCGATGATCTTCATTACAAATTAGAATCGACTGACTACAGTTTTCTGGTAATCTCAAGAGTGTGTCTTGTAACAAGCTTGTTTCGTTTACCAATGAGAGAAACTGTTTAGGGTACATAGTACGAGATAAAGGCCACATTCGAGTGCCGCTGCCACCGCACATAATAGTTGGAACGATATTACTGATCACAGGTAATTCTTCCATGTATAAATTGAATACTAAAGATAATAATCTATCATCTAAATTTAGAAAAGCATTAGCCTTAAATTAGTATTACTTAGCTACAAATAATGCAGCGCTGACTATTCTTAGGTATAGTTATCCTCATATTTTATCGTGTTAATGTAGAATCAAGGTAAGATATTGCTTTAATGGAATTAATAACAAAAGAAATATTAGCTTTATTAATGCGCTGATTAAAAATTATTAGAGGATGAGAACGTGAGAAGTATAATTAAACAGGCTATTTATTTTTTTGCTGCAATAATTATTTCACCTATAACATTAATATACCTACTACTAAATATTTTGCTAAAAAGTGATTCACTTTTTAGCACTTTTTCACAGTTATTAAGTTTAATTCCCGGTAAAAGTGGTAGTTACTTGAGAGCAGGGTTTTACCGATTTTCAATGAAAACTTGCAGCCCTGATGCTGTTATTTCTTTTCTAACGTTATTCTCGCAACGTGATACCCAAATATCAACAGGTGCCTATATTGGCCCACAATGCAATATTGGGAAATGTAAAATTGGTCAAGATACACTGCTTGGTAGTGGTGTTCATATAATGAGTGGTAAAGGGCAGCATAACTTTAGTGATTTAACTAAACCCATTAAAGATCAGGGGGGTAAATTCGAAAAAGTTACTATTGGTAGTGGCTCTTGGTTGGGTAATGGTTCATTGATTATGGCTAATGTTGGAGATCATTGTGTGGTGGCTGCAGGTGCCGTTGTTATTGATGATGTACCTGATTACTCTATTGTTGCAGGTAACCCTGCTAAAGTAATAAAAAAATTGTTAGAATAGCCCCTAGATAACTTAACTAGTCAGCGATTCCAATAACATCATATTGTTGTATTGGAAATTGATCATAAAATTTTGAACTTCTATTAATGGGCTTATTATCTTGAATAGGCACAAGCCATTTAAATGACCTTATTTTTTCAGCCTCATTAAATAAGTCTTCTGCAGTTTGCTTATCTCTTGTTAACACCGCAGGATGAAGCTCTAAAAGAATGATTACTTTATCAGCTTTTTGAATAGTCTCTTTTGCACCAGCAAACATTGCCTTTTCTTGCCCTTCAACATCTATTTTGATCGCAATATTTTTTGCTAATATAATATTATTGTTATTAATAAGAGAATCTAAAGTAGTAACTTGGGTTTTTCCTGAGACGTTATTAACAAGGTGCCCTTCGTGATCTGAGCCTTGTTCACTTTTAAAGTTAAATTCGCCATAACCATCAAAATTAGAGATTGCGCTTTTAAACGCCAGATGATTTACCGAGATATTAAGTAAATTCTGCTTAAGTACACCAAAAACAGTAGGATTAGGCTCTAGTGCAATAATATTATTTAAAGCAGTACAGTGTTTATTTACCAACGATGACACAACCCCAACATCAGCCCCTAAATCTATAAAGTCAAAAGTAGTTAATTGGTCATTTAACATTTGTGTAAAGGGAAGTATCTCATCTAAATAATAGTTTTCTGGGCCATAGTTCTTCCAAAAACACCACTGATCCCAAGGGACTGAAAACTCGCTGCCTTTTATATTGTAGGTGATTAAATGACGATTAAATTTATATTTAGTTGCTTCGTAAAAACGATATTTACCAGGGATGTCATAACTCTGCGCTAATCTAGCAAAATAATTTAGAAGTTTAGGTAGCTTATGCATGCTATTTGCTCTGCATTATCTGATGAAATTTTTCAGCATTGTTTTCTATAAATTTCATTAAATCTTGATCAGGACTTTCCGAATTACTCGACCCCTGTAGTGAAAAAGCAACTAAAGCATCATTGTTTGGTCTCCCAAGCAATGAATTAACCGTTTGAAAGAGCTTCGCTTTTACCTTGTTAGAAAAGAATTTATCTGATATTTGATACCAATGTACAATAGTTCTTTTTTCACCGCTTGGGGATACTAATTGATTAATCTGTGCTTGTTGTTTAGAGCCTTTAATATTAATATTTTTTGTACTAATTAATGTCCAACGGTCTGCATCATACAGCTTGTTTAATGATGAAATAAGTTCGCCTGTGCCATTAGTGTATGCCGCTATAAAAAAATCTATTGATATGTTTTCACTGAAGTTAAGACTTCCCTGTTGAGTTTCACTTGCCTGAGGAAAACTTGGCTGCCATTTTATTGATTTTCTGTTTTCGATATTACTAAATAATGATTGAGTATTAATGATGTAAGGTGATTTAATTACTAGTCTGTTATTTTCAATTGAATTGAACCAAAAAAATTGCAAAACAAAAACAGTAATAACAACACTCGTTGCCGACCAAGCTGTTAATAATTTGTCACTTTTATCAGTCTTGCTTTGAATTGATGGATTCAGGTTCATGCTTTTATCTCTAAATCTCTCTCCAATAACTATCAGTAAAAAAAGTATAATCGCGTAAAAAACACCACCATATATAAGATGATCAGCACCCGCTGCATATTCCATATCTGTTAAGTGTGCCGTTAATATAATTCCGTATACTCTTAACGCATTAGCCAAAATAGGTACAATTATTGATATAAGAACAAATAGTAATTGCTTAGGAAATGTTCGAAATGAGAGATACGCATATATATTACCAAAAACAATAGAGGCAATAAGAAAACTGATTCCTGAGCAGGCTTCGGCTACTAAGAATCGCCCTGCTGGAATATCTAAATACAGCCCATTTCTATAAATGGGTACGCCTGTCATTTCGAGTAAGGGAACAGCTAAATCAGTTGTGAGTTCTTGCAAATATGGTATGAGTTGTTCACCTACAGGAATAGCAAACAACATGAAATAAAGAGGAAAAAAGATGATTTTGGCGGCTTGATTACCCACAAAAAACCAAATAATTAATGGTAAAGAAACATAGGTAGCAATATGCATAAATAAACGAATATCACCAACGAGCCCAAAAGTATAAAGGATTAAAGTGCCGACAAGAGGAATCAGTAACCAATAATTGGGTGTGAAAGGTTGTTGACTAAGTTGTCTTCGCTTTTGATAAATAAGAAAAAAGGCGCCAGTAATCACTAAAAAACAATGATTAAATATTTCCGACGCAATCCAAACATTTACCGAAGTAACTATTCCTTGGTAATAGGTGTAAAACCAAGCAAGGAATATAATAATAATAGGTAATGTTTTAATAAGTCTCTTACTCATGTTTGTTCATGCCTATGTAGTTAACCCAAGAGCTTTATGTAAACGTCATCTTCGAAGTATCTTATCGAAGAACCATCACTTAGTAACTGGATCCCCGATTAATACACCACGGGGATGACGCCTTTGACCCATGTGCATAAGCAATAGCAATAGCAATAGCAATAGCAATAG
>NZ_JACGVR010000017.1:0-88572 GCF_014077325.1 Colwellia sp. BRX8-5
TTTTATTTTTATTTTTAATTAAAATCAGTAACTTAACAAAAATACACCTACTTATTTATCATTTGTATTTCTTAGCAAATATAAATTTTCACTAAATTTCACACTATAGAGATAAGAGCAACAAAGCTCTTAATAACTGACCTAATCATTAGGTTTTATTTAAATGTAATGTGCTTACACGTTGCAGCCGAGCATAAAGCTCATAACTTTTATTAAGGTGAAAACATGGCTAAGAAAATATTCTTTCCTAACGGCGATTTTGCTAGGGATTCTATGATTGGCGTTGGTACGCTTACTTCTAAAGGAGTAATGATTAAAGACAATAATTCATCGATGCTAAGTAACATTATTGAACCAGATGAAGTAAAGCGTTTTATCATCCGCGAAGAGATAGAGAAAATTGTTGATGCGTGTGATGCAGGTAGATTTTACCAGCCAAATTGGGATGAACTGCTTAAAGATACAGATGAATAAGTACCCTAAATAATGAAATGCCCTAGCCGCCACCGCTAGGGCTTTTTTCGTTTAACCCTGAAAATTTTCGTATAAAATAAAATGAGTAAATAACTATGACAAAATTAGTAGTAAGCCCTAAATTTCATCAGCAGGAAGCTTTTGATGAATCTTATATTTCAGACTTAGATGTTCTTCGTCTTACAACGCAAGAAATTAACGACGCTGACGGTTCGTTAGATGATGTTGTATCAGCAGAAGGTGGCATCTTATATATCGGTATTGATAGTGAATGGCAACGGATCCGAGATAGAGATTCCAACCACATTCTTTGCTACACAGCCGCAGTGTATACCAAGGATAAAGATGGAGAGCCGCGAGAGCGTTTATACATTATCGATACTGAAGGTCCAAGACGTTCGCAGCGCTTATCACTTGATAAATTCTTAGGTCATATTGTTCACCAAGCAAAAGACGATAAGATGATAACCGTATGGCCTAAAAAAATCGTTGTTTTTTGCCATTTCATGCGTGCTGATATCGTTAATTTCAGTGACTTTTGGAATACAGATAATAAACACAGCGTTGAAGGTTTGCGTAACACAGTAGCAAGCTTAGGTTTACCTAAAAGTATCGTTAAGGAAGCAAACATTGGTCAAGATACCGATATTATGTTTATTGGATCTAACCAACGAGTTAAACGTAGTGCTTTAATACTTAAAGATAAAAACAGAAAGCCTCGTCTAGCCCAAGTGAAATTTATTGATACTTTATTGCTATCACCACTTGCTAGCGGCTCGTTAGAAAATATTGCTAAGCTGATTGGTTTCGACAAGCTTGAGTTACCTCTAGGTCATAGCATTGATAATATGCTTAAGCTAAAGGATGATAAGCCTGAGATATTTGAAGCATACGCTTTACGTGATGCACAAATTTCGCTTCGCTTTGGCTTGCATATGATGAAAACCATCAAGCAAGAATTTAATCAAGATACCCTCCCTTCAACACTAGGAAGCCTTGGTGTAAAACTGGTTAAACAAAGCTTTGATGATGAAAAACATTTTCAAAGTGTTTTTGGTTTATCTCATCATAAATCTTCTTATTTCAATCATAAAAATAAAAGAGTACAAACGCGTGACGAAGTGCTTATCGACCCTGTCGTTGATACATTTTATAAGCTAGCAACTCATTCTTTTAAAGGTGCCCACAATGTCGCCTATGCAATAGGAGCTACTGAAAATGAAGTGGCTACAGACCTTGATTTAACTGGTGCCTATTCAATGGGGCTTTTAGACTTATGTGAGCCTGATTATGACAACGCCAAACACACTACAAACACTGATGACTTCAAAGGACATGTTTTAGGTTTTGCTTATGCTGAGGTTGAGTTTCCGGAAAGCGTTCGGTATCCGACAATTGCTTTTAGAGCTGGCACTAACGGTTTATATTTTACGCGAAAAGGTACCGATTATGTCACTGCTGCTGAGATAGATTTAGCTTTACGTTTAGGTGCCAGCGTTAAAATATTAACGGGTTGTGTCCTTCCTTGGAAAAATGACAAACGCTTTTTTGAACCTGTTATCAAAGACCTTCGAGCTAAGCGCCAACAATTCCCTAAAAAGTCGACTGAAAATGAAATGTATAAACTGATCATGAACAGTATCTACGGCAAAACAGGGCAAGGATTATCAGGTGCTACAGGCTTTAATACCTCTTCTGGTGAAAGTAAGAAAATTCCACCTAGTGATATCACTAACCCTTTCTTCGCAAGTCATATTACAGGGCTAATTAGGGCTGTAGTGGGAGAGTTACTTAACAGCTTACCTGATGACGTAAAATTGATAAATGCTATTACTGACGGTTTTTTATCAACCATCGAGATAAAAGATCCTAATAATATCCAACTACATGAAGTTGATACATCGGGCGAGTTATGCCAACGTTTTCAAGCATTGGTCCACAGAGTTGATCCTGGTGCGCATATGTTAGAAGTCAAAAGTAAATCAAACCAGTTAATCTGTGGTAAGACGCGACTCCACTTTACTACTGAGCCTCATCCTGAGTGGTCTGAGACCAAGAGCCAAGTATTAGCTAAAGGTAGTATCAGCTTGCCTAAAGAGCATTTATCAAAGCCACATAAGTTTATGGCAGAGACTTATCTAAACCGGACAGCACAACAGAAAATCACCAACACGCATCTAATTTCTACTAGGCAGCAATGGCTAACAGAAAGTGATTTGATTGCTTATAAACGCGAAATAACGTTGAACATGGAGTTTGATTTCAAGCGTAGACCTTTTAATCCAAGAATGGTAAATACGCCATACGGTGACTGTTTAACATTTGATACTGAGACTTGGAATACGGTCGACCAAGGTCTTATAGCTAGAGGTATCTTCGATCAATGGCGACAAAGCAACTGTTTAACTACCATTGAAAAATTTCATGAATTTGATGATTATTATCAGTTACAGCTTGCTAAGAAAAATACAGGTTTGAGAAGGTTAGCTTCTGAAAGTTGTGGTGACCTTTTCATTAAGTTATTTATTAGAGCCTATAAGCAAGGAAAGTTTGGCTTAACTAAGGCAGGAACAGATAAATCAATCAGCGAATGGTTGATAGATAGCGGTTATTCCAGTGGCATTAGTAGTTTTTCAAATGCTAAAAAGGGTAAGTTTTTTGAGTATTGTTTGCCTTATACCCATAGTGTGATGGAAGCGGTAAAACTTGTAAAAACTAAATTCCCTGAGTTACCTCTAGCGCCATTCTTTACGGTTGAGGCATTAAAGAATGTACTTCAAGATTTAGCTAAAACCGAATAAATGGCTGTTTTAATAACTTATCACTACTGAAATAAAGTTGTTTTCAACCATATATAAAAAATATGAAGAACGAACTTTAACCCCTCGATATATCAAAACCTTAAAGGCTATCCATTTATTTGGATAGCCTTTAAGGTTTTAGGAATTAAGACATGCAATTAATCAATTATTTTCCTGACATTAATCAGTTACAACTACCTAAAGCTATAGCTAAACGTGCTATTGAATTATTCATTGAACCTTTCGATACTCAAGCAGAGGCACAGTTTTATTGGCAAAGTGGTCAAACACAATTGTTAATACTAACTAAAAGTAATGATGTAGATATGTTATCTACGTTATTAAGCCCTGCGTTATGCCAACAAGTTGATGATGCTATTAATAACCCTGAGTTTGTTGAAGCATTACCTGATGAGTATGCCCTATCGCTCACTATCCATAGTGCTGACGGTAATGGTTTATATGTGATCCGCCCACTTGATATCGATATTGAGTTTATTAACCAAACACCGGCTCAATCATGAACTGTGAGCAACTACTACAAATCATTTGTAATGCTGATATACCGTTAGCACTTCGGGCTGATGCACAGACATTACTTCATTATATTAACCCACAATTTATAACCAACCTTGAGAGAAAATTCTTATGAGTACAATAAAAGCAAAAGCGATAAAGCAAATAAACACTAGTTCAAAACCTGAGTTATCAGTAATTGAAGATAAAGCTGATGTTCAATATTTAACATTAAAAACAGGCACTGCCGCTAAACTATCAACAAAATCTAGTGGAAAAATAGGTTTTGAAATAGCTCAGCATAGTGAAAGTAAAGAAATCTATTTAAGATTAACCACTAATTCGAGTGCTGGCCTTTTCAGCAAAAAATGGATATTGGTTTCTGACATTGTTGAACTTTTAAATAAAAATAAAGATTTAAAGCCTTTTAAGTCATCATTATTCAAGGAAATTATTTCTGGAGGCTCCAGTAACAATATTTCCTTTACTGCTGCGATTTTACGCTCTGATGATATAGGATTTATTAAGCCTTCTGAGAAGAATTTATTCTTACATACTGTTAGTGATGATTTAGATGAACGCGCTGCTTTTATAGAGCAATTAACGCCAATAACTTCAAGTATTTCTCCTGCTGATAAAAAGACGAAGTAACTTCTTGTATTACTTAATATTTATAGCAGGAGTTAATACCGTTGAAATCAAAAAAGACTAGTTCAAACACAAATAATAAGTCACATGTAGAAGTTATGCCTAAACCTTCTAATTCAGCCCTTAATGGAGCTTTGACTGGTGTTATGATCGGCGCACGCTTTGGTCCACAGGGTGCAATTGTCGGTTCAATTATCGGTGGTGTGGTTGGCTTTATCGTTGATGAAGTGAATGATTAATGCTTTCTAGCCCATTTAATTAAAATCAGTTTAACTTAATAAACATAACTGATTTTTTTTGCTTTAATCTTAAATTATGCCCCCTGAAAACCCCTAATTTATCCCCACTTTTTCTTAACAAGTAATTATAAAAATCTACTTAGGAAAAATTTATGAAAATATTATTCTGTTCACTTAAAGGCGGTGTGGGTAAAAGCTCATTAGCTGCTAACCTTGCCACTTACATTAATTCTGTTTATGTAACCAATGACATAGTAGTACCTAATAAAACAGAGGTTTATCAAATACCTCACTCAACTAAACGTATACCCTTCGAATTTCAACACTTAAAGAATGTTGTTTTTGATTTCGGTGCTATGAGCACTAATATCGACCCTAAAGTATCTCATGCGGTTAGATTTTGTGATGTTTGTGTGATCCCTACTTTAATGGATGAGCGTAGTGTACAAGCAACAATTGAAACTTATAAGTTGCTTGAGCCAAGTGGCTTACCAATTGTCATTATTATTAATAATTTTACTGATAAAAAGAAGCATGACAAAGTGCATGATTATTTAATTGAAGTATTGAATCATCCACCTATTTATTCAATTCGTAAAACAACTTTATTTGAACGAGTAGCAAAAGACGGAGAACAATGGCTTAGACTTATCCCCAATGACTTGGGTGAATATCAACTAAACAAATCGCGCCGAATTCATGAACAAGTTTATGACGCGATTATTGCTTATGGTGGTTTTTTATGAAAATACAGACATTAAAAGAAATTGAACATTCGATAGGTGGTAGAACTAAATCTGATAATAGGAAGGTAAGATTAACGTTCTACTTGAACCCTAGCGAAGCTAGGTTTCTTAAAGATTATGCCAGTAATAATGACCAATCTATCAGCGAGGTTGTAAGACGATTATTAAAAAAGGTGATCAATAAATAAATTAACTAGATGAAGTAGCTTTTGCTACTTCATCTTTATTTTATTAATTACATATATTTTATTTTACGATTATCAAAAGCAGGCATAGTTCCTTCTAAAACGTCGACTACTTTGTTATTTATAACGCTGCATTCAATTGCTCCTGAAATATAATTAATATTATGACTGTCAGACCGAATAAATTCACAGTGAATTATTTGTTCGGCATCACAAACTACTGCCAAATTTGGGTTATGGGTAACCATAATTATTTGTCTCTTCTTTTTTGCTTCTGTCAAGACAGGAACTAATAGACTAACAATCGTTTCATTATCCAAATTCTCTTCTGGTTGATCTAGAATAATTGGCTTATTGCCTTTATCAACTAGTAGATAGAAAATAAGAAGTAAAGCCCCTCTCTGCCCTGGTGAAAGCTGCCCTATTTGTGCATCTTGGAACATCAAAGTGTATCTAGGATCTAGGTACTCTAATCCAAATATGAAATCATAAACTTCGTTAGTAGTTCGGTCTTTCTTCAATAATGACTCTACACCTGGTAATTTTGAAACTGTTTCAAGCTTGTCATGCAATTCTTGAACAAATTCCCTAAGAGACAACTTATTACTTATATCGTGTCTATCCATCATATCTTTTAGCACTGCTAAACTTTCACTATCTCCTCTAAATTCACCGGTTGTTTGTTTTACCAGCGCGAACAACTTACTGTAGACAAGCTCGGGGGTACTTTTTATTTCAGCCTTAAATTGAAGCTTGTACTCATCACGTATCAGTGCGTTATTTTGAATCAATTGTTGAACTGGGTTAAATAAAGATTCTCTACTAATACGTTGTTCGTCTAATCTATCAAAAATTTGTTCGGTGATGCTCATACGCTGAGCTTGTAATGTTATTCTTTTTACTGGCAATTCATCTAACTGCTCTAATCGGTGCTTTAACCCCTCGAATGTATCCGGTAAATCTTTTGAACCTAGTATTTCACTTTCTTTTTCTACCCAAACTTTTAATAGCTCTAAATATTGTTGATAATCCTGTTGTGGTCCATTTAATTTTGCATTCAATGGCCCTCTTTTATCCAACCGAGAAGCTATATCTACATCAAGCTGTTGATTATTAGCTGTAATCTCACTGTTTCGAGTTTGAATAAATTGAAGGTTTACTATTAACTGTTCATCTTTTGTTTCTAGCGAAATTAAAGTATCAACTCCCATTCCCAGAATAATAGCATCGGGTGAATACTCTGTTCTAAACTGAGTAATAGCCCTTTTGACAACATCGATTCCTTCTTGAATATTCAAACAAGCCTTTTTCTTTAAAGCAAGTTGAGTCATTTCAGCTTTATTAGCTTCCTGTTGACTCACAATGGACTCAATTTCCAAAGCAATCTGGGTTAGTTCAGCAGATGCTACCTGTTGTTCGGTAGATAATTCGCTAGTAGGCTCAGGAATTTCTTCGGGCTTAATTCTTGTATGCTCTTGAATCAGCCTATTTTTTTGATTTAATTTCTCTTCGATTGATTTGCGAGTTTCATCCGACATTTGACCTTCAATAGATGATATCTGACGGTTAAGCTTATGTAATGCGCTTCTTAAGCTGTCAAAGTAACTTCTCAATGAGCTTTCTTGCTGTTCAATAAGTTGGTCAAAATTATGTGCACCTAACCTAGTGGCATCATCTGCATGAGAGAAAATAACAGATCTTAACTCTTGCTCAAAAGAATCTGACTTACCAGAGACATGAGCATTACATAACTCTTCGAAATGCCCTTGTGGTATATACTTCACATACTCAACATTTTCAGTTGCTGGATTTTCATTCAGGTTTTTTTCTAAAACTTGTCCATCTACCCATATTGCTTTTGCGATAAAGTGTTTAGCTGGCGCTCCCGTTTTACCTCTAAAACGGTTTTCCTTTAAAAATGAAAAGTGATGACTTTGCTTTGAGTTTCCTAACAATGCAGTAATATCTGCTAAAGCACTTTTACCGCTTCCTTTATTACCAATAATAGCAACTAAATCATGATTTAAAGTTAACTTTGTATTGTCTAGCCAATGTTCACTGAATGTCGATTCCGGCTCTTTTATTACTTCAAGTTTATCTATAAATATGCTTCTATTTTCTTTAACTAATTGTATTTTAGGGGGTATTATTCCGATAAAAGAGCGCTTTGCAGGTTCTTTTATCGCCTGTTGTAACCCTTGAAACGTTGGGTTAGCTTTTATCCATGTAGCTTTACCTGATGGATAATCACCATAACCACGGCGATCATTATTTCCTTGTTCACCAATAAACCTGTGGGCGTCACTTCCTGAAACGGCAAGTCTTGGTATGTTATTTAAAGCAAGTTGAAAATCACCGATCCAAGCTTCATTCTGTGTAGTTTTAATACCAGAAAAAGCTTCCCAAAGGCTAAGGTTTCTAGTCTCAAATATAGGCGAGGTTTTGAATAACCCTAAAACATATGCATAATGCTCATTACGTTCTATCCCAGCTAATCCATCACTAGTATCAAAAGGCATAAACCCTATGGCTTGTTCATTTTTTACTTTAGTTATAGCTTGCTTATAACTCTCGCAGTTCAATTCAGCCATTTTAGAACCAGCTTGTAGAGCAAACTCGCGGTCCTCCATCACTCGACCACGATCAAAGGAATGGTGTTTTAATTTTTCGCTAGGGACAAAACGAGCATACTCAATAAGAGCTTGATCAGATAAGTTTCTAACATCCTCTCCGGCAAACTCCAACTTCAAATTAGATTTAAAATCTATAAGTTCTTGGTCATCAATTTGATCGGAGAAGAGAACATGTGCGTTTAATCTACCTTTCAAAGGGGACATCAGACGTAGTTCTATCCCAGGAAAAACGGTTTTTTCCAATTTTGGAGCATCTGCTTGAGATAAGCGATGCTTTAAAGCGAACCAACCGTCAAAAGTCCAATAATCCATAATTGCAAATACTGCTGGCTCAGCCGAGTTAAGTGCATTGATCATTTCATCAACCAAGGAGGCATTTTCAGGAGCGCGAGGGTCGCTGTTGAACCTTTGACCATTCCAATGGAATGAAGCTGGAGTATGTATATGGAGATCCCATTTCCGCCATTCGGATCCATTGGGGTATTTACTATTAATCATTAACATTTCCCTATTTTAATGAACAAGTTGGCTATTAACCTAGTCCATATTTTTATATATGATTGTAACCATCATGTTTTTATTCAACTATCAAAAAAGAAAAATCAATCAACTTTACAGCCCTGAATTAAAAAACACAGTGATCTCACTTACGCAAATATTACTGTACCCCTAAAGGTAAATCAAGTTAATTAGTCTTTAAAAATAATAGGTTATGCGACAAACAAAGAAAATAAAACTATATTTTTATAGTAATGTTTTCGAGTACACATAATGTATAATATTATTGATTTTAGGATGAAATTTATCTACCAAACATTCCCTTATGCCATAAAGTGATCTATTTAGCATCGACCTAAAATTTTATTAAAAAATACTTAAGATTAGTGGACGAACCTTCTTCGTGGGATGCTTTATCCCTCGCTATTTACTTTAATAAAAAAATTACTACTTTCATTACACCGTTAAAACACTGGTGTAATGAAAGTAGTAATTTTAATGGCTTAACTAATCAAGTATTTCCTGTCCATATACGTGATTTTAACGTCTACTTTGAACTTTTAGCTAAATTAAATTGAAATTAAATCGCTAACCGTTTGCCCTACCGATCTTTGACGTTGCTCAGTTACCTTAGAATACCTTTGCGAACTAGCTATATTAGCGTGACCCAATTGGATCATCACATCATACAAATCACGCCCACTCGAAATTAAAGCCGTCGCTACACTGTGGCGACAAGTATGAAAACAAACTTCTTTACGATTTATCCCCGCTTTCTTAAGAATTACGTCGTAAGCCCATCGAGGTTCAGATATGTGTTTACCCGTGATCAAACTCGAAAATATATACGGGTTACTTTCACGTTTAGGTAATTCACAGATTAGCTTCATCATTTCATCGCTAAGATAGATTTCACGGCTTTTTCCTGATTTTGTCATAGGAACATAGAGTTTTCGTTTAACTTTATCTAAATGCTTCCACTGAGCTGTCAGTAACTCCATTTTACGAACGCCTGTGTAAAGCAGTAAAGCTATAAACCGACCTGAAAATATATTAGGATACTTAAGCGCTTGCTTAATTATTTTCTGCATTTCACCAATAGTGAAATAACGTGTTCTGGTGTTATCTTCTTTTAGTAGTTTAATTTTATTAGCTTGATTAACCTCAATAATTCCCCAAGAAATCGCTTGCTGTCCCATTGTTTTAAGCAAGGCCAATGTTCTGTTACACGTAGCCTTAGCAAATATTTTGGTAAAGCCTTCCCCTGATAACATATCCATTTGTAGCCTCTGTATATCTAAAGCTGATACTTCATCGTAATACTTATTACCGAATCTTTTACTGACGTAATCTGTGTATCTTTGGAGATCATGCTTCCATGACCGTTTATTTTGCTTGATGTAGGGTAAGTAACTGTCATTGAAGTAATCATTTAACGTTGGCATTAACTTTTGATTTTCACGCTCTTGCTTAGGGTCAACACCTGATGCAACTTGCGTTAAGTGTTTTCTAGCTATGCTACGGGCATCGTTAACATTGATATCTGGAAATTTACCGATTGTTAATGAGCGTTTTTTAGATTTTATCTGATAGCGAACTAAATACCTTTTGCTTCCTGTCTTACCGACTAATAGCTTAAGGTTTGATACTTCAGTATCAGTATATTCTTGATCAGTTGATCTAGAATCAATGTCATTAGCAGGTAAAGCTTTTAGTTTTGAATTTGTAAACTTGAATCGAGTTTCGTTAAGTACTGGCATTATTAAAATCTCCGCGATTATTTAATGGATCCAATAATTTAATATATGCTCAGAGTTTATTTACTTTCGGACATAGTTCAGTGTATTTAAACCGGATATAGACCATAGAGAATGGTACTTAACGCTACGAGTAGATTGTTTTAATAATGAAATGAATAGCAGTTTTTTAATAAAAAGTGTCTGCGTATAGACAGGAAACTGAATTGTAAGATTAGATGGACAGTATCGCGACAGGAGATTGCTAGGGTTATGTGCGAAAAATTAAGTTTTATATATTAAATGTAGTAGTGTTTCGACGCGTATAAAGTTGATAAAAAGCTAAAATAAGGACGAATAATTGATTATTTTCAATGAAGATAAAACCGAGTGATTTATGGTGTAACTTATTGATTAACAGGGGATATACAGAATAAAAAAAGGTGGTACCCGGAGACGGACTTGAACCGTCACACTCTATGAGCGAGGGATTTTAAATCCCTTGTGTCTACCAATTCCACCACCCGGGCATCGGATAATTCTTTTTAAAGTAGAGATTGGCTCCCTACTAACTCTTAATTACTAAGAGATTTTTACTATCTAGCTTATCTAACTAAACGCTAAATATTGGAGCGGCTAACGAGACTCGAACTCGTGACATTCACGTTGGCAACGTGATGCTCTACCAGCTGAGCTACAGCCGCTTCGTAGATTAAGTAATATATCATTACTTAAGGTTTTCTTTTCTTTAATAAAATTTGGAGCGGCTAACGAGACTCGAACTCGTGACATTCACGTTGGCAACGTGATGCTCTACCAGCTGAGCTACAGCCGCTTCATAACTTGCTATTACAAACAAGGTTTAAATTTTATCTGCATGCGCCAACATACACCATCTTAACTACCCACTTTACTCTGTTAAAAACAAAGTGGTACCCGGAGACGGACTTGAACCGTCACACTCTATGAGCGAGGGATTTTAAATCCCTTGTGTCTACCAATTCCACCACCCGGGCATCGGATAATTATTTTTTATAGTAGTGATTGGTTCCCTACTTCTTAGTATTTAAACTAAGTCCTTCATACATCCAACACTTATAAATAAGTAATGGAGGCGGGTCCCGGAGTCGAACCGAGGTCCACGGATTTGCAATCCGCTGCATAGCCATTCTGCCAACCCGCCGAATCCTTTGAAAAGATAACGATTTAAAAAAATCATTATAAATCAAACTTGGAGCGGCTAACGAGACTCGAACTCGTGACATTCACGTTGGCAACGTGATGCTCTACCAGCTGAGCTACAGCCGCTTCATCTGCTGACTCCCTGTCAACTTGGGACGCATTCTACATTGAAATTATTTGGAGTCAACAGTTTAATTTCAATTTTGTTTTGACTGCTCAAAAAGCGGCTAATTTGACGTTTTTTTAACTAAATATATCATTTTCTAGCTATTTTGTTTCGCTAACTCTGGCCAAGCTACTTTGAAATAGGCCAGCATTGACCAAAAAGTAAGCACTGTGGCTATTGCATAAAAGCTGTAAGCGATAAACATTAATATTTCATGTGGAAAATTAAACAGAATTAGCGGAATATCATAATCAGGTTGCCAAATTAATCCCATAATACCTAGCATTTGCGCAGCTGTTTTATATTTTCCCATTTGAGAAACAGCAATTTCATCGCGTTTACCGCGTGAAGACATAAATTCACGCAAGGCACTAATAAAAATTTCACGAGCAATCATTAATATTGCTGAAATTGAAATCCACCACAGTTGATAATCTTGAATAAGTAGCACTAAAGCAGCAACAACCATTAATTTATCAGCTACTGGGTCGATAAAGGCGCCAAATGCTGAAGATTGGTTTAATTTACGTGCTAGATAGCCATCAAGGGCATCACTAATAGCAGCAAGCCAGAATACGGCAAATGCGCCGAAATGATTCCATGAGACTGGTAAATAAAATACCACTAAAAAAACAGGTATTAATACTATCCGAAACATGGTGATTTGATTTGGAATGGTCCACATAAATTTATTTTACTACTAAAGCAACAAGCGTTACCGCATTCTACACATTACAGGCAGAGACGTAAATTTTTATCAAAAAATAGCAATAATAAGTGTAGACAACAAAGGTGGGTTTATTACAGGAAGACGTTTAACTTATTTATCATGTAAGGCGTTATATATTGTATCGGCTAAAACAGCACTAATACCAGGCACCTTTTCAAGTATTGACCTATCGGCTTGGATAACTTCTTGGAGCCCACCTAAATATTTTAATAAGGCTTGACGTTTTTTCGCGCCAATTCCTTCAATAGATTCAAGTGTCGATTTTTTGCTGGCTTTTTGACGCTTGGCTCGATGTCCTGTAATGGCAAAACGATGTGATTCATCACGAATATGCTGTACTAAGTGTAAAGCTGGTGAGGTTGATGGTAATGAAATTAGCTGATGACTACCTGCTAAGATTAGCGTTTCAAGTCCAGGCTTACGCCCTTCTCCTTTAGCGACACCAACTAATAGTGGAATTTTTTCTAAAGCGGTATCTATTTGCCATTGAGTAAAAAATGCTTCTGCTTTTGATAATTGTCCTTTACCGCCATCAATAAAAACAATGTCAGGCATATTTTCCATGGTGTTCACCTTGCCATAACGTTTGTTAAGCGCAAACGCCATCGCCGCATAATCATCACCCGGTGTAATGCCATAAACATTATAACGACGATAATCACTCTTTAAAGGCCCTTCTTGATTGAACACCACATTAGACGCCACGGTTTGTTGCCCCATGGTATGACTAATATCAAAACACTCAATTCGGTTAATGCCATTATCAAGTTCAAAAACTTCATTTAATGCCGAAAAACGCGCTTGCATTGACGCTTTATGACTATTCTTAGTGACCAATGCATTTTGCGCATTGGTACAGGCCAACTTTAAATATTGGGCACGTTCGCTGCGAACACTCGTTGATATTTTAACATTGCGCTCGGCTTGCTCACTCAAAAGCTTAGTAAGCTCTTCAATGTGTTCAAAACTTTCACTGATCACTATTTCTTTAGGTATCGCAGCACTTTTCAAGTCTTGCCCTAAGTAATGCTGGCTTATAAAGGCTTGGTAAACGTCTGCTTGTTCAGTTTCGGCAGGAATACTAGGGAAATAGCTTTTGCTACCCAGTATCTTTTGATCACGTATAAATAAAACGTGTACACAAACCTGTGATTTCTCAATATAGATACCGATAACATCAAGTTCAGCGACAATACCACTGACAAACTGTTGCTTTTGAACTTGTCGTAACGTAGCGATTTGATCTCGGTACTTAGCCGCAGCCTCAAAGTCTAATGTGTGGCTAGCTTGTTCCATTTCAACCACTAAACTATCAATAACCGTTGAGCTTTTTCCTCGTAAAAATAGTTTAGCTAAGTCAACTTGTTGCTGGTAATCAACCGCTGATATTTTATCGACACAGGGTGCAGAACAACGATTTAATTGATACTGCAAACAAGGACGACTGCGCGCACGATAATAACTATCTTCGCATTGACGAACCGGAAATAACTTTTGCATTAAACGAAGGCTTTCCCAAACAGCACCAACAGTTGGATATGGACCAAAGTATTCACCTTTAACTTTTTTACCGCCTCGGTGAACGCCTAGCTTAGGATGTTTATGGTCTGTTATTAGTAAATAGGGGTAAGACTTATCATCTCGTAATAAAATATTATATTTAGGGAGATATTTTTTAATGTAGTTGTTTTCAAGAATTAACGCTTCGCCCTCAGTATGAGTAACGGTAACGTCAATCGCCATAATATGGCTGACTAATACTTTGGTTTTGGTGCTGCCGACATCTTTACGAAAGTAACTGGCAAGCCGTTTTCTAAGCTGTTTAGCTTTTCCTACATAGATAACCGTTTGGTGTTTATCGTACATCCGATAAACACCCGCTTGCTCAGAAACGGAAGAAAGAAAAGCTTGGTGATCAAAAAGAGATTGAGAAATTGACAAGGTTTATAATGTTTCTGTTTTGATCATACCATGACGAATAGCGAGATGAGTAAGTTCTACATCATTACCAACATTCAACTTTTCAAACATTCTATATCGGTAACTATTAATCGTTTTAGTACTTAAAATGAGTTGTTCTGAAATATGGGGGACTTTTTCGCCACGGGTGATCATCAACATAATTTGAAGTTCACGTTCAGACAAGGTATTGAATGGATTTTCTTCATTCGATTTAAACTGACTTAATGCCATTTGTTGAGCAATATCTGGCGTTATGTAACGCTGACCACTGTTTACTGCTCGAATAGCGTTAACCATTTCATCAGCACCAGCACCTTTAGTTAAATAACCTGCAGCGCCAATTTGCATGACCTTGGTAGGAATAGGGTCTTCTGAATACACAGTTAACACGATAACTTTTATGTCAGGTGAATAACGAATTATTTTTTTAGTCGCTTCTAAACCACCTATCCCCGGCATGTTCATGTCCATTAACACAACATCGGGTTGACTTTTACGACAAAATTGTACGGCTTCTTCTCCGGTTTCGGCCTCGCCTATGACTTTAAGTCCTTTTACGTCGTCTAGAATTCTACGTATTCCTGTACGAACTAACTCATGATCATCGACCAATAAAACATTTATCAACGGAGGTTCACCTTAATTTACAATTTTTATTATCTTGGAGAATACTGTAAGAAATATTCCTTATATGATTAGAGCATATAGGGTATTAGCAAGCAGTACAATTGAATTCAACCATCTTACATTGAAAAAGTGCAGCATAGTTATAGCACTGCTTTATTAACCTGCTGTTAGGCTAAATTTTAACTAGAGATCATGCTTCTTTAACCAATTATTTAACAAACCAATTTGACCATTTTTATAAGCAGCATAAGTCAGTCTAACCGCATTACTTAAAATGACGCTGTCCGTCCATTTCGTCTGCTCGGCTATGAGTTCGTAACAATTTTGTGCTTCTGGAGACAAATAGCCACGCATTTCTTTTTTGCCATTCTCTTTTTGTCGTTCGCGATAGCGCTTTTGTTTCTCTGCGTTACTAAATGCTTTTTTATTCTCTTTCATCAGTGAGTTACCAAATTATCTAAAATAAAAACAAGGTTATGCGTAACCAAATAATATATAAAAAAATGATAATAATCTAACTTTATATTAATAAAACTCAAATAAAGCACTGCTCGGAGTTGTTTAGTGTACAGGTGTTCGCTAAAGTAGCGAATAATTTAATTACTGAAAATAAAGTGACCTCATGTTAGATCAAAATTCATACTCTAAAGAAGACTTAGTAAAAGCAGGAACTGGCGAAATGTTTGGCGAAGGAAATAGTCAATTACCTTCAGACAACATGTTGATGATGGACCGAATTATTTCTATCACTGAAGATGGTGGTGAATATGGTAAAGGTGAGATTATTGCTGAACTTGATATTAGCCCAGACCTTTGGTTTTTTGATTGTCACTTTAAAGGCGACCCTGTTATGCCTGGTTGTTTAGGCTTAGATGCTATGTGGCAACTCGTTGGTTTCTTCCTTGGTTGGTCAGGTGGTCCAGGTCGCGGTAGAGCGTTGGGTGTAGGTGAAGTTAAATTTACAGGTCAAATTTTACCGACCAACAAAAAAGTGACTTATAAAATCACTTTAAAGCGTGTTATCAAGCGCAAATTGTTTATGGGTATTGCTGATGGTGAAGTCTTAGTTGATGGCAAGGTTATCTATACTGCTAAAGATTTAAAAGTAGGCTTATTTACTGACACTACTTCATTTTAGTCTTGTTTTATCTAAGACTTATCTAAGACTCATATAATAATACCTTACGTTATATATGTTAAAGCCTACTTTTAGACAGTAGGCTTTTTTATTTTATTAATTTCCTGCCTTTATTTGCGATATTCTGCTAAATTAACCTTATTAAACTTATCCCGCTATTCTTAAAATTATCCTTATGATCAAGTTACCCTCAAGTGTTTATAACAGTACCAAATTAGTCTTTATCCTAATGATTTCGCTGGTGTTAGCTTTTATTCTTAACAGTGTATGGCAGTTCATCAGTCATATCGATGATCTTTCTTTTAGTGAAGATTCTCCTTTAGTAACAAGTAATTTTAGCTACGCTATTGACCGTGACAATAGTTTAAATATCAAAACTCTCATTAAAAGCAAAGAGGCAGAAGCGCGATTCACTCCCTCGTTAGCTAATGACATTCCTTACGCATTAGGTCTTCAATCCTATTGGGTGAAAATTAATATTAGTAACAATACTCCAACCCCCCAAAGTGTTGTATTGCATGCCGATAACAGTCGTTTGGCTTTTTTTGATGTTTATAAAGTCAATGCTATTTTGGGAAGTACGACACAAATAGCTCAACAAAAACAGACGCCTGAGCAAGAAACCTTATTGGATGTATTTCCACATGTAGCTTTTGATCTCCTTGCAAAGAGTACGGCACAAGTTATTGTGCATGTAAAAAGTAATGGCGCACCAAATATCCCGTTAATACTTTATAGCAAAGACAATTTTGATAAACGTGCTGATTATGTGCAAATGACTTTTGGGATTTTTATTGGCATTATGCTTTTAATGGCAGCCTATAACTTTGTGCTATTTTTTGCGACAAAAGATAAAGTTTACTTGGTATATATTGGCTATTTATTATCTGCTTTTATTGTTATAGCTGGAGTAACGGGGTATGGATATCTAATTTTCTCAAAAAACATTCAATATATAATCCATGAGTACTCGTTATTTTTAGATT
Source organism: Colwellia sp. BRX8-5 (assembly GCF_014077325.1). Classification (NCBI taxonomy): domain Bacteria; kingdom Pseudomonadati; phylum Pseudomonadota; class Gammaproteobacteria; order Alteromonadales; family Colwelliaceae; genus Colwellia; species Colwellia sp. BRX8-5. Next base: position 17,268 of record NZ_JACGVR010000017.1, read on the forward strand.
ATTTTATGATATTTTTCTTGTTACTTTTCTCATTATATTTCTTACGTTATGACCAAATAAAAGGGAATTTTTATAAAGTGGGCCTAACATCTTGCCTACTGTTAATGGTTGTCGCTTTTTATTCATTGACCTTAGATCAAATTGCACAAACCAAACTGTTTTTTTCAATTCAACCGATATTTATTTTATATGCACTATTTATCATTTTTAGAAGACTGTCTAAAGATTTTGCCTGGGCACGATTTTATTTCATTTCATGGGTACCTTTTTTAGCTGGTGCGGCAATTCAACCACTCGTGTTATTAAATTATGTTGATTCGACATTCATTACACGTAATGCATTTCTATTTGCGGTGATGATTGAAATTACTTTTATGGCTTTTGCACTCGCTGAGCGGATGCGCAGGAATGAGCAAGATAGAATTCATGATATTAGTTACCATGATTTTACCAGATTACCCCGTAAGTCGATGCTTGAAAACGCGATGAACGAAATGAAAATTTCGGGTAAAAACGATTTTTGTGTATTAATAATTAAACCAGAACATATCGAACAAATATCACTTTATATTGATGATAAAGCTAACGCGGCTTTATTTAAACGCCTAAGTCGTCGCTTAAGCTCATTGTTTATTCATAATGATGCTATCGTAAAATTATCTTCTAACCACGAAAAAATTTGTTTTTTAGAAAATAACTGCCTGGCTATAATCGTTAATAACGAGAAAAATCAGCAAGACTTGCCTGTTTTGATCAAATCAATACAACAGCTTACCTCTGAGACATTTCAAATAGATGACCTTAAGTTACCCTTGTCAGCAGTAATTGGTGTCGCTAACCACCCAGAACATGGCAGTGCTAACTACTTATTGATTAATCATGCCCAGTTAGCGGTAAACGATGCGCAACTTGTCTATGGACGTTGGGCTTATTATCAAAGCGAAAAATCAGATCACACCAGTTACTTGCTCAAACTTGCCACCGATTTAAAAGAAGCAATAGAGAATGACACATTAGCTATATACCATCAGCCACAAATCGATCTTAAAACCTTACGTGTATGCAGTAGCGAGTGTCTAATTCGTTGGGAACATCCTCGTGAAGGTTTCATCTCACCTGACATTTTTATTCCTTTAGCCGAAGATTTAGGCCTTATTAATCAACTAACGTTATGGGTTATTAAGCGCGCTTTAGCACAGCATCAACAAATTTTAGTCAATAATAATCATATGGTCTCAATTAATATTAGTGGTAAAGATATTGCTCATGAGCACTTTTTTACTAATGCTCTAAGTATTATTGAAGAAAGTGGCATAGCCGCTGACAAAATAATTTTAGAGTTAACTGAATCGGCGTCAATTAGCCATAACAAGCAATCTCTTGAGTTAATCCAAAAATTAGGCGATTTAGGTTTTACTATTAGTATTGATGACTTTGGCACAGGATATTCATCCATGGCGCAAATTAGCCATCTTCCTTTTCAAGAGCTCAAAGTTGACCGACTATTTGTTGAGAATGTTAATGATGATCACAAACGTAAAACCATTGCTGAAGCTACCGTTAAAATGGCAAAGGGTTTAGGTTTAGAAGTTGTTGCTGAAGGTATTAATAGCCAAGAAGATGAAGACACATTGCGTAGTTTTGGCTGCGATATTGGCCAAGGCTACTATTACGCAAAACCAATGCCCATTGATGATTACCTTGACTGGTTGGCTTCACAAAACAATGGTCGAACACAAAAGCGTGTCGACCTTGATGGTGAGTTCATTCCTGCTGATAAAATCTAGAATAATCTATTTTCTAAAGTTTTACCGTTAGTTAATTGTGAATATTGCCATTTGTGTTGATGACAAAGCTTTAATATTTGTAAATCTAACGGTTCGCTTTCAGGAGAAACGATACCGGTAGTAATTAAAAACTCATTGTTTTGCGTCTGTTCAATATGCTGTACTTCGGCAACGCCAGCCATTAAAGGTAAAAAGTTATCGTACGCCTTCCTCATTCTAATTGTTAAGAAACCTTGCTGATCTTCGCTTTGCAAGTTTTGATGTTGTTTTAATTGTCCCTTCTCTATGTATAAGACTTGGCTACACAACCGCTCTAGTTCACTCAAATCATGAGAACTTAAAATAAAGGTAATTTCTGATGATAATGAAGCAACGAGCTGACGAACTTCTCGTGCATTTATCGGGTCAAGTCCAGCTGTCGCTTCATCCAACATAACTATTTCTGGCGAGCCAATTAACGTTTGGGCAATAGCAACACGTTTACGCATGCCATGTGATAACTCATCAGGCTTGGCTTTTAGTGTGTCAGCTAAGCCAACAAGCTCTAACGTTCTTTGTGCTTCTTTTTGTGCATTCTTGCGAGTTAGACCTTGCAGTTGGGCATAAAAGGTTAATTGATGTGCAATAGAAAAACGTGGGTCAAATTGAGCATCTTGTGGTAAAGCCGCTAATTTGCCGAATAGGTTGGCGTCTCCGGCCCTCAATCCTGCAATAGTGATAGTGCCGCTAGTGGGCAACAGGTAACCACATAAAAGGCTAAATAAAGTTGTTTTACCAGCACCATTGGGTCCAACTAAAGCAATAGGTTGCCCTTTTTCTATACTGAATGATACTTTGTCTAAAGCTAGATGATCGCCAAATGATTTTGAAAGATTATCAACTTGAATTAATGGCGCAGATTGGCTATTGAGTAAACTCATATTGATGCCCTCTTTAGTAGTTTATCCGCAACAAATAACAAGACAATCGTTTGTGATATTGGAATTAAATAATGGTAAAAATCGAGTCCATCTAATGAAACTACACTGCTAATTTGTGTACCCGGAAAAATAAAGTTAAGAAAAAGTCCACTGTCTAATTGAAATTGAATAAAACCTATCAATAGTGCTCCTATGGTATAAAACAAAATACCAGCAACAATACTCATTTTTGCTGAGGATAAAATACTATTAAAAAATGACATCAGAGCAATGAAAGGTAAAATTATAATTGCTAATTCAATAAACAAAACTGCAGCTTGTTTTAATGCCGGTAAAAACAAAGCATTATCGCGAACTGTGGCTAAAATAACACATGCCACTAACGTTAGTAATATAAGGCTAACAAGTGTAAGGAATTGACCTAAAAATCGTCCTAGCAGTATTTCACTGCGTGAGGCTCTTAACGTAATAAAACGAAGCGTTCCGCGAGCACGGTCGGAACAAGTTTGATCACTACTGACTAAAAAAGTGAATATTGGAAATGAATAAACCGCGACTAGCCAATAAATAGAAAATTCAGCAACGGGCCATTTCAACAAAGCACTTACTCCCAATGAACCAAATAAAGTACTTGCTGCCACCTTAAATCCATCGGAAAAAACCAGTTCAGTGGCTGAGCTGATCACATAAGTCAAAAGTATGAACCAAACAGCACAAAATGCCGTTAAGGCGATTAAGCCATTTTTAGTATTAAAAATACGCTTCAATTCAAATTGGGTGAGAATAGATAGTCTATGGATGTTCAACAAATTAACGCCTGCTAGTGATTATTTTTCAATACCATAAAGGCACAGCTAACAAAATGCGAGTGTTATTTTGTTTCAAACAGTGGCAATAACATCAGCGCTCGGCATTGAATTTACAAATAAAAAAGCCAATCAAAATTGATTGGCTTTACTAATACACTTAAAGAAGAGGGAAAATAAACTTAAGCTCTACGAGTAACGACTGACTCACTCAGTTGTGCCAACAAGACTTCTGTATCAGACCAGCCAATACAAGCATCGGTAATACTTTGACCATATGTCGCCACTTCTCCGTCAATCAGGTCTTGGCGACCTTCTACTAAGTGACTTTCAACCATGACACCGAATATATTGTCATTCCCGCCGCTAATTTGCTGACAAACATCATCGCAAACGAGCATTTGATTTTTAAACTTTTTACTGCTATTAGCATGACTAAAATCAATCATGATCTTGGTATTAAGTGAAGACTTCTCTAATTGCTCAGTCACAACTTTTACACTGTCTGCGTCAAAATTTGTCGATTTACCGCCTCGTAAAATAATATGACAATCTTTATTACCCGTTGTTTGAACAATAGCAGAATGACCATATTTAGTGACCGACAAAAAATGATGAGAAGCACTTGCTGCGCCAATTGCATCTATTGCCACTTTAATGGTGCCATCTGTACCATTTTTAAATCCGACTGGACAAGATAAGCCTGAGGCGAGTTCTCGATGAACTTGGCTTTCAGTAGTACGAGCCCCGATTGCTCCCCAACACATAAAATCAGCCATATACTGTGGTGTTATCATGTCTAAAAACTCACCCGCTGTCGGCATCCCCATATCATTGAGGTCGAGTAATAATTTACGGCCAATTCGAAGGCCGTCATTAAGCTTAAAGGTGTTATCCATGTAAGGGTCATTAATTAAGCCCTTCCAACCCACCGTTGTTCTTGGCTTTTCGAAATAAACTCGCATAACAATTTCAAGCGTGTCTTCATACTTTTTGCGCAGTTTAACTAGTCGCTGGCCATATTCTAATGCTGCATCGGTGTCATGTATTGAACAAGGACCAATGACAACGAGCAAGCGATCATCTTTATTATTAAAAATGTTACTAATGGCTTTACGTGCAGAAAATACCGACTTAGATGCTTCTTGAGAAGCTGGAAATCGCTCAATAAGTGCGATTGGAGGTAATAATTCTTTTATTTTACTGATGCGAACGTCGTCGGTTTGGTAGAACATAGTCATTTCTCTTTACTTCAATGCTAAAAAGTACAGTTATTGCACCGCTTAGAATTTATTTTCATTGTGTATGTCTAACTCGCTGGCTAGACTCCTAGATGGGTAACCCATCAACAACTTAGCAGTGTTAATCGGACAATACCAATAGAAAATGCCTTAAAAACAATATATCGATAATGTTGGCAACAATGGTGATTTTTCGACAATAATCAACGCGACTTTAGTCAATATATTTTACCTCTGCACTTGAAAAACAAATATTTTGCCACACATACACCATATTAATAATTAATTTACTTTTCTTATGTGGCGTACTTTTTCGATAACCCTGTTTTTATTTGTCTTAGCTGCCACGGCTAATGCTTTACCTATTGAAAATTCAGCTAATAGCGATTTAACTTTTTCTAGTATATCGACCATTGGAAAAAGTCACTCGCACCCGACATCAAACTTTTCGGTATTAATAGATAATATTGCCCCCGATGATGTGGTTAACTTACCGCGCTTAAATTTAATTTCCGCCTCTTTATTTATTAATGAAATACAAACCACGCCAAACTATCTTCTCGTTACTGAGTTTTTTACGCTAAAACTCTCTGCAAGTTTATTTAAAAATCTTGCAAACCCTCCTGCTAAACTTAATTGGTATGAACAACTCAGTCATCGTTCAAACTCTAATCGACTTGCTGGTTGGAAAGATGGCAATACGCTATACACAGCTCGCCTGACTTATCATTCATAGATTCATCATCTAACCATTATTAACTTATTTTTCCTTTTTCCCGTCACTGCTTTAACAGTGACCCTTGTTGCAGGCGCTTTTCTAAAATTTAGAGAGTAAATGTAGCAAAATTTCGAGATTTTATGATGAATTCACCTAGAAAAAAGCCATATCGTTACTTTACATGGCAAAACCTATTAATTATTTTCACCTTAGTTTTTTTATTAGTAAATGCCCTACCCAACATATATAAAGATAAAGTCACAATTGTCCTCTCACCTATTAATGCGAACGTGCAACAACTAACGACTAGTGAGCTTAAAGGTTTATTGAATAAGAACAACTTAACCGTTGATAAAATTCATACTATTGATAAGACAACGTCAATAACACTCAGTAATACAGCCGACATAGCGTCAGTTAACACACGTTTATCTAATGAGTTTAATCATTATCGGGTTGAGACCTCGGTGATAAGTGGCGTACCCTCATGGTTGCAATCATTCGACGCTAAGCCAATAAAATTAGGCTTAGATTTAAGTGGTGGAGTATTATTTGTACTTGATGTCGACACAAAACAAGCTTTATTTGACCGACTTAAAAACATCGCATTAGCAATAAAAACCCTTGCTATGGAAGAACGTATTCGAGGCGTTAGTGTTGTTCAACATAAGATTGATCTTACTAGTGATGCGGACAATCAAAACCTTTCGGTGAATTTTTCTAACGCTGACAAAAGTAAAATGGCTATACTTTTCACTCAAATAAAAGCAGCCTACCCTGATTTATCTCAACAAAAAAATCAAAATGACCAAGTGATCTTGTCATACTCCTCGCAAAAAAAAGCTCAATTTCGCCAAGAAACTATGCAGCAAACATTAAAAACGATGCGTGGAAGAATAGCTGAGTTGGGAATAACCGAAGCGGTTACACTTCAACAAGGTAAAAACCATATTCGTATTGAATTGCCTGGTGTTCATGATCCCGAGGAAGCAAAACGTATTATAGGTGCCACGGCATCACTTGATTTTTATCAGCTTGCCGAAAACTCAAATGCAGCAGGTATATTACGCATGGCGGACGAACATGGCAGAACGTTTACCTTAAACAGTCAGGTAGTTTTTTCAGGTAGTAATATCGAAAATGCTCGCGCAGGACAAGATCAAATGAGCATGCCTTTAGTCAACCTCACCTTAGATGCCTTAGGTGGTAAGAAGATGTCGCAATTTTCTAAGCAAAATATTGGTAATGCTATGGTGACGGTGTTTTCTGAGTTCTATCGAGATGCTGGTGATCAAATGGTCAAAAAAAGTAAAATAATTAATGTTGCCACCATTCAACAACACTTAGGTTCACAGTTTAGTATTACCAACATGCCCAGCCAACATGCGGCACAAGAACTGTCATTATTATTGCGAGCAGGTTCGCTAACAGCGCCAGTAACTATAGTAAAACAGCGCACCATTGAAGCGACACTCGGCGAAAATAATATCAAAAATGGTATAAAAGCACTGAGTATAGGCATGGGGTTTACTTTGTTATTCATGGTTTTTTGGTATAGAACTTTGGGGCTTATCGCTAATGTAGCGTTAACATTAAACTTAATAAGCTTACTAGGGTTGATGTCGTTACTCCCTGGGGCAGTACTAACACTTCCGGGTATTGCTGGTTTAGTATTGACGGTTGGTATGGCTGTAGATACCAATGTACTTATCTTTGAGCGGATAAAAGAAGAGTTAAAGCGTGGACATAAAGTGCTCTCAGCTGTTGAGCAAGGCTATAAAAGTGCATTTTCAACAATTCTTGATGCCAATGTAACCACCATGATCACTGGTATTATTTTATACACCATAGGCAACGGCCCAGTAAAAGGTTTTGCCCTTATTTTGTGTTTAGGTATTTTAACCAGTATGTTCACCGGCGTTTTTGTTTCTAAAAGTTTAACAAACCTTGTCATTCGAAAAAATAAAGCTCAATTATTAGGTGTTAATGTATGAAAAATTTTAAAATAAATAGCACGTCTAAATTAAGTGTTTTTCGCCTAGTGGGTTGTTTTATAGCTATGATTTTTGTTGTTATAGCGCTAGTAGGACTATTAAATAAAGGTTTAGCACTTGGTTTAGATTTTACCGGTGGTTACTTAACTGAATTTTCAACCGAGAAATCACTCAGTCAACAGGATATGAATAACTTACTCAGTAACTATCTTCCAGAAAGCTTTAAACTGACCTCTGCAGAGCAAGGGACTCATTGGAGTGTTCAACAAGCAGATAATAACGTCAGTTTACAAGATAAGGCATGGCTATCTGATTTTGCTGACAAAAATCAACTAAACATTAGCCCTCAAGATGCTATTTACATTGGCAGCCAAGTCGGAGAAGACTTAATTAACCAAGGTGGCTTAGCACTATTAACCGCAATCATTGTTATCTTAATGTATTTGTCTTTTAGATTTGAATGGCGTTTAGCTGCGGGGGCTGTTATTGCCCTTTTTCATGATGTACTTATTGTACTCGGGCTTTTTGCATGGTTTGGTATCCCCTTTGATTTAACAATATTAGCGAGTTTATTAGCTATTGTAGGTTACTCGTTAAATGACTCTATTATTGTCGGTGACAAAATCAGAGAAATAATGAAATCTACCCATGACACCACAATAGATGAAGTGATCAATCAAGCCATTAAATCAACCTTAGTGCGAACGATGATCACCTCAGGAACAACCTTAGTGACTATTATGGCTGTATGGGGTTTTGCCGGGGAGTCTTTAGCGGGGTTTTCTATTGCGCTATTTTCAGGGATTTTAGTGGGCACTTTCTCTTCTATTGTAATTGCGGCAACAGTGCCACAATTACTCGGGCTAACCGCTGATTATTATCAACAAAAAGAGCTAGAGGTTTGTCCTTTACCCTAATGTAAACGGTTTGAGAGGAAATTGGCAACACTAGGATATTTACACTTAAGTCCATATCCTAGTGTTAAACGTTACTGTCTTTAAAGTTGGTTACTGTTCAAAAATTGAAGCCAGTCTAACTTTATAAAGATTATTGGTTGACCCATAAAACTCTATAGTCTGTTCAAATACAAAACCAAGCTTTTTTAATAATACGTTAGAGGGAGTATTTTCTAGTGAGGTGATCGCGACAACATTTGCTGCATAATTATTGTCATAAGCAACTTTTAATACGGCTAATGAGGCTTCTCGAGCAAAGCCTTGCGAACAATATTCAGGTAACAAGGCATAACCTAAGTCAGGGAATTCCAATTCAGTCCGCTTTAACAAACCACAGAGTCCAATCGGTGTATTATCACTTTTCAAAGCGACTAAATTTAACCCAAAACCCTGTTCGCTATAGCTTGCTAGTGGACCATTAACTAAGTAGGCAATTGCATCTTTAGTCTCTCTAACCCCTTTATCACCAATGTTTTTAATAAAAGCATCATCATTCAATAATTGCAGAACAAATTCATGGTCCTGCTCATTCAGGTGCCTAATGGTTAACCTTTGTGTTGTGCATAGCAGCATGTAAATTCCAAACTTTTAACGCGTAAAGCCTAAGCTTTATTTTTTAATAAAATACTGTCTAAGATTTATTTTCTAAGGCAGTGTTCAATCTATCAAAGCCTCGAGCAAGGTCGGCAATTAAGTCATCAACATCCTCTAAACCTATATGCAGGCGAATTAATGGATATTCATAATTCCACTTTGTCGCTGTTCGCAAACGCCCAACATTGGTATTACCCAAAATTAAACTTTCAAAACCGCCCCACGAATAGCCCATTTTAAAATGTTCCATACCATCAAGTAAGGCATTAAGTGATTGCTTATCACCGCGGGTTAACACAAATGAAAACAAACCGTTAGCACCAGTAAAGTCACGCTTAAAATATTCATGGCCCGGACACGATTCGAATGCAGGATGAAGAATAACATCAACTTCTTCGCGTGTTGCTAACCAATTAGCCACTTTTAGCGCACTAATTTGATGTTGTTTTAAACGCACACCTAAGGTACGAATGCCACGCATTGCCAAATATAGATCATCGGGTGAAGTACATTGCCCCATCAGATAACTGTTTTCACGCAGTTGTGGCCAATACTCTTCAGTGGCTATTGCCGTACCTAACATCACATCTGAATGACCAACGATATATTTAGTCGCTGCTTGAATCGAAATATCGACACCATAATCAAAAGGTTGAAAATTAACCCCTGCAGCCCAAGTATTATCGAGCATAACCATACAGCCATGCTGGTGAGCAACTTCAGCTATACCGGGAACATCTTGAACTTCCATGGTAATAGAGCCAGGAGACTCTAAGAAAATAAGTCGGGTGTTTTCTTTAATAAGTCTGGCTATATCTCGGCCAATAGTTGGATCGTAATAAGTCGTTTCAACGCCAATATTGACCAATATTTTATCGCAAAAATCACGCGTGGGTTCATAAGCCGTATCGACCATAAGGATATGGTCACCGGTTTTAACAAACGAAAGAATAGCATTAGTGATCGCCGCAGTACCCGATGGATAAATGGCACAACCAGCGCCTCCTTCGAGATCAGTCATAGCATCGGCGAAAGCAAAAGCCGTTGAGGTGCCTCTTCTGCCATAGAAAAGTACTTGATTACCACGATTTGCTGTTGCGTGATTCATTTCTTTAACCGTATTAAAAACAACGGTTGATGCACGTTCTACTGGGGGATTAACAACGCCACGTGTCCATTTTGATTTTCGTCCCGCATTGACTATTTTGGTATCGTTGATCATGATCTTTCATCCTAAAACATAAAATTCATTTAGCCATCTAAATAGCTAACTCAATAAAGTCACCTTATGATCTTTCCAAGCATGATGCACGATTTATTTATATTAATTAAAACAGCAGAGGCTATTGAAACAAGTTCATTTGATCACTGGTTAATTTTTCGAAACTACTCCCGACAAAAGGTAAAATAGCATCAGCAACGGTCGCTAATTGCCGATCGATATAAAACTGGTAATCGAGTGGCGCGTTAACATAACCTTTTGCTTGCGGTCCAGAAGTCGTGATCAAGTACTCTATCCAACCACGTTGCTGATATTTTAGCGGTTGCTTATTTATCTTGTTTATATCATCGGCTAAACGTGCCGCTTTCACATGTGGAGGCACGTTTTTAACGTAATGATCTAACTGCCTACGAATGCGTTTACGATACACCAGTAAATGATCTAATTGCCCTGCTGATGTTTGAGTAACAATATTGCGTACATAGTCAGCAAAAGGTTCGCCATTAAATATTTTTAAATACAACTCTCGTTGAAAAGTTTTAGCCAGTTCAGTCCAATCGGTGCGGACGCTTTCTAAGCCTTTAAAAATCAATTCTGATGAGCCATTCTTTTCTACAATGCCAGCATAACGCTTCTTAGTACCGACATCTTGCCCTCTGATGGTTGGCATCAAAAATTGGCTAAAATGTGTTTCAAACTCAATTTCAAGTTGGCTTTCTATCGCAAATTCTTTTTTAAGCGTTGCTTGCCACCTAAGATTAATTTTATCTTGTAAGGTTTTACCCAGCTTTTGACATTGCTGGTGACTAAAATCATCGTCAACACTGACAAAAATAGAATCGGTATCACCATAAATAACTTGATAACCATCATCTTCTAGCCACATTTTAGTGGTGATTAATAATTCATGGCTTCGTTTAGTGATTGAGCCCGATAAACGTGGATCAAAAAATCGACATCCCGTAGAGCCTAAGACCCCGTAAAACGAATTCATAATAATTTTTATCGCTTGCGACAATGCCGCATTTTTATCTTTTTTAGCGATATCACGCTCTAACCACAACTCATTAATAATTTCAGGTAAAAAATGCTTATCTCTAGAGAAATAAGCACCATCAAAACCTTTGATACTAGTTTCAGGTGATTGTAAACCTTCAATTAGGCCCATAGGATCAATATTAAAACTTCGAATAATAGAGGGGTAAAGACTTTTAAAATCAAGTACTAAAACATTTTTATATAAACCCGGAATAGAGTCCATCACATAACCACCAGGAGAAATTAGCCCTTGCAAGCCATCGCCCATATTGGGCGCAATATAACCACTACGGTGTAATTTAGGTAAATATAAATTGGTAAACGCTGCCACAGAGCCGCCAATACGGTCTATAGATAAACCAGTTAGTTTGGCGCGCAAACGCGTGAATTCTAGTAATAGAGATTGTTCAAAGATCAGGGTAACTAAATGGCAATCTTCAAGGTTATAAGCGGCTAAAGCTAGCTTGTCATTGGTAAAGTTGTCGTTAATCTCTTGCATTCTATTGTCAACATCATCAACCTTCTTCCCTTTACCTAATAAGGCATTGGCAACAAAATCAAGGGAAAAACTTGGAAAGTTATAAGTCGCGTTTTTTAGTAAATCAATACCATCAAGGACCACTCTGCCAGCGACATCAATAAATTTTTGCTCATTTTGACTACCGCCTGCCGAACGTGTTCGCCAGCGAGGTGACTTATCATTGCGGCCGATATTAAAAGGGATATTATAAATATCACAGCGTTTTTGTAGCAAATTAAAATCAAAGTTAATCACGTTCCAACCAATAAAAATGTCGGGGTCGTGGATTTTTATCCAAGCGATCAGCTCAGCGAGCAACGCTTGTTCATTGTCAAGCCAAACGATGTGCTCTGCGATTTCTGTCGCCTCAGCGTCAGATAACTTGGACTGCGTTATTTTTGCTAAAAACTTGTTTTGATCACCGATCATCAAAACACATTTTATCGGCTTACCATCAGACATTTTATGAGAATGTAAGCCAATAGAATAAAGCTCCCCTGCCATTGAACACTCAATATCAAGTGATACCATAGTTAAAGCAATATCATCAAGTAACTGAGTCTTATCCGTTGCACGGCATTTGTCACTATAAAAGGTAGCAAAGTTAGTCTGTGAAAACTGTTTGGCAGATTCGGTTACCGATGAAGCTGTTAACCGAGGGATAAATTCAATACCAGCGGTAATAAAGCGCTCCATTAAAAAGCGTTCATCAGGGCGAAAATCGTCTTCATAGCATTTTATTTGGGCTTGTTTTAAAACATCGCGTGCGCGATAGAATTCACGCATCGTTGAAAAATAAAAGCCACTGACGAGTTGTTGATTAAAGGTTTTAAGCGCAAGCGGGGTAACTTTAGCCGTTACTATTCGCTGCTCCGACAGGAGACTTTGCGCGAGTAGTTGCTGCGTTTGTTCAACAAAAAATAATGCCTGTTGATTTTGCACAATAACATTAACAGCACCTTGAAGGGTTTTAACCCATAAAGACAATTCGATACCTTGTTTGGTATCATAGGCTTGACGGGTTAATAAAAAGCCATAATTCAAGCTAGGCGTTAATTTTTCTACAGTTAATGACATTAATTATTTTAATTCGTTGCGGATAACGATAAACTGTTAATACATACAGCAGTATATACTCATCCTATTTGAAGATACAGGATTCAGCCTATTTAACTGGAATGAGTATATAACCTAATGAACCCTAAATGGCTAACAGCATGCTAAGCGATAAAATTAAAGTAGCAATTCGCACATCGTATAAAACCATTGGTGAAAATTTAGAAAACTTTCATCCAAGAAAACAGCAAACTTTTTTGATTGCCGAAATAGCTAAAACTCTTGCGGGAGAATACGATAAAGCGCGAAAAATTATTACCATAGAAGCCGGCACCGGTACGGGTAAATCCTTGGCTTATTCATTAGGCGCTATTCCGTTAGCGATGTCACGTCAAAAAAAGGTCTGTATTTCTACTGCAACAGTTGCGCTACAAGAACAATTAGTGGATAAAGATTTACCCTTCTTAAAAAAACATTCAGGCTTAGATTTTAATTTCACCTTAGTCAAAGGTCGCCAACGCTATGTTTGTCGGCAAAAATTAGCGCTGGCTGTCAGTCAAGACGATTCACCTCAGGCCGGTTTCACCTTTGCGCAAAAACCTAATGCCATGGATATAAAGCTATTACATCATTTACATAAAGCGTTAACGGATAATAAATGGCAAGGCGATCTAGATTCTTGGGCTGACCCTATCCCTCATCATTTATGGCAACAAATTCAATGTGACAAACACAGTTGTTTAAAACATTTAGCCGATCACACCCATTGCCCTTTTCATAAAGCTCGAGAAACCATGGAGTCTGCCGATGTGTTGGTCATTAACCATAGTTTATTACTGGCTGATTTAGAGCTTGGTGGAGGTGTTATTTTACCCTCGCCAGAAGACACTTTTTACATTATTGACGAAGCACATCATCTGCCTAAAGTAACCCGTGATCATTCAAGTGCGAATGTTGCCATTAAAGGTGCCATTGATTGGCTAACTAAGTTAAAAGAAACCGGCGATAAGATGGCAAAATTAATAAAGTCGACTTCGGCCATTTCACCCTCGTTAAAGTTAGGGGACGATTGCCAAGATTTATTAATGGAAATGCAAAAAGTAGCGAGCTTTATCGAAAACAATCAGGCGTTATATTTCAATGAAAAAGCTAAAGAAAATAGCCGTTTCTCTCGTGATGACGAGGCGGCATTATATCGTTTTGAAAACGGAATCGTTCCACCGAACTTAAAAAACTCAGCTAAAGATTTAGCAGAGCTCAGTAAAAAATGTTTAGGACATTGCAATAAGCTATATAATTTATTGATGGAGTCAGTGAAAGACGGGGAGTGTAAAATGTTTGTTGCCGAGCCCTTACTTGCAGAAGCTGGTTTTATGATCCAACGGTTAGAAAATTTCAACTCACTATGGAAAATGTATGCCAAAACAGACAGTGAGAAAGGCGCTCCAATGGCAAGGTGGTTCGAAAAACTGACAGGGAAACGTAGTGACTTTTTAGTGTCGGCTTCCCCTATTGAAGTTGGCTTTACCCTTGAAGATATTCTCTGGTCAAAATGTGAAGGGGCGGTATTATGTTCAGCCACTATTTTAGCATTGAATTCGTTTGAGCATTTTCGACGCCAGGTCGGTTTACAAACTAATGATGGCACCCAATATCAAAAAGTCGACTCACCGTTTGATTATCAAAATAATGCGCAACTTGTTATCGCTAAAATGAAAAATGAGCCAAGTAGCCCTCAGTTCACCGATGAATTAATTAATGAGTTACCGGCGTTAATTAAGCAAGAAAAAGCCTGTTTAGTGCTATTTTCTTCGTATTGGCAAATGGAACAAGTAGCTAAATCCTTACGAGAGCAGCACAAAATGGAGATTCTAGTTCAGGGTGAGCAGTCACGTCAGCATATTATAGAGGCCCATAGAAAACGCTGTGATGAAGATAAAACCAGTATAATTTTTGGCACACAAAGTTTTTCTGAGGGTCTAGATTTACCCGGTAAATATTTAACGAATTTGATTATTACCAAATTACCCTTCTCTGTGCCAACATCACCCGTTGAAGAAGCACAAGCTGAATACATTACCGCTAAAGGCGGCAATCCTTTTATGTCGATTTCAGTGCCAGAAACATCCAAAAAACTGATTCAAGCGACAGGAAGATTACTGCGAAATGAGAAAGATACCGGTATCATTACTTTAATGGATAAACGTTTAGTGACCAAGCGCTATGGTAAGCAATTACTTGATTCTTTACCGCCCTATCAAATTATTTCAAAAGGATAAGCTTTGACTAACCTCACTAAGCGTGCAAAAGCGTCAAACTCAACTAATCGTCGATTATCTAAGAGTCGCGCATTAAAAGATGTTAAGCCTCGCCCTGCCCCAGCAGATCGAGTGTTAGTACTTTTCAATAAACCCTTTGATGTACTGTCACAATTTACTGACGATCAGCAGCGTAAAACCTTAAAAGATTTTATTCCGATTAAAGACGTTTATGCCGCTGGGCGTTTAGACCGCGACAGTGAAGGCTTATTGTTGCTGACCAATGACGGGAAATTGCAGCACAAACTGGCTAACCCAACCGAAAAAACTGAAAAAACCTATTGGGCACAAGTCGAGGGTGTACCACAGCAAGCTGATTTACAAAAACTTCGAAAGGGTGTAGAACTAAAAGATGGCCAAACGTTACCAGCGAAAGTAAAAGTGATCAATGAACCAGACCTTTGGCCACGTAATCCGCCGATACGCGATCGAGCGAATATTCCCACGACATGGCTCAGTATCGCGATTACCGAAGGAAAGAACCGGCAGGTCCGCAGAATGACCGCGGCTATTAATTTTCCAACGCTACGACTTATCCGTTACAGCATTGGTCAATACAGCCTTGACGGTATCGAAAATGGCCATTACCAACAACTTAAAAGTGAATAAGAATATGACACTAGCGGTTAACACTGCCGGTAATGACCATGGCGAAGATCAATTTAAGCCCAATGCTACCGTGGCAGCTATTATTGTTCATCAAAATAAGTTTTTATTGGTTGAAGAAATTGAAAAAGGTAAAAAAGTCTTTAACCAACCTGCTGGACACTTAGAGGCGAATGAGAACTTAATTAGTGCCATTGAACGAGAAGTTCTTGAAGAAACAGGCTTAGCACTTTCGCCGAATTATGTTTCAGGTATTTATTATTTTTATCGCCCGGATATTAATCTTTATTACCTTCGATTTTGTTTTGTTATCGAACTTGATGAATTTCTACAAAGTATCCCTCAAGATGATGAGATTATTGCCACCCATTGGCTGTCATTTGATGAAATAAAAGCAAAATCTGCACAATTACGCAGCACGCTGGTCTTGGAATGTATTGAGGATTACTTAGCTGTTTTGAAAAATGGAAAAAAAATATCATTATCTTCATTAAAATCCAATCTTTAATCTATGCCCCTAAATCCTGACATGCTATAATTTTTCGCCTTTTTCTCTAGATTTGTAGTTTTAATGTCATCACAAGTATCATCGAGCGCTGAAAACCAAAACACCGCGCCTATAAGTAAAGCACCACACGACACCAAAGTAATTGTTGGTATGTCTGGCGGTGTTGACTCCTCTGTTTCTGCACACTTATTGATTGAACAAGGTTATCAAGTTGAAGGCCTGTTCATGAAAAATTGGGAAGAAGACGATACCGATGAATACTGTGCAGCGGCACAAGACCTCGAAGATGCACAACTTGTTTGTGACAAACTCGGTATAAAGTTACACACCATTAATTTCGCAACAGAATACTGGGATAATGTTTTTGAGTATTTCTTAGCTGAATATAAAGCAGGTCGCACGCCGAACCCTGATATTATGTGTAACAAAGAAATCAAATTTAAAGCCTTCTTAGAGTTTGCTTGTGAAGACTTAGATGCCGACTATATTGCCACCGGACACTATGTTCAGCGCGAGTTTATTGATGGTCAGTGGTCTATGTTACGTGGTTTAGACAGTAATAAAGATCAAAGTTACTTTTTATATACGCTAAGTGATGAGCAAGTGGGACGGACATTATTCCCTGTGGGTAATATCGAAAAGCCTGCAGTACGCGCTATTGCCGAACAGGCTGACTTAATTACTCATAATAAAAAAGACAGCACGGGTATTTGTTTTATTGGTGAGCGTAAGTTCAAAGATTTCTTAGGTCAATACTTACCCGCGCAGCCAGGTAAAATTGAATCCGCTGAAGGCGATGTCATTGGCGAACACGACGGTTTAATGTACCACACGCTAGGTCAGCGCAAAGGCCTTCGCATAGGCGGTTTAGCTAATGCCGGAGAAGAGCCTTGGTACGTTGTTGAAAAAGATTTATTGCGCAATGTTTTAATTGTTGGTCAAGGTCATAACCACCCTCGTCTATTTTCTAAAGGTTTAATCGGTAATCAATTACATTTAGTGAACCGCAAACCTCTTGATACGCCAATAAAATGTACCGTTAAAACCCGCTATCGCCAAGATGATGTCCCTTGTCATCTGTCTCCGATGAGCGATGGTGAATATTTAGTCATGTTTGATGAAGCACAAAGTTCAGTAACACCGGGACAATCTGTAGTTTTTTATCAAGATAATATTTGTCTTGGCGGCGGTATCATCAACACACTTATCCGTTAAGTTATAACGAAAATTAGTTGAGCAGTTAATAGTTATGAACAGTATAAATGAACAAACCTTAACACTTGCCGCGGTTTTTCAAGTCGCTTATTGGGTACAAAAAATATCTCGTAGTGGGCAAATAGACGAAGACGAACTCGCCTTATTACTTAATAGTGTCATGATCACATCGCCTAAAAACACCATGGAAGTTTACGGTGGTGAAATGAGTCATTTAAAAATAGGATTAACAACACTAGTTAACCATTTAGGCAATAAATCAACTAACAAAGATCCTGAGATCACCCGTTATGTGGTGAGCTTACTGGGTTTAGAGCGTCGTTTAAGTAAATATAGCGATAAAATGAATGCGCTCGGTGAACGAATTAGCCAAAGCCAACGTCAATTAGTACATTATGGCATTACCAGTGAAACACTCGTTTCGAGCTTAGCGTCAATTTATAGCGATTTGATCAGCCCGCTCGGAACACCTATCCAGGTAGCAGGCGAACCCGCTATATTAAAGCAATCAGTCAATCAACATAAGATACGTGCCTTGTTATTAGCCGGTATTCGCTCAAGTGTTTTATGGCGACAGGTCGGTGGACAACGCCGAAGTATTTTATTTTCACGTTCAAAATTGGTTGAATGTGCCGAGCAGCTGCTCAAAGCTTGTTAAACAAATTCAAAATTAGTTTTTAACCTTACTTTAAATATTAGGAAAACCCTATGGAACTTTCAGCGTTAAGTGCAATATCTCCAGTAGATGGTCGTTATGGCAGCAAAGTTAAGTCATTACGCCCTATATTCAGTGAATTTGGTTTAATAAAATACCGTGTTACCGTTGAAGTTCGTTGGTTACAAAAACTTGCAGCAACGACAGAAATTGCAGAAGTTCCGGCTTTTAGTAATGACGCTACGGCAACATTAAATGCGATTGTCGATAACTTCAGTGAAGTAGACGCACAGCGTATTAAAGACATTGAAGCGACCACTAATCATGATGTAAAAGCGGTTGAGTATTTCTTAAAAGAAAAAATTGCTGATCATGCTGAATTAAACGCAGTCACTGAGTTTATTCATTTTGCTTGTACATCTGAAGATATTAACAACCTTTCGCACGGTTTAATGTTAAATGACTGTCGTACCGACGTTTTATTACCAGAAATGGATAAAATATTAGCGGCAATTAAAGCACTAGCAATTGAATACAAAACCATTCCAATGATGTGTCGTACTCACGGTCAACCTGCTTCTCCAAGTACTTTGGGTAAAGAAATGGCCAACGTTTATATTCGTCTTAAACGTCAACGTGCCCAAATTGCTGATGTTGAATTATTAGGTAAGATTAATGGTGCTGTTGGCAATTACAATGCACACCTATCAGCTTACCCTGAAGTTAATTGGCATGAATTTGCTAATGAATTTGTTACTTCATTAGGTTTATCGTTTAATCCCTTTACGACTCAAATTGAACCACATGATTACATTGCTGAATTATTTGATGCCATTGCCCGCTTTAACACCATCTTAATCGATTTTGATCGTGATATTTGGGGTTACATAGCGATGGGTCACTTTAAGCAAAAAACCATTGCAGGTGAAATTGGTTCATCAACAATGCCACATAAAGTTAACCCAATTGACTTTGAAAATTCTGAAGGTAACTTAGGCATTGCTAATGCATTATTTACCCACTTGGCGCAAAAATTACCGATTTCTCGCTGGCAACGTGACTTAACTGATTCAACGGTTTTACGTAACTTAGGTGTTGGTTTTGCTCATGCGATGATAGCTTACGGCGCTACATTAAAAGGTATTAGTAAGTTACAAGTAAATGAAGCAAATCTAGCTGCTGAATTAGACAGCAACTGGGAAGTTTTAGCTGAACCCGTACAAACAGTAATGCGTCGTTATGGTATCGAAAAGCCATACGAAAAATTAAAAGAGCTAACTCGCGGCAAACGCGTTAATGGCGACTCAATGCGCGCTTTCATTATGACGCTTGAATTACCTGATGCGGCTAAAGCACAGTTATGTGAAATGACACCCGCGAGTTACATAGGTCGCGCAGTAGAGTTTATTAACGAATTAGACTAGTTTTATCTAAACGTATGCTAATAAAAAGGAACCTCGCGGTTCCTTTTTATGTTCAGGATGAACGGTATAACGTGATGGCATGGATGCCAATGAACGTATATGTTCAGGATGAACGCAATAGCATGACGTGATGGCATGGATGCCAATGAACGTATATGTTCAGGATAAACGGAAACCTATATGTCTTGGCTTTTTAGCAACGCCCTGATTTATTAAGGTATTAGTGCATTTATGCACGCCAATTAACAGTAGTAAAATAGAGAGTAACACGTAATGCAAAAAATCCATTGGGGCGAATTAACGCCTGAGCAGTTTTTAAAAGAATATTGGCAAAAAAAACCGTTATTAATAAAAGGTGCGTTCAAAGACTTCACCGACCCAATTGATGCCAACGAACTTGCTGGCCTCGCGATGGAAAGCGAAATTGAATCGCGTATTATTGCCTGTAATAATGGTGACTGGCAAGTAGAGCAAGGTCCTTTTGATTCATTCGATAAGTTTGGCGAACAGAACTGGACGCTACTGGTGCAGGCGGTAAATAATTGGTCTCGCGATACCCAATCATTGCTAGCAGCTGTTAATTTTATTCCACAATGGCGTATTGATGATGTAATGGTTAGCTTTTCAACACCCAATGGCGGTGTTGGTGCTCATTTAGACCAGTACGATGTCTTTATTGTGCAAGGTGAAGGAAAGCGTCGCTGGCAAGTTGGTGCGCCTGATAGTTCACTAAAACAGCTATTACCTCACCCTGATTTAAAACAAGTCTCTAGTTTTGTTGCTGTTATCGACGAAATAACCGAAGCAGGTGATTTACTTTATATTCCACCAAATCATCCACACAATGGCGTGTCATTAGAAAACTCGATGAATTTTTCTATTGGTTTTCAAGCACCGAACAATCAGGAATTATGGTCTGGTTTTGCTGATAAATTAATAGATGAAAACCTTGGAGAAACACGTTTTCCTGATAATGAACGTACACTAACCAGTCATCCCGAACAACTTGAACAAATGGATATCGAAAAGTTAAAAGCGTTCATGAAAGCACAACTTGATGACGATAAGTTATTTACTCCTTTTATCGGTAAATATCTTACACAGAACCACCATGCCTTAGAAATATTAATGCCGGTCACGCCTATCGACAGCGAACAACTTTCCGATATTCTGGCTGAAGCAGAAAACACCTTAGTGCCTGTTTCCGGGATAAAAAGCTTAATTGTTCCTTTTCAACATCAGGAACAAGCGCCCAACGAAACAAGCTTTTTATATATTAATGGTGAAAGCTTTTTAATTGATAAAGAAACAATCACATTAGCGACATACCTAACAAAACAGCAAACTTTGACCACTCAAACAGTAAAAAGTTTACTAACAAATTTGAAAAATGAACAATTATTGACTAGTGTTCTAAATATGGGCTTTTGGTATATTGAATAACAACACGTGGAATAGTTATAATGTCGTTCAGTGTCAGTAGAGTAAATTGGGAACAAGCGGCATCACTATTAAGAGATGTCCGCGAAAAAGTTTTTATTTGTGAATGGCGTATTCCACGAAAAATAGAGTTTGACCAAAAAGATCACTATGCATTTCATGTCTTAGTTTGTGATGATATTACTCAAGAGCCCGTTGCAACGGGCCGTATATTATCTACGGGTGAAATTTCTCGCATAGCAGTATTGATGTCTTTTAGAAAAAGAAACATCGACAGAGATGTTGTCAAAGGTTTACTGGCTATTGCTAAAGATCTCAAACTTGATGAAGTATTTATTTATAGTCCACTTGATGATGTTGAATATTTTAGAAAATTTAACTTTATCAGTGCTGGCGCAGTATTTATGGAAGCAGGTATGCCAAGACAGCGTATGACCTGTGCTGTTGAGAATATAAAAAAATCTACCCGCTTCGCTTTTAATCACTAGTTTATTAATTCCTACTCTCCTAATAAGCCACTCTTCTTATCCTTTTGCCACTATTATTAAATTTTGTGCTTTATTCTATACATTTACCCTAACATAGTGACCGTTATATTTTGATCTGACGGCTAGCGCAACATTAGGCTAAGTGGTATTGTGCGCATCGAAACAATACAACTCTTATTACAGAAGTAAAAAGAATATTAACAAAACTTTTTACGTGGAGATTTAGAAGTGGCAATTTTTGATTTAGTAGATTTCGACAATCATGAACAAGTTGTTTATTGCAGCGATGATGCAACAGGCTTAAAAGCTATCATAGCAGTACACAGTACTGCACTTGGACCGGCAGCAGGTGGCTGTCGTTTTTGGGATTATGTAAATGATGAAGCAGCATTAAAAGATGTTTTACGTTTATCAAAAGGCATGACCTACAAAAATGCTATGGCTGGGTTAAAACTTGGCGGTGGTAAAGGGGTTATTATTGGTAACCCTAGACACTTAAAGTCAGACGATTTATTCAAAGCTTATGGCAAGGCCGTTAATAATCTAGGTGGCCGGTATTACACCGCTGAAGATGTAAATATTACTACTGGTGATATGGCTATTGTTAATCAAGTTACCGACTATGTTTCGGGTCTTGAAGGAAAAAGTGGTAATCCAGGCCCCTTCACTGCGCTAGGTACATTTTTAGGTATTAAAGCAGCGGTTAAGTTTAAATTAGGATCTGATGATTTAACCGGTATTAAAGTGGCTGTTCAAGGGCTTGGTAGTGTTGGTTATTCACTTTGTGAGCGACTTCATGCTGCGGGTGCGAAATTAATCGTCACTGATATTAACCAAGAAATTCTAGATAAAGCCGTTGCCGAGTTAGATGCGACAGTTGTTAGCTTAGACGATATTTACAAACAAGATGTTGAAGTATTTTCACCTTGTGCGTTAGGCGCGTCGATTAATGACGATAGCATTGCAGAACTTAAAGCGGTGATCATTGCCGGCTGTGCTAATAACCAACTTGCAGAAAGTCGCCATGACCAAGTCCTTTTAGACAAGGGTATTTTGTATGCGCCTGACTACGTCATTAACGCTGGGGGAATTATAAATGTTGCCCTTGAAATTTATCCTGAACCTTATTGTGCTGATAAGGCGACAAGTTTGGTCGAAAATATTTATCACACACTAATGAATGTTTTTGTAACAGCGAACGAGAAAAACTTACCAACAGGTAAAGTAGCTGATGAAATGGCGAGAGCTATAATAGCTAACGCTGGAAAATAATTTTTCCGTATAAACTAAAAAGCCGCACTATATAAATAAAGTGCGGCTTTTTTTTCGCTATAAATTGTTGGCATCAACTCACACCAACAATGTTATCAACTTATAGACTAATTAACGGGTAATGTTGGTACCTGAATACCTGACATTTCTAGCATTACTCTAACTACCTGGCAGCTGTAACCAAATTCATTGTCATACCATACATACAATACAGCACGATCGCCATCAACAATCGTTGCTTGAGAGTCAACAACTCCAGCGTATCGAGAGCCAACCAAGTCAGTAGAGACGATTTCAGTTGAAGCCGTATAATCTACTTGATTTTGTAACTTAGAATTTAACGAAATATTACGTAAGTAATCGTTTAACGCTTCTTTATCCGTTGATTTTTTCAAATTCAAATTCATGATAGCCATTGAAACGTTTGGTGTTGGTACACGAATCGCGTTACCCGTTAACAAACCTTTCAATTCAGGTAATGCTTTAGCAACCGCTTTAGCAGCACCCGTTGTGCTAATAACCATATTTAATGGTGCACTACGACCGCGGCGAGGAGCTGGATGGTAGTTATCAATTAAATTTTGATCGTTAGTATATGAATGAACCGTTTCAACGTGGCCATTCTTAATACCGAACTCATCGTTAATGGCTTTTAACACTGGTGTAATAGCGTTAGTGGTACAACTCGCTGCAGAAACAATTTTGTCATCCGCTAAAATCATATCTTGATTCACGCCATAAACGATATTTTTAATATCACCTTTAGCGGGTGCTGTTAACAATACCTTAGCAACACCTTTTGATTGCAAATGTTGCCCTAGACCTTCTTCGTCACTCCATACACCGGTGTTATCAACAACTAAAGCGTCATTAATACCATATTGGGTATAGTCGATTTCGCTAGGATTTTTTGCGTAAATAACTTGAATAAATGCGCCATTAGCTTTAATGACACTATTTTCTTCATCGATAGTAATACTACCGTTAAAAGCACCATGCACTGAATCACGACGTAATAGGCTGGCACGTTTTGCTAAATCACCTTTACCACTTGGGCGAATAACAATAGCACGTAGATTTAATGTTGAGCAGGGTCCTGCGCGTTCAATTAACAGACGCGCTAATAAGCGACCGATACGACCAAAACCATAAAGAACAACATCTTTAGACTTTTGTGGGTCAGTATTTTTATTAATTGATACTAATTCTTTTTCTAAAAACTGCTCAATTGACAGACCATTAGCTTTACCAAGAAATAAATAACGGTAGGCCAATTTACCGACATCAATACGTGCTGGTGCTAAATCCATGTGTCTTAATGCATCAATAAAAGGAAAGCTTTCACGTAAACGTAATTTACTGTCTTCATGTAGCGCAACAGATTTATGTGCTTTAATGATATCAATTGCAGAAGCATTAACTAATGGACGACCATAAATAGATACTTCGAGACCTTTGTTTCTGAAAAGTTGCCCTATAATAGGTTGCATATTTTCAGCAAATGTTTGGCGTTCTTGCCAGCTAGCTTGGTATTGTTCCTCAAGATGAGAAGTCATTGCGTAAACCTTTTTATTTCAGTCAATTGAACGATGAGTTATTATTAATATTAGCACTAATAACAATAATAATTAATTGCGGCACTATTGTAATCGAACCTGAAAACTTTCGCCACTAGTTACAGATAATATCACGCTCAAATATGGGACAAAAATGAAGACAATAATAGCCTACTTCTCACTAATTTTTTTATTAACCGCTTGTGATAGCAAGCCAAACTTTGCTGAACTTTGTGAAAGTAATTCTGAAATCTGTAATGAATTTCAAGAAGACTCATGGTGTAAACGAGAACGTATTACGGTGGGTTTTTCTAATTTAGAGGAAAAATTGGCTAGTTCAGATCTACATAAATATCATCAACTCATTGCTTACGAAGATTATGCACAATGTATGGTTCATGCCTCAAAAATTGAGCATATTAAATTAAAACATAAACAAACGATGAGAGTTGATAACGCAATTCAAGCACAGAATCGTATCAAAGAGATATCAAAAGAAACAATAACCTCAGATCACCCTCACCTGCTCTACTATCACTGGTCGAGATATATCAACGAAGAATCTTTAAATAAATTTTTAGCACAAGAAGGGACAAAAGCCCTTGAAAATTCAAGGTCGCAATATAACTTAGCGACGCATTATACAAAAACAGATCCTAAAAAGACCTTAACGTTACTTTATCGAGCTTTGCAATTATACCAACCAGATCAGAAAATAAATGCAGAAATCTTTCAGTCAATAGCAACGATATTTATAGAAAAGCAAGATGTTAAAAAAGCTTATCTTTGGTTAAGAATTTTACGTTTACATTCGCCAGAAAATAAAGAAGTGACTGAAAAGTCTTTAAATAATTATGTTGTAGGTTATAAATTAAATAAAACATTATTAGATAAAATTGCCAATATAACCTTAGATAAAATTGAAGCGGGAACCTTTGAATCACCAAAGGTTTAGGTTTAATCAAGAGATTAAACCTTGTCTTTTTAAAGTGCGCTAAACTGTAAACTTAATGAATTAACACAATAGCGTTTACCGGTGGGTTGTGGGCCGTCATCAAATACATGACCCAGATGAGAGTCACACGTACTGCAAGTGATTTCTGTACGCATCATTCCAAGGCTGTCATCTTCAATGTAGGCGACATTTGGGCTAATAGCGGCAGAAAAGCTTGGCCAACCGCAACCCGATTGAAATTTATCTGTTGAAGAAAAGAGCTCCTTTTCACAACAGGCACAATGATAAACACCGGCTAGCCAATGATCGTTATACTCGCCACTGAACGGTTGCTCTGTGGCAGCCAAGCGACATACTCGAAAAGCCTCGGGTGTTAACTTATCTTGATAAGGGTCTTTAGACATATATTTTCACCTTTTTATTTTGAATGACCAAATTCGATCATTTCGCGCTCAGGGTGTGACCATTCAACATGAAATTTCTTTCCTGGCGCTTGATCAACCCGTTCAAAAGTATGTGCACCAAAAAAATCTCTTTGTGCCTGTAATAAATTTGCAGGAAGAACCGCGGTACGCATCGCATCATAATAGGTCAACGATGAACTTATTGCACTGGTTGAAATTCCCATTAAAGCGGTTTCTGCAACAGTTTTACGCCAATTTAATTGATGAGCATTTAATTGCTCCACAAAGAATGCATCTAGCATTAAATTTTCTAACTTCGCATTACGTTTAAAAGCATCGGTAATAGATTGTAAAAATGCTGCACGAATAATACAACCCGCTCGCCATATTTTTGCAATACTGGCAAAATCTAGCTCCCAATCATGCTCTTGCTCCGCTTGCTTCATTAATTGAAAACCTTGGGCGTAAGCACAAATTTTCGCACAGTAAATCGCATCATGTAAACGAGCAATAAACGCTGTTTTTTCTTTTGCATTTAAGGTCTTAGCTTCAGGGCCGTTAAGCAGACTTGAACTCTGCACTCTTAAATCTTTAAATGAAGAAATGGAACGTGCGTATACCGCTTGGGCAATAGTGGGAGCGGGTGTACCTAATTCTAAACTGCTCATCGCAGTCCACAAACCTGTACCTTTCTGCCCCGCTTTATCGAGAATCAAATCCACTAGCGGGATGTTATCTTCGGTCACCTTATGGCGAAGTACCTCGACAGATATTTCCATTAAATAACTGTCTAGAGGACCTTGGTTCCATTGTTCAAAAATATCAGCAATCTCATCTGTTGATAAATTTAAACCCGCACGTAAAGTATGATAGGCCTCACAGATAATCTGCATATCCGCATATTCAATACCATTGTGAACCATTTTTACATAATGACCCGCACCGGCTGGGCCAATATAGGCGGCACAAGGTTCGCCTTTTTTAATGGTTTCTCCTGGCTTAGTCCGCTCTAAAGGTTTGCCTGTTTCGGCGTCAACCTTAGCTGATATTGCTTCCCAGATAGGTTTGATGCGAGTCCATGCATAAGGAGAGCCACTGGGCATTAAAGCAGGACCAAATCTAGCGCCGACTTCTCCGCCAGAGACAGCGGAAGAAAATAAAATAAAATTACTCTTATACTTTTTCTCCCGAGCAACGGTATCAACCCACAGACTATTACCCGTATCAATAATAATATCGTCGGGTTGAATACCAGCGCCAATCAAACTCTCAGAGACTTGATCAACAGGAGCACCAGCAGGTACAGAAAGTACAATAAGATGGGGAGTTTTTAATCGCGATAATAATTCTGTATATGATGAGCAACCGTGAACACGTTGCTTATTTTCACCATTTTCCAATTTGTCTTGGGCAATAACGCCAAGCACTTTTTCATTATCTAAATCAAAAGCAGCAATACTGTAACCGTTGTCGGCTAAGTTTAGCACCAAATTTTTACCCATTACACCAAGGCCAATAAAGCCGATGTCACACAAACTATTGTCTTGTGTCATAGTAGAAAGTCCATAAATACTGAGAAATACAATGGCATTTATTCTACCATGAACAAAACTAAGCCACTAGCAATTAAAGCCGACCCAATTCGTAATAAAACGTCTTTTTTATCAATTAAAGGCCAAATACGACAAGTATCGCTTGTATAAATCTCAAAATGATGTAATTTTACTACATTATTTTCATTTGGAATTTTAACATGACTATTAAAGTTGGCATCAATGGTTTTGGCCGTATCGGTCGTTTTGTATTTAGAGCTGCTGCGCAGAGAAGCGACATTGAAATTGTCGGTATTAATGATTTAATCGACATTGACTACATGGCTTACATGCTTAAGTATGACTCAACGCATGGTCGTTTTAACGGTACGGTAGAAGTTAAAGATGGTCAGTTGATTGTTAATGATAAAGTTATTCGCGTTAGCGCTATCCGTAACCCCGAAGAACTTAAATGGGATGAAATAGATGTTGATGTTGTTGTTGAATCAACCGGTTTATTTCTAACTGATGAGACAGCACGAAAGCATTTGATCGCAGGAGCTAAAAAAGTTGTACTTTCTGCCCCTTCAAAAGATGACACCCCAATGTTTGTCTGTGGTGTAAACCTCAATGAGTATAAAGGCGAAGATATTGTATCAAACGCTTCATGTACCACTAATTGCCTAGCACCTATTGCTAAGGTTCTTAATGATAATTGGGGAATTGAAAGTGGTTTAATGACGACGGTTCATGCAACTACAGCAACACAAAAAACTGTTGATAGCCCTTCAGCTAAAGATTGGCGTGGTGGCCGTGGTGCAGGACAAAATATAATCCCTTCATCTACGGGTGCTGCAAAAGCGGTTGGTAAAGTTATCCCTGAATTAAATGGCAAACTCACTGGTATGGCCTTTCGTGTACCAACACCAAATGTATCTGTTGTAGACCTGACTGTTAATTTAAAAAGTAGCGCAACCTATCAAGAAATTTGCGATGCGATGAAATCAGCAGCTCATGGTGATTTGCAAGGCATATTAGGCTATACCGAAGATCAAGTAGTTTCTAATGATTTCATTGGCGAAACGTGTACGTCAGTCTTTGATGCGGGTGCGGGTATAGCACTAACCGATAAGTTTGTAAAAATCGTTTCTTGGTACGACAATGAAATTGGTTATTCAAACAAGGTACTTGATTTAGTGGCTTACGTCAGCGCTTATAAAAATTAATCATCTTTAGAATAAAAGTTATATCAAAAAAGCCAAATATCTTTATTTGGCTTTTTTATTGAGATAAATGTTAGTCAAAGCCCCTTACTTGAACAACCTTAACTAGTCGATTTACGGCTCTCACCTGTAAGCCCCCCTATAAAGATGTTATTTAGCTATCGACTGCCTTTACTTGCTTATAAAAGGATATATGAGGATTGATGTCAGGCGGACAAGAAGTCGTATATATAAAAAAGGCTGGAGCACTATCAATAGCGCTTCAGCCTTTTTGGTATTCACTTTACGCGTTATTTTACATGAGCAAGTGCTTGTTTAGCTAATTCAGTAATTTTAGCCCAATCTTTATTTTTAATTATTTCGTCGGTAACCAACCAAGAGCCACCACAACAAGCAACGTTTGATAAGGCTAAGTAGTCCTTAACATTACTTAAATTGATACCACCTGTTGGACAAAAGCGAATGTCAGGGAATGGTCCGCCCATAGATTGAATCGCTTTAACACCACCAGAAGCTTCTGCGGGGAAAAACTTCAAATGGTCATAGCCAAAGTCAATTCCGTCCATCATTTCTGAAATTGATGAAATTCCTGGTATAAGAGCAATATTACCTTCATTACCCGCTTTTAATAAATCTTTTGTTAAGCCAGGACTTATTGCAAACTTAGCCCCTGCTTCTTGACAGCGTTGTAGCATTTCACGATTTGTTACTGTACCTGCGCCAACACAAGCTTCAGGTAACTCTTGCGCGATAATTTTAATCACATCAAGTGCCGCTGGTGTGCGCAAAGTTACTTCTAATACTTTTATGCCTGCAGCGAGTAAGGCTTTAGCAATAGGTAAGGCATCTTCAACATCTTTAATAACAAGAACAGGCACAATAGGCCCCATAGCGAAAATTTCTTTTGGCGATAACTGCCAATTATTTGTTATGGTCATGATTTAGATGTGTCCTTTCATTGAAGATAATTGTTGACGAATATAGGCAGACGCCCCTATCAAACCGGGTTGATTTTCGGTGATCACATACGTCGGAATATTATTAATAAAACTAGATAGTCGGCCTTTTGTATCAAAACGCTGCCTAAAATTGCTGTTTTTGATGAAATCTATAAAACGAGGCACAATGCCACCGGCAATATATACACCACCAAAACAACCTAACGTTAAGGCTAAGTTACCGGCAAAGCTGCCTAAAGTATTACAAAATTGATGTAAGGCTTTTTCACATAGTGGACATGAGCCATCTATCGCTTTAGCGGAGATTTGTTCAGCTGATAAATTACTCTTGGGCAAGTTATCAATTGACAAAAAGGCTTGATAAATTTGCTCTAAGCCTCTGCCACAAAGTAATTGCTCATAGGATATTCTATGTTGTTTAGTTTCAAGTAAATAACTTAATATTTTAATTTCATCAGCATCGACAGGAGCAAAGTCGACATGGCCTCCTTCTCCCCCTAAGCAACACCAACCGTCTCTGGTCGGTACTAAATTAGCAACACCTAGTCCGGTACCAGGACCACAAATAGAAATAGGCTTGTCTGCAATTGCGACCCCTTCACCAATTTGCACTTTCTGTGCTTGTGTTAGCAAAGGTACTGCATGGGCTATTGCGGTATAGTCATTTATTAAAAATAACTGACTAATATTCAATGCGTTTTTCAAGGATGATTGAGAAAATGTCCATGGCAAGTTAGTCATGGTAATTTGATCTGTTTCAACCGGACAAGCAATGGCTAAACACGCATTGATTGTTTTACCTGCAGCGTTATGTAACGCTAAATAAACGCTAATAACATCGGCTAAGCTATCATATTGGTCGCACTGATAAGTTTTAATATCTGAGATTTGACCATCGTCATTAACGAGGCCAAACCTGATATTAGTACCGCCAATGTCAGCGACTAAGTTAAGTATTGACTCACTCACGAAGCTTTACCATCAATATCAGTTTCATCAAATAATGAACAAGCACCGGTTTCAGCGGTACTTAAATTACGACGCATAAAACCAAAAAGCTCTCGGCCCATGCCTTGATGATGACCATTGACTTGAAAAATAGCGTTGTCACGTTGGGCAAGCTCTGCTTCGTCAACCAATAAGGTTAATTCTCCAGTTTCGCCGTCAACTAAAATCATATCACCGGTTTTCACTTTCGCGATCAAACCGCCATCTAGGGCTTCTGGGCATAAATGAATAGCAGCAGGTACTTTACCTGAGGCGCCAGACATACGGCCATCAGTTACCATAGCGACCTTAAAACCTTTGTCTTGAAGAACGCCAAGTGGTGGTGTTAGTTTATGTAATTCAGGCATACCGCGCGCTTTAGGTCCCTGAAATCTAACAACAGCAACAAAATCTTTTTCTAATTCACCCGCATCAAATGCCGCTTGTAATTCATGTTGATCTTCAAAAACGACGGCAGGTGCTTTAATAACAAAACTACCTTCACGCAATGAAGATGTTTTAATGACAGAGACACCTAGGTTACCCTTAAGAACGCGTAAACCGCCAGTAGCTTTGAACGGGCTTGCAACGGTTGCAATAATACTATCGTCGAGAGATTTTTCAACACAGTCAACCCACTTAAGTTCACCGCTTTCGAGTACAGGTTTTTTAGTGTAGCGCGTTAAACCGCGGCCACAGATAGTTTCAACATCTTCAAAAACTAAGCCGCCTTCAATCAATTCTCTAAAGAGTAGTGCCATACCACCGGCTTCTTGAAATTGATTTATATCTGCTTCGCCGTTCGGGTAGATACGTGTTAATAGTGGCACCGCTTCAGACAAATCATTAAAGTCTTGGAAATTAATGATAATACCCGCTGCTTTAGCAAACGCAATAATATGCATGGTTAAGTTCGTTGAACCGCCCGTCGCAAGTAAGGCAACAATTGCATTAACAATTGAACGCTCATCGACCATTCTGCCAATCGGCATATAGTTGCCCGACTGTTGCGTTAAACGAGTTGCTTGACGTGCCGCTGCTTTTGTTAATTCTTCACGAAGCTGCGTATTCGGTGCGATAAATGAAGCGCCAGGTAAATGAAGTCCCATGACCTCAACAACCAGTTGATTTGAGTTGGCTGTGCCAAAGAAAGTACAAGTACCCGCAGAGTGATAAGAGGCAGATTCAGCTTCAAGAAGCTCTTCTTCGTTGGCTTCACCTTTAGCATATTGCTGGCGAACACGTGCTTTTTCTTTGTTTGGTAAGCCTGAAGGCATAGGGCCCGCAGGAATAAATACCGTGGGTAAATGTCCAAAAGTCATACTGGCAATCAACAAGCCCGGTACGATTTTATCACAGATGCCCATCATTAATGCGCCATCAAACATATTATGCGATAAGCCAACCGCTGCAGACATTGCAATAACATCTCGGCTCATTAGGCTTAAATCCATACCCGGTTGGCCTTGAGTAACACCGTCACACATAGCAGGTACACCGGCTGCAAATTGTGCAACACCACCCGCATCTCTCACTGCTGCTTTAATAATCGCAGGATAAGTTTCATAGGGCTGATGAGCAGATAACATATCATTATAAGCTGAAACAATAGCGATGTCTGAGTGATGTATGCCACGTAATGAGGCCTTGTCTTCTTTACCACAAGCAGCAAAACCATGAGCTAAGTTACCACACGACAAACCGGCACGATGTACTGTTTGCGAGCTTTCAGCTTCTATCTTAGCTAAATATTTAGCTCTACTGCCTTTACTACGCTCAATAATTTCATTGGTAATAGCGACGATTTTTTCATTCATTTTAATAGTCATATGTTACTCCGCCCAATACACTTGTGTATTGATATCTGGGTTTTGTAAAAATGCCCTTATTGGCATTTCTGTTTGATTGTTACTTGAAAGTGCTTTTTCTAAAACGACCTTTTTCCCGGCACCACAAACATGCAAAATAATATTTTTACTCTGCGCTAAATGAGCATAAGTAAAAGTTATACGGTCGTTAGGAGCTGTTTTGGGGACAACCTTCATTAGGGCATCTGTATTATCAAGCGCAAGTGCTGATGATATTTGCTCGCTACAAGGGAATAAAGAAGCCGTATGACCGTCTTCACCCATGCCAAGAATAAGCACATCTAAAGGCAATAACTGGCTTTTAGCATCAGTATTTAATTGCACTAGGGTTGATTGATCACATTCACCCTCTTTTTTAAGGTGAAAAAATTGTGCATCGGCTGCTTTATTTTTTAACAGGTTTTCATGTACCAAACGGGTATTACTTGCCTCAGACTCAAACTCAACCCAACGTTCGTCCGCTAACGTGACGGTTACGTTTTGCCAATCAATATCTTTAGTCGATAAAGCCGTAAAAAAACCTTTGGGTGTAGACCCGCCAGAAACAGCCAAGCTTGCTTTACCTTTCTGACTCAAAGCGTTTGATAAAAGTTCAGCGACATTATTGGCTAAGGCATTATCTAAATCTGTTCGCTGAGCGAAATCGTTTAATTGGTACATAGTTATTTCCTGAAATTCACGTTATCTCTAAAATTTATTTATTCAACCCACTGGCGATCATCACGAGCGATCATAGAAAGAGAGGCAACGGGTCCCCAAGTTCCAGCAGGATAAGCTTTAGGTGCTTCATTACTTGTCTTCCAGGCTTCGATAATACTATCAGCCCAAGTCCAAGCCGCTTCGACTTCATCACGACTAACAAATAACGATTGATTACCGTTGATAACTTCTAGCATCAATCGTTCGTATGCATCGACAACACGCTGATTTTCATAAGTTTCTGAAAAACTCAAATCAAGCTTATTTTCTTGAATATGCATTTGTGAAGCAATACCTGGAATTTTATTCATCATCTGTAATTCAACGCCTTCGTCAGGCTGTAAACGAATCGTTAATTTATTTGCCGGTAGATCAGCATGGCTATCTTTAAAGATATTATGCGCTTGAGGTTTAAATTGCACCACTATCTCACTGTGCTTAGCAGGCATTCTTTTACCCGTACGAAGGTAAAAAGGCACGCCAGCCCAACGCCAATTATCAATTTCCGCTTTTATAGCAACAAAAGTTTCAGTATCACTTTTTTGATTGGCATCTTCTTCATTTAAGTAACCCGGCACTGGTAAACCATTTAAGTAACCATCGGCGTACTGACCGCGAACTGTTTTTTCTTTCACATTCAAGCGATTAATGGGCGCGAGAGCTTTAACTGCCTTTAACTTTTCAACACGAATACTTTCTGCACTTAAATCAGCAGGAGGCTCCATCGCTAAGAGTGATAAAATTTGTAATAAATGGTTTTGTATCATGTCGCGCATTTGCCCTGCGTCGTCATAAAAACCCCATCGTCCTTCAATTCCTACACTTTCAGCAACCGTTATCTGTACATGGTCAATACTATTACGGTCCCAGTTATTGGTAAAAAGTGAATTGGCAAAACGCAGTACTAATAGATTCAGTACGGTTTCTTTTCCTAGATAGTGATCGATACGATAAATTTGGTTTTCATTGAAATAACGAGAAACTTGATCGTTAATAACTTTTGATGATGCAAGGCAGTTGCCAATCGGTTTTTCCATCACAACACGGTCAGCGTCAGTAATAAGTTTAGCTGACTTTAAACCGTCGGTAATATCACCATAAATAGCAGGAGGCGTTGAAAAATAATAAACACGTGTATCATGGCCACCTTTTAACGTTGCAGCTAAGTTACTATAAGAGACAGTGTCTTTAAAATCTAACTGTTGATAAACCATACGGCTAATAAAACGAGCAAGTACTTCTTCGTTTAAGCCTTCTTTGACAAACTCAGTAAGATTCTCAATAACAAAAGCCGTAAATTCTTCTACCGAATGGTCTTGTCTGGCGACACCTAAAATTCGACTTTCTACATTTAATAAGCCAGCTTGGTCTAATTGATATAAAGCGGGTAATAATTTGCGACGAGACAAGTCACCAAGTGCACCAAAAATAACAATTTCACTGGCAGACTGAAGATCAGAACTTTTCATAAACAATATCTCTTTTTTTGGCTTTCTTTATTGAACACTGATAATAACTAAAATTACCTCATCAATAAACCTAGCACATATTGTAACTAAACTACATTTATCCATAATTTAACGGGTATATTGGCATCAGTAAAGAACTTTTTGTAATTAAATTACATTTTAGGTATTATGAATAAATAAAAGCTTTACGCGGCAATTTTACTCAAAGTTCATTGTTGGTTAGTGGTTATTCGTATGAAACATTAATTAAAGGTTTGCTAAAAATTGCCAATATGTTTTATATTAGCTGTAATTATGAAATAAATTTTCATTATTCTCGTCATTTAGACAGAAAATTAATTACAATTATTGTAAAAAGTAGGATTGACCGACATGAATATATTAGAAAAGATCGCCGACGAATTAGATACTTTCAGTAAATCTGAACGTAAGGTGGCAGAGGTAATATTGTCTTCTCCGGGTACCGTTATTCATGCCAGTATCGCTGCCTTAGCTAAACAAGCAAATATCAGTGAGCCTACTGTTAATAGGTTTTGTCGTCGTTTAGATACTAAAGGTTATCCCGATTTTAAACTTCATTTAGCCCAAAGTTTAGCCAACGGTACCCCTTATGTTAATAGGCATGTTGATGAAAACGATACGGCTGATGAATATACAGATAAAATTTTTGAATCAACCATGGCAAATCTTGAATTAGCCCGTAAAAGTTTAGATGCAAATGTGATCAACCGATCTGTTGATGTGTTAACACAAGCGAACAAAATATCATTTTTTGGCTTGGGCGCTTCCGCAGTTGTTGCTCATGATGCTTTAAATAAATTCTTTCGCTTTAATGTGCCAGTAGTTTATTTCGATGACATATTAATGCAACGTATGAGTGCTATAAATAGTCGCCAAGGTGATGTTGTTGTTGTAATTTCTCATACGGGGCGAACCAAGTCATTGGTTGAAGTCGCCAGTTTAGCAAAAGAAAATGATGCCATTGTTATCGGAATAACAACGGCGGGTAGTCCTCTAGCAAAAGAATGTAATATCGTTTTATCTGTTGATGTTGCTGAAGACACCGATTTATATATGCCTATGTCATCACGTATCGCTCAACTTGCATTGATTGATGTATTAGCAACAGGCTTTACCCTGAGACGTGGTACAAAATTTAGAGAAAACTTAAAGAAAGTTAAAGACAGTTTACGTAGCTCTCGTTTTGAGCGCAAAGACTAAACAGCATTATCGATGGCGACTAACACTGATTTGTTTATCGTCAAAATCAAACAATATTATAATAAGGATTAAGATGCCTAGAAGAACTAAAATTGTAGCGACCTTAGGGCCAGCCACTGACGACAGAGCCGTATTAAAAGAAGTATTAGCCGCTGGTGTAAATGTGGTTCGTTTAAACTTCTCTCATGGTATTCCACAAGATCATATTGACCGTGCCAACAATGTTCGCGAAATAGCTAAAGAATTGGGTATATATGTTGGTATCTTAGGTGATTTACAAGGCCCTAAAATACGCGTATCAACTTTTAAAAATGGTCCAATTAAATTAGCCATTGGTGATAAATTCGAACTTGACGCAGAATTGCCAAAAGGTGAAGGCTGCCAAGAGAAAGTGGGTATCGATTACAAAAAATTACCACAAGATGTCGTCCCTGGCGATATTCTTTTACTTGACGATGGTCGTGTGCAATTAAAAGTTTTAAGTACACAAGGGCAATCAGTTTTCACCGAAGTAACGGTGGGTGGACCTTTATCAAACAATAAAGGTATTAATCGTCAAGGCGGTGGCTTAACAGCACCAGCATTAACAGCTAAAGATAAAGAAGATATTAAATTAGCCGCAAAAATTAATGTCGACTTCTTAGCGGTATCTTTTCCTCGTGATGCTGCAGATATGCGTGAAGCACGTTTATTAGCACAAGAAGCTGGTTGTGATGCACGCTTAGTGTCTAAAATTGAACGTGCAGAAGCAGTAAATGATGACAAAGTGCTTGATGAAATTATTCTAGCCTCTGACGTTGTCATGGTTGCTCGTGGTGATTTAGGTGTTGAAATTGGCGATGCTGCATTAGTAGGTAAGCAAAAACATATAATCGCTCGTAGTCGTCAGTTAAACCGTGTTGTTATTACCGCAACACAGATGATGGAGACCATGATTGAAAACCCTATGCCGACCCGTGCTGAAGTTATGGATGT
Organism: Colwellia sp. BRX8-5; assembly: GCF_014077325.1. Lineage (NCBI taxonomy): Bacteria > Pseudomonadati > Pseudomonadota > Gammaproteobacteria > Alteromonadales > Colwelliaceae > Colwellia > Colwellia sp. BRX8-5. The sequence goes on from NZ_JACGVR010000017.1 coordinate 53,894, forward strand.
TGCAAATGCCGTGCTTGATGGTACTGATGCAGTCATGCTCAGTGCTGAAACTGCTGCAGGTAAATACCCGGTAGAAACAGTAAAAGCGATGGCATCAGTATGTATTGGCGCTGAAGAGCATCGTTCAGTAAACATTTCAAACCACCGTAATGAACTCACTTTTTCTGAGATTTCAGAAACAATCGCAATGTCAGCAATGTATGCAGCTAATCACCTAGTGGGTGTTAAAGCTATTATATCATTGACTGAATCTGGACATACCAGCAAAATCATGTCGCGTATTACTTCAGGTTTGCCTATTTATTCTTTATCTCGTCATCAGAAAACATTAAATAAAACTGCTATTTATCGTGGTGTTTATCCTGTTGAATTTGACTCTACACATTTTCCTGATGAAGAATTATCTAATGCGGTACTCAATAAAGTCTTAACTAAAGCAGACTTAAAAGTTGACGACATAGTGATATTCACCCACGGTGATATGATGGAAACGGTTGGCGCAACGAATACGATGAAAGTGTTAACAGTAACAAAAAAACATCTCAGCTAATCAATTGCTATGACCCATTAAGGTAAAGCTTCAAGCAGTTACCTTAAGCTGGCAAGCAAAAAAGTTTAGATCCAAAAAGGTAGCTCAATAGCTACCTTTTTTTATGTGCAAAAGATAATCAAGGTAAATAATGACGGATGCAAAAAACTTCCTTAGAATAGATTTTACTAGATAAGGTTAAAAACTATTATGACGATAAAAAATATTGCGGTATTAACCAGTGGTGGCGATGCTCCCGGCATGAATGCGGCGATACGTGCGGTCGTACTTGCTGCGCATCACTATGCGTTGCCTACGATTGGTTTTTTTTCTGGCTATAACGGTTTAATTGAAGCGAGTTCGACATTGCTAACACCTGCAAGTGTTAATGGCATTATCCACCGAGGAGGCACTATTTTAAAAAGTGCTCGCTGCCCTGCCATGCTCACTGAGCAAGGTTTAAAATCAGCCGCAGCAACCCTTAGAAAAGAACAAATAGACGCCTTAATCGTTATTGGCGGCGATGGCTCTTTTAACGGCTTACTGGCGTTAAATAAATATTGGTCAGGAGCTATTATAGGTATTCCAGGGACCATAGATAATGATATTGATGGTACAGATTTCACCATAGGTTTTTCTACTGCAGTCAATACAGGTATTGAAGCGATAGATAAAATACGTGACACGGCAGAAGCTTTTGAGCGCATTTTTATTGTTGAAGTCATGGGCAGGCGAAGTGGACACATCACTTTTAATGTCGGTATCGCCAGTGCAGCTGAGCAAATATTATCTTTTGAGAATTTCTCTCAAGCCGACGAGCAAGAAAAGCTCAGTCATTTAGCTCAAGAAATCAAACAAGCACAGCACAATAGGCATGCCAGTTATATTATAGTTATTGCCGAGAACTTATGGCCCGGTGGCGCAGTACAGCTCGCTAAGCAATTAAAACAGACGGCAAACATTGACTGTACTGCGTGTATACTTGGCTATATTCAACGAGGTGGTTCACCGGTAGCTAAAGACCGAATATTAGCAACAAAAATGGGGGTTGCTGCAGTACAAGCGCTAATAGCAGGAAAGAGTAACGTTATGATTGGCGAGCGTAATAATCAATTACTCACAGTCCCTCTGGACGTAGCCGTTCAACATAAAGAAAAAGTCAGTGAAAGCTTAGTTTCAGCCCAAGAAAATATTCTCGCCTTAACAGCGCAGTAACTGCCTAAAAAAAAGCTTAAGCAACAGGCATAAGCTTTTAAGGTATCTATCAAGTCGCTGAGCTGAAATAACTTAAATACCGAGTTCTTTACACCATTGACAAGCGGCAACAAACTCTTGCTGAATATAGGTTTCGTCAAGTGAATACATTTCAATTAATTGCTTTATATTCTCACCATTACCCCTGATGTACTTAACCGTAAAATCAAGTAATTCGCCGAGTAAACCTGAGTGGTCAACTAGCGCGTTTTCAATTGGAATGGCGAGTGGCATTGTTTTAACGATTTCGTTAATCGGCATACGCAAAATAATTTCAATAGCACTTAATAAGCCGGTAATAAAAGCAAAATCACTGATCTCTTTAAAGGCACCTTCTTTGGCTAATGCCGTCATTAATTTTGCAGTAATGAGCGCCTGCTTAGAGATTTCATCGGTCTTGTCGGTGGTCAATTTAGATAAAGCGAGGATAGTCACAAACTGTTTAAGTTTATCTTCACCTAAATAGGCCGCGGCTTGTTTTAATGAAGTAATTTCAATACGAGTTGATGTTGCTACGTTATTAACCATTTTTAACAAGCCAACAGTTAAGTTAACATCATGACTGATAATCGTGGCAATGTTGTCAAAATCTAATGGTGAATGAAATGTTTCACTGATCAAATGCAGCATTTGTGTTTTGATTGGCGCAAGTGTTTGCCCCTCGACTATCTCAGGTTCGTGATAAAAGTACCCTTGATAGTAATCAAATCCCACTTCTGCTAAAGCTTGTAATTGAAAGTTAGTTTCAACTTTTTCTGCGGCAAGTTTAATGTTGTGATCTTTTAAACGCTCTATAACTTTATGCAGACGTTTCGGATTAACTTTATCAGTATCAACTTTAATAATTGATATATATGGAAATAAAATATCCCACTTTGCATCAAGATCATATTCAGTTAATGCAACTTTATAACCTTTATCAAAATAAAACTTAACAATTTTAAACAAGCGTTCCGTTGGTACTTTATGACCAACAAGTTCAATAACAATAGATTTTTTATCAAACATCAGCGGATATTTATTAATAAGACATTTTTCAGTAAAATTAATAAAAGCAAGTTTTCCCATACTGATAGAGCGAATGTCACCTTGTAGGTGATTTTGAATAATTAATTTTGAGCTGGCAACGTCAGAATCAATGTCAGGAAATTTGTTATCTGCGCTATCTCTAAAGAGCAGCTCATAACCAATAGTGACATGGTTTCTATCAAGTATCGCTTGTCTTGCTATATAAGTGTTATACATATATCAGAGCTAAAACTTTATTATTTATTATTGACTTAAACATACCCTATTTTTCTTTGAATTGAAAAGTAAATAAGCCGCTAAGCCGTTATTTTATTATAACTATTTATACGCTACTCAAATAAGCGAATGAAATGGGTAACCTATATACGGTTGATTAATTTCAGCTCTTTATTTAAGCCTAAATGGTGCTGTTAATAAAGCCTGCGCTAAAGGGATATCTTGATAATGATTTTCACGAATATTATGTATAAATTTCAGTGTTTTAAAAGCATCAAACCAAACGACTAGCTGTTTATTAAACTGCTTTTCACTATTATTTATTTGTTTTTCAACAAAAGCTTCAAAACCTATTTGATTTAATGCGGTAACTATTGGCTCAGATAACGGTTCTAACCATGCGATTAAATCGCCACGATAGTGCCATAAATTTGCAAAAGCAGACAATACAGCTTTGAGCAATGTAAATACTTGAGGATGGTAATAACAATAATCGAGGTGACTTGCTTGTAAATCAAGAATTTTTTGCACTGCAGGTCCAGTACCAAACGGCACACGTTGAGACGTTCTGGCATCAAGCTTTACTGTTACCTCTTCAATAAATTCAACAGCACCTAACTTAGCTAATTTATTTATTAAATAAAAATCTTCTCCAGCACTGCGCTTTGGAAAACCACGAGCCTGAACATATACTTCCGCTTTAAACGCTAAAATACTCCCAATAGTAAAAAAGGCATAAGGTGAATCGGCATAATGTAAGCCCGCAACATAATAGCGTAAAGCGCTTTCATAAAGAAAATTAGCCTGATGAATGCTTTTATCTTCACTGCTATGCGTAAAGTTAAAACAGCAAACTACGGTATTTTTATCACGTGTATGTAAAGCGTTAAAATAATCATCGGGTAAGTAAGCATCGGCATCACTAGAACAGATCCAAGTTTGTCTGATCCGGTTTACTGAAATTAAATAAGCACTGAGATCAGTGCCTATTTTACGTGCCAGCCCTACGCCTTGCTCTTTATCGATAGCACGGGTAAAACGGTCAACCACTAACAGCCATGTTTGACTTTGTGCTACCTTAATTAGGGTTAGGTTATCGTATTGCCAGCAGTTATCACCACAAGAAAGTGCATATTGATAAAGTGCTTTTTGTTGATTTATCTCGTTATAATTAGCCACTGAATTATCTTCGCGTAACGATTCAGTAACAGATTCGGCGATAAGTTCGGCGATCGATTCGGTAATAGGTTCGTTAATGACCAGCACCATAAGCACTGGAGATTTTGAAAGTGATGAAGCTAAAAAGCGCTCAATAAAAGCGCTTGTTTCTTGATAAGCAGGAATAACCACAACATGGTCAACAGTAAACTCATCAGGTAACCCTGATTCATATTGAGTTAGTACCGCAACTTCACTTTCAGCATAGCGACTAAAATATTGGTTAAACACTTTTGACATCAGCTTACCCGTTAACCATTTATCGTTAAATAATTAATGCAGAGCCGCTCTAAAGGGAAGTTTTGCACAAATCTCAGCTTCTAATGTCAGTACTTCTTCTAAACGTATATTGACTTCGTCTTTATCAAAATATTCATAAGCGAGTTCGATAAATAAATTTTTATGCTTTTCTTCTGACTTTGCAATCGCGTCATATAAGACTTTGTCTTTGCCTTCAGGCAATGCTTGGGCAATAAGCGAAAAACGTTCGTATCCTCGTGCCTCAATCACACCAGCAACGATTAATCGGTCCATAAAAAACACTTCTGCACCATTACGAAAGGCTTTACGAATTTGGGTAATATAAGGGTCTTTGGTGTCAGCGCCGAGCTGAATGCCACGCGCATTAATTAATTTTAACACTTGTTTAAAATGAATGAGCTCTTCTATCGCTAAGTCAGCCATAGCTTTAACCATATTTTTTCTATCGGGATAATGAGAAATCATTGACATCGCCATACCTGACGCTTTTTTTTCTGCCGTTGCATGATCAAGTAAAAAGGCATTGAAATCAGCAAGAGCAACTTGCGCCCATTCTTTTGGCGTATGGTATTTAAGTTCAAACATAAAACTACTTATTATTGAAAGAGGAAATTTGCCCGCTATTTTATAGGAAAATAGCGGGCGAACAAACATAAATGTTAACTTGTTTGTCAAAGTTACTTTATGACTTACTTACTTAACTTTTTCAATCGTAAGCTCACTAATACCAGTAATAATAACCAGTAAATACTGCCACTACTTGATTGCTCAGGATCGGTTTTCTTGGCAACTTCAGCATTAGGCACAACGGCAACACCACCTGGGTCGTCGATAATACCGTTAACCAAACCATCCGCATCGTTTGCACCGCCATCTTCAATCAATAAGCGTACACATTGATGCCCTTCAGTTAAACCTGTCTGGTATAAAGCACTCTGTGGCGGTGGACATACATCGTTATCTGCTGGACTAGACGCTAAGGTATTTTTGCTGTTTTCAACAAAGTTTTGCCAACCACTGTCACGATTAAATTTCCGGTAAAGCGCATTTTGTGGAATACCATCATTTAACGGAATAACCACAGCAGCAGAGGCACCAAACGGAGTCACCTGATGAATTTCAAAGTCAAAGTAATCACTACGATGATCATAAGTGTCCGTTGCGACTAAACCGGTTGCATCCATCTCTTGTTGTGTCATTTGCACGCCATCTGAAAACTGCTGTAACGCATATTTACCTAAGCGTAATCTTAAGCCTGGCTCAGTTTCCATTAACTTAGTTTTACCGGCATTAACATGTAATGGCTGCAAATAAGCAATATCATTGTTATCTAAAAATGCCGGAACACCATCGTTATCGTCATCAGCATAACCTTCAATATTATCTGCGATACCATCACTGTCTGTATCACTACCATCGAGTCGAGCTAAAATGCTATTAACCGGAATACTAAGGCGATGAGTTTGTGACAATTCGCCACTGCCATTATCAGTAACACTCACTTCTACCGTAATTAATCCTCTTATTTCTTCAGGTAAAACAAAGTTGTCAGGTTGCAAATAGACCTTTAATTGACTGGCACTTATTTCGGCATTGATATACTCAGGCAGTAACCAATTAATAATGTGTGAATCATTTGGATTATCATCATTTATCTGTAGCTCTATGGTCACTTCACCTTGGTCTTTACTGATACTAGAAACCGCTATATTTTGCTGAGTCATACGCAATTGTGTTGTCGGTACTATATTATTTTCAGTAATAACTATGGTGTGGCTATTATTGACACCGGTATTTATTTCATTGCCAAAACTCAGCACAAGCTGTTCATCACTTTCTGCTTGAAAGTCTTTATTAATCAAAATATCAATAAAGCCTGACGTGCCCTCGGTAATAACAATTTTATTGTCTGTTATCTTATAATCAAGGGCATCTACATTACCAGAAATAGCAAAAGGTAATTCAATGGGATAAGCCGGCGCTTTGCCTGACAAGACAACTTCAACCCGAGCCGTAGCACCCTCACCTATTGTTTGCGTCGCACTAAAGTTCACTAACGGATAAACATTAAGCACTTGTGGGGTGGTTGAAACATTACCAGCCTCATCAACCGCTCGCCATATAATATTGTACAACCCTGAGGTAATATATTTTTGTCCGCGCTCAAAACCCACCGGTGTTAATGCACAACAGTTAGCGCCATCACGACCATCTTCAACATAAACGTCGGTTAACTGTACCAATTGTGTTTGTGTTAGCGCAGTAAAGGTATGATCAGCATCAAGGTGAACTGCTTGTGGGACCGTTATCACTGGCGCATAATCGTCAATTAATGGATTGGTGTTGTTACGCTCTTCATCAACATTTGCCGTGCCGTCTGAATCTGTATCAATTAGTGCATCAGCATCGTTAAATGGGTTAAAACCATATTGAAGCTCAAAGACATCACTCATGCCGTCATTATCGTCATCAGGATCGGCATTATTACCTAAACCATCAACATCAAAATCTAGTGACTCTGTCGGGTTTAGCGGTAACTGGTCGAGATAATCAAAGACACCGTCGTTATCATCATCGATATCGTTCACATTGCCAATACCATCACCATCGGTATCAACACTTTCTATCGGATCGAGTGGGAAAGCATCGTCGATATCAAGCACACCGTCATTATCATCGTCACTATCGCTATTATTTCCAATACCGTCGTTATCACTGTCACGTGATTCTAAAGGGTCAAGGGGAAATAAATCAACATTATCTAGAACGCCGTCACCGTCATCGTCGGTATCGAGTACATCACCAATGCCGTCACCATCAGTATCAATGATTTCTCCTGGATTAAAGGGAAAAGCATCATCAACATCAAGAATATTATCATTGTCATCATCAGCGTCTGCATTATCTCCAATACCATCACCATCAGAGTCTTTCCACTCATTAGCATCTAAAGGATATAAATCATTACTGTCTTCATAGGTGTCATTATCATCATCAGTGTCTTCGTTGTTACCTATACCGTCTTTATCAGTATCGAGATTTTCAAAGGCGACTAATGGAAAGTCATCAATGATATCGACAAAGCCGTCACCATCATCGTCGCTATCATTATTATTACCAATCAGATCACCGTCAGTGTCAATAGTCTCAGAATTATCTAATGGAAAGGCATCTATTGAATCTTTAATGCCATCACCATCATCATCATCATCGGTATTATTACCTATACCGTCACTATCAGTGTCTAAATACTCATTTACATTTAATGGAAAAGCATCTGAACTATCAACAAAACCGTCATTGTCATCATCACTGTCGCTGTTATTACCAGTTCCATCGCCATCGGTATCAAGCCATTCGTTGATATTTAAAGGAAAAGCATCAGTTGCATCAGGCTCACCACCAATGCCATTTTCAGTATCTCCATCATCATCGGTGTCTGCAGTATTACCGATACCATCACCATCGGTATCTAGATATTCATTTACATCAAGCGGGAATAGGTCTGCACCCCCAGAATCAAAATCAATAATGCCGTCACCATCATCATCACTATCGGCATTATTGCCAGTACCATCACTGTCGGTATCAAGCCATTCTGTCGAGTCAAAATCAAAGGCATCTATACTATCTGGAATTCCATCGCCAACACCTGTGCCATCATGAGTATCATTATCGAGATCGTCTTCATTAGGGACACCATCACGGTCACTGTCAGTAGTTTTTAAAGGGTCGAAATCATCTGGGTCTGCTAAATTACCAATACCATCATTATCAATATCAGGATCTGAGTTATCTCCGATACCATCGCCATCAAAATCGTATTGTTCAGTTTCATCAAATTGAAATAAATCTACATCGTCTAACACACCATCGTTATCATCATCAGGATCAGCATTATCTCCAGTGCCATCTCCATCGTAATCAAACCATTCATATATATTCAATAAAAAGATATCACTACCGCCAGCATCACTATCTGTAACACCATCACCATCAGCATCACTGTCAGCATTATCTCCAATACCATCTCCGTCGAAATCAAACCATTCACTATTATTTAGTAAAAAAACATCCGTGCCGTTAGAATCACTATCTGTAACACCATCATCATCAGCATCACTATCAGCATTATCTCCAATGCCATCTCCATCGAAATCGAACCACTCAGTCTCATCTAATAGAAATATATCAGTACCGCCAGCATCAATATCTGTAACACCGTCACCGTCAGCATCTGTATCTCTATTGTTACCAATACCATCTAAGTCATAATCTAGAGATTCACTAGCATCCAATGGAAATAGATCAGTCCCCCCCTTATCATTATCAGTTATGCCATCGTTGTCAGCATCAGTATCTTCATTATTTCCTGTACCATCACCATCTAAATCAAACCATTCCGTAGGATCATTTGGAAAGATATCTATACCATTAGAGATACCATCACCATCGCTATCATTATCAGCATTATCACCAAGACCATCATTATCGGTATCAAGTGTCTCCGAGCTATCTAAGGGGAAAGCATCATTAACATCTAAAATTCCATCGCCGTCATCATCGGTATCGGTATTATTACCTATGCCATCAAAGTCAGTATCAAGTTGTTCTGAATTATCGAGAGGAAATGCATCATATAAGTCAATAACACCGTCACCGTCATCATCAGTATCAGCGTTATTACCTATGGTATCACTGTCGGTATCATCCCATTCAGCAGGGTTAAGTGGGTATACATCGACTACATCAACAACCCCGTCACCATCATCATCAAGGTCAACCGTATTACAAAGTGTATCTCCATCGGTATTTAACCATTCGAAAGCGTTCTCGATAGCAGGATCATAGATGTCAATAACTGCATCACCATCACGGTTGTTATCAGAAATATCAGGGACACCATCTCCGTCATCATCAGGGTCATCGTTATTACCGACACCATTTAAATCGGTGTCATACCATTCTGTAGCATCGCTTGGAAACAAGTCATAAGCACCGCCAATATTAACCGTATCATCATAGCCATCGCCGTCGGCGTCAAGAAGAGGCGTAGGCAGAAGACATTGCACGGCTGCATGAGCAGAGAAGTTGATCATAATCGCTGATATAAGTAAAACAGCTTTTAAACGAATTCTTAATGGCATAAACATCCCCACCAATAGCAATATATTTTAAACTTACAGGTGTAAGTTATTACGTCTTGAAATTAAAAAGACCACCTATTTAATGGCGATCATTATTAATTTCTTCTTTAAACTTTAGCAAATATCATCAACAAAGACCTTAAATGCTAGGCTAGACAACTTTTTCTATCAAACTTAATAATCTAAGCCTCGTCCAAAACGATAACTTAGACCAACATAAACAGATGTTATAGCACCAAATTCAGAAAAATTAGGTTGATGTTTAACACCTAGGTTTAATGCAGTATTTTTATTCAACTTATAATGGGCAACAACGCCTAGTACCATGTTTATATCATTTTCTTGCGAAGGGTATATTTCCACTGTATCTGAACTGTTTGGGTCGGTATAGGTAAGTTTATTTTCAGTGAGCGCTAGTGAAGCGCCCAGTTGATATTCAATCGTTAGTTTTTTGAAAAAAGCATTATAACTTTGTATCTTATGACGATAACTAACAAGCCCATCAATGGTATTAATTTTAAAAAAACGTTCGTCGGTTATGGTGAAAGGTAAATCATATTTTACTTCTTCTAAGTTATTATAAGAAACAGTCCAATAGAAATTTCCACCTTTAGTAATGCTGTCTGCTAAAGAAAAACTATAACCTTGGCTGTCAGCGTCTTGACCTTTGTGAATGTTACCTGCTACTTCTAAAGCATTAACACTGTATGAAAAAAGACTTGAAGCAATAAAGATACCGCCAACGGCAAAAGTGTTCCGCAGCTTACTTAAATTTTTAACCATTATATTTCTTCCCAAATGAGAGTGTTGCAATATTAAATTTTCTTGTTCATTGTTATCTATATTAATTTTCACTATTGATACCACCATCAAAAATTTGACTCTTTATTGCATTCATATCAAATGCATAATCTATTTTATAAATATGCAATTTTTAAACCATAAAAATTTTAAAATATAAACAAATATATGCTAATGTTATTTTTTGTGAATATATATTTAAGCGATAGGTTAGCTATGTTTAGAGTGATTAATAATATTATTGACCGCTGTTTCTTCACTGTAATATTTATAGTAGGTGTGCAATTACCGGCATTTATCATTCAATATAAACATCGCCTGTCCGGACACTTATCTGAAGCAAAACTGCACCTAGTAGAATTTCAAAACATTGCAGATCTGCACTACCAAGGTAATTTATCAGCGATGATAACGAAGTATCAAGCTAATTCTGAGCCGTCAATAGTCAATACAGCCGAAATTATTAACCAATTGGTCATACGGGTTGAGTATTTGCAGTCACAACTTAGCGTGATAACTAGCGACGTTTATATTGAACGGATTTATAACTTTATTGTTTATGGCGATAAAGTCATTATTAAAGATACCTTAACTGATTTTTCACTGACTATCCCACTTGAGATAAATGCACTAAGTACTGGAGCGGTCATCGCTATTGCTGGTTTAATAGCGAAGGAAATAATTGTTTCTTTGCTCAAGTTACTAGGTAAAAAGATGTCACTAAATCATCAAAAAAGTTCACACTAAAGCAAGATAGTTAAGCGCTACCTTGGCATCACGCATAGAGACACATTGATACCGTAACTAAACGATATCAATAAAGACTACCCTTGCCCCCTTGCTTGGCTCTATCTTATCTATCCCTGCTTTCTCGCAAGCATAAAAAAAGGTTGCCGTAGCAACCTTCTATAAACATCATCTCATCTATTATTGAATACATAGAAAAACATGCTCTAACTTTATACGTTATTAATTAGCCGTTACCGTTTTCAACGCGACTCTTTAATTTTTGTCCAGGACGGAAAGTAACAACTTTACGAGCAGAAATTGGAATATCTTCACCCGTTTTAGGGTTACGACCTGGGCGTTCGCTTTTAACACGAAGATCGAAGTTACCAAAACCTGAAAGCTTAACTTGTTCGCCACTTTCTAACGTTTCGCGTATTTCTTCAAAAAACACCTCAACCATATCTTTTGCGTCGCGTTTGCTCAGCCCAACTTTCTCGAATAAATGTTCTGCTACTTCTGCTTTAGTAAGCGCCATTACCTAATTCCTCAGTGATGCATTTAGCTCAGTTTCTAATGTGTCTACGACACGTTCAACGACTTCATTAATGTCTTTTTCTTCGAGGGTTTTATCACAATCCTGTAAAGTCATCGCTATCGCTAAGCTCTTAAACCCTTCTTCAATACCATTTCCTCGGTATACGTCAAACAAGTTTAGATCAACTAAATAATTTCCGCCAACCTTTTCAATAAGTTGTAAGACATTATTTGCATTAATTTGCTCTTCAACGATCACTGCTATGTCACGTCTATTGGCAGGAAAGCGAGATATATCACCAGCTTCAGGGATTTGTTGTGTTGAAATTTCAGACAATAATAGCTCAAAAATAAATGTACGACCGTTTAGTCCTAATTTTCTTTCTAATTCAGGATGTAAGGTACCAACATGTCCCACTAGCACACCATTCTTATGGATTGCGGCGGTTTGGCCAGGATGAAGTGCGACTATTTCATCTTTTGAAAACTGATATAACGAAGCATCGCCAGTAAGAGCGAGCAAGGCTTCTACGTCTGATTTAATATCAAAAAAATCACTTGCAGACTTTTCCATATCCCAATGTTCTTCATTACGCTGGCCGGTCACAACACCTGCAAACATTTGTTCTTGTCGAACACCGTTTTCTGCGGCTTCATCTGGAACAAAACGTAAACCTGTTTCAAATAAACGGATGCGAGATTGCTGGCGGTTTTGGTTGTAAATAACCGATTGCAATAAGCCTGTCCACATACTTAAACGCATCACCGACATTTCAGAAGAAATTGGATGCGGCAAAGTCATCACCGCTTGTTCAGGGTGAATAAGCGCTTGAACTTTTGGGTCAACAAAACTATAAGTTATTGCTTCTTGATATCCACGATTAACCATAACGTTGCGTAAACGTTTCAACGGAATGAACTTTTCTTTTTGTTCGCGCATCGCCAACGTTGCTTTAGGCGACACATTCGGAATATTGTTGTAACCAAAAATACGCGCAACTTCTTCAATTAAGTCGACTTCAACTTTAATATCAAAACGATATGCTGGTACCACTACGGTCCAAATATCATTTACAAAGGCAATTTCGAAACCTAAACGCGTTAAAATCTCAGTCACTTTAGCATCTTCAATATGATGACCAATGCGTCCATCAAGTTTTTCGCGGCGTAAGGTTACTGTTTTTTCTTTTGGTAAATGTTCATCACTTAATGCTTCAACGATAGGTCCTGCTTGGCCACCGACAATAGCTAATAATAAGGTCGTTGCACGTTCCATAGCATTACGCTGCAATTCAGGGTCAATACCACGTTCGTAACGATGTGATGAATCAGTATGTAAACCATATTGGCGGGCTTTACCTAAAATAGCCAAAGGAGCAAAGAAAGCACTTTCTAAGAAAATATCAGTTGATTTTTCTTCTTCATCAGATTTAACACCTGATTCTTTTCCGCCAAAAATGCCAGCCATCGCTAAGGCTTTACTTTCATCAGCAATCACTAATGTTTCGCTCGAAAGCGTCACTTCATTACCGTCAAGTAAAACAAGTTTTTCACCTGACATAGCAAAACGAACATTAATACCACCATCGATTTTTGATAAATCAAAAGCGTGCATCGGGTGCCCTTGCTCAAGCAACACGTAATTAGTTACATCGACAACAGGGTCAATTGAGCGAGTGCCACAACGGCGTAATTTTTCTACCATCCATAACGGTGTTTTCGCGGTTACATCTATATTTTTAATCACTCGTCCTAAATAACGCGGACAAGCTTGTGGTGCAGATAAAGTAATGTCACGCACATCATCAATCGTTGCAACAACAGCAACAATTTCAGGTTCAGTAATGTTAACACTATTTAACACCCCGACTTCGCGCGCTAAACCTTTAAGGCCTAAACAATCACCGCGGTTAGCCGTTAAATCAACATCGATGGTAACGTCATTTAAGTCTAAGTATTCACGAACACACATACCGATTGGTGCATCGGGTGCAAGCTCCATAATACCGTCAGCACTTTCAGACAAACCAATTTCTGACTCACTACACAACATGCCATGAGAAGGCACGCCACGCAATTTAGCTTTTTTAATTTTAAAGTCACCCGGTAAAACTGCGCCAACCGTTGCAACAGCAACCTTGAGGCCTAAACGACAGTTTTTAGCGCCACAAACGATGTCAACTAACTCACCATCATTAAACTCGCTACCTAGGTTTATTTTTGTTACTTGTAATTTGTCTGCGTCAGGGTGAGGTCCACATTCAACAACTTCACCAATTAATACACCGGTAAATTCACCCGCAACAGGTTCTACAGCGTCAACTTCTAAGCCGGCCATAGTTATTTGATGAGCTAACTCACTCGATGAAATAGCAGGATTAACCCACTCACGTAACCAAGATTCACTAAATTTCATTGTTGGCTTTCCTACTTGAACTGTTTTAAGAAGCGAAGATCATTTTCGAAGAATGAACGTAAATCGTTTACACCGTAGCGCAACATGGTTAAGCGCTCAACGCCCATGCCAAAAGCAAAACCTGTGTATACTTCAGGGTCAATACCTACTGATTTTAAAACGTTAGGATGAACCATACCGCAACCTAAAACTTCTAACCATTTGCCATTTTTGCCCATAATATCCACTTCTGCTGAAGGTTCAGTAAAAGGGAAATAAGAAGGACGGAAACGAATTTCAACTTCTTCTTCAAAAAAGTGATGTAAGAAGTCGTGTAAAATACCTTTAAGATGCGTAAAGCTTACATCTTTATCAACCATTAAGCCTTCAACTTGGTGGAACATTGGCGTATGCGTTTGATCGTAGTCATTACGATAAACCTTGCCCGGAGATATAATACGTAAAGGCGGTTGCTCTTTTTCCATAGTACGAATTTGTACACCAGAAGTCTGTGTACGTAAAACTAACTTAGGATTGAAGTAAAAAGTGTCATGGTCTTGACGTGCAGGATGGTGCTCTGGAATATTCAGTGCATCAAAATTATGAAAATCGTCTTCAACCTCAGGACCTTCTTTAACAGAAAAACCTAAATCACCAAAAAAGCTTTCTATACGCTCAATAGTACGTGTTACTGGGTGTAAACCACCTAGGTCATTACTACGCCCTGGCAATGTTACATCAATAGATTCAGCAGCTAACTGTTTAGCAATAACCTCTGCACGCAATAACTCACCACGTTCGGTTAATAATTTTTGTACTTGCTGCTTAGCAATATTGATCACTTGCCCTGCTTTAGGTTTTTCTTCTTTAGGTAATTTACTTAAGCCCTTCATTTGCTCAGTGAACAAACCTTTCTTACCTAAAAAATTAACGCGAACTTGATCAAGCTCTACTGGATCTTTTGCTGCAGAAATAGCTTGTTCTGCCTGCAATATTATATCGTCTAAATTCATGAGTTCCTCTAAAACGGCTCTAAAACCGTTCAGTAAATTTGAAGGTTTTGGCTAGACTGATGGTATTAATATAAATGGTGTATGATTTTACACAAAAATCAATTGATTATGTAGTGAAAAGAGTGCTTTTACTGAAAAAACAGCTCAGATAAGAAAAAGGCCTCTATTTCAATAAAGGCCTTGCTGTTTTTTGACGTCTAAATCACAAAATTTAACTACAAATTATACCCTGATTCATCATGTTCAATTAAATCAAGGCCCGTTATTTCTTGTTCTTTATCAACCCTTAAGCCTTTAGTCATCAAAGATACAAGCTTAAACAACACGTAAGAGACAACCGCCGTATAGACAATAACAGCGCCAATTCCCACTAATTGAACACTGACCTGCCCTAACATCGTGGTGATACCCTCTGCATAACCATAGCCACTAAAAGCGCCTAGCTCTGTAGAAGAAAACACACCCGCTAATAAAGTGCCTAAAATACCCCCAACACCATGCACGGGAAAAACATCTAAAGAATCGTCAATTTTTAACTTTTGTTTAATATAGACCGTTGAATAAAAACAAATAAAACCCGCAGAAATCCCTATAACTAGTGCGCCACCTGGGCCAACAAAACCTGATGCAGGTGTTATTGTCCCTAAACCAGCAACCATGCCCGTTACCGCACCTAAGACACTCGCTTTACCAAATTTTTTCCATTCAATAGCCGCCCAAGTCAGTGCACCTGCTGAAGCGGATAAATGCGTGACTAACATAGCCATTGCTGCGTCACCATTGGCAGCTAAGGCACTACCACCATTGAAACCAAACCAACCTACCCAAAGCAAACCTGCCCCCGTAATAGTCATAGTTAAGTTATGTGGCAACATAGGCGTTCGAGGGAAACCATATCGAGGACCTAAAACAACAGCAGCAACCAATGCGGCAACACCACAGGTAATATGCACCACAATACCACCGGCAAAATCATAAATGCCCATTTGGCCTAACCAACCGCCGCCCCAAACCCAATGAGTTACCGGAGCATAAACCGCAAGCAACCATAAGCCACTAAAGATTAAGACTGCAGAAAACTTCATTCTTTCTGCATAAGCGCCAATAATAAGTGCAGGAGTAATAACCGCAAACGTCATTTGAAATAAAGCAAACAAGCTTTCCGGAATATCACCAACAAGGGTTTCTTTGGTTATTCCCATCATAAGTACTTTGCTAAAATCACCTATCCACGCATTACCTTCACCAAAGGCTAAGCTATAACCGACCACAAACCAAAGTATCGAAGAAAGAGCAGCAATTGAAAAACACTGCATAAGAATAGAAAGAATATTTTTACGTCGAACTAATCCACCGTAAAATAAAGCGAGTCCGGGTAAGGTCATCATTAGGACTAGAGCAGTTGATGTGAGGATCCACGCCGTATTTGCCCCGTTCAATTCGTCATTGCTGGCAAAACTTGGCAATGCGACCGCGGACAAAAGTAAAACAAAAAGTGTTAATACTTTATTTATCGTTACGCTTGAGTGTAACTGTTTAAATAGCTTCATTATCTTTTTCACCTGTTCTGATCCTAACAATATGTTCGATGTTAGTGACAAATATCTTACCGTCACCTATTTTTCCTGTTTGCGCTGTTTCAAGAATAGTGTCGATAACACGCTCAACCATTTCATCCTTAACAGCGAGCTCAAGTTTCATTTTTGGTAAAAAATCGACAACATATTCTGCACCACGGTAAAGTTCGGTATGACCTTTTTGTCGGCCAAAACCATTAACTTCGCTTAACGTTAATCCTTCTAGACCTATCTCACTGAGTGCTTCACGAACATCATCGAGTTTAAAAGGTTTGATTATTGCGGTTATCAACTTCATTTGTTCACCTTTAGTGCATATTATTTAAGATTGTTTATATAAATTTATTTAAGCACCATTTGTGCCCAAAGAGACAATCAAATAAAAAACAATAAGTTAAAAAATAATAATTAATATTACACCGCTCAAATGCACCAAGATGTTACACACAAACACAACCCAAACACCATATTGGTGCACAGATTATGACCATTAGTCAGATTCTATGTTTAAGAAAAAGTGTAAAGGGCAAAATTAAAAGTTTAGTATTAGCAAAGGCTAGAGATGATAAATAACGCACAAAAAAAAACCCTACGGGTGTAGGGCTTTTAAGCAGATACAATAACGACTTAATCGATTAGCTGATACTGCTCGCGTAAAATATCAATAATTTCAGCTTTAGGGTTAGCAGACAAAACAATTTTTTGACCGGTAATTTTCTCAGCGATCGCTGTGTATGTTTGTGACACATCCATTAACACGGATGCCGGTAACTCATTGTTACGAGCTAAAGCTAAGCGCTCGTCCATGCGATTTTTATTTAATAAAATATCAGCATCAGGGAAATGTGCTAAAAGTAATTGGCGGAAACCTTCTTTCGAGTTTTCAACCACTTTACCGGCACGATATTGCTCGCCATCCCAAATACGTGAAGAATCAGGCGTACCCACTTCGTCCATATAAATTAACTTGTCGTTGCCAGCTTTGTCTTTTACATAGCCAAATTCAAACTTAGTATCTACAAAGATTTGGTCAAGCTTTGCCAACGCATCAGAAATAACGTCAAAACCTTCCGTTAATAATTTTTCGTATAAAGTAATATCATCAGGCGTTTTAAAATTAAAGGCTTCAAAATTATCTTCAATATTTTTGCGAGTAATATTAACATCATCAATCGCAGGAACGCCCGGAATGCCTTCTAAAATACCTTTTGTTGAAGGTGTTTGTAGAAGTTCAGGTAGCTTTGAATCTTTCAATAATCCTTCAGCTAATTCGATACCACAAAAATCACGTTCACCTTTTACGTATGAACGCCACATAGAACCGGTAATATACTGACGACAGATAGCTTCAATCATTACAGGTTTAGCTTTTTGTACGATCCAAACAAACGGATGTGGAATATCAAGAATATGACTATCGGCTAGACCTTGATCTTTAAATAATTTAAACCAATGATTTGATATAGCATTCAGTGATGCACCTTTTCCAGGTACACCTTGCATACCACCTTCGCCTTGCCAGATACATTCAAAAGCAGAAATACGATCACTAATAACCATAATGGCTAAAGGTGTGTCGTCGGCAACATCATAGCCTTTCTCTTGAATTAGTCGCTTACTATCCGCGTCGGTTAACCAATAAACACTGCGCACTTTACCGCTGTGAACTGGTGCATCGGTACGAATAGGTAAATCATTATTTACCGCTAAAATTTGATCTGCAAGACTCATCGGTTTAAACCTTAATTATCAAGTTAATATTAATTGTAGCGAATAATATCTTTGCGCGTTATCCCAAAAGATAAAATAGTATTCGGTATAATTAATAAAAACATTTTAATACATTATAACCAAGGTGTTTAGTTTAATTTCCAAAGTAAAGAACGGAGCTAATAACTATTAGTAAGTACTTTAAAACGCAGAAAGTGAGCTAAAGAACAAGTTAGTATGATTAAAAAAAGAAAAGGACGCCTAATGGCGTCCTTATCTCAAAGCTTTTTCAAGTTCTATGCAGCTAAAGCAGCTTTCGCTTTTTCAACTAAGAATGTGAATGTTGCTTTGTCGTATACTGCAATATCAGCTAGGATCTTACGATCGATTTCAATAGCAGCCTTTTTAAGACCATTAATGAAAACACTGTAAGATAAACCGTTTATGCGAGCTGCTGCATTTATACGAGTGATCCAAAGCTGACGGAATTGACGTTTACGTTGACGACGATCGCGGTAAGCGTACTGACCTGCTTTAGTTACTGCTTGATAAGCAACACGGTAAACACGGCTACGTGCTCCGTAATAACCTTTAGCTTGCTTTAGAACCTTCTTGTGACGTGCACGAGCTTGTACACCACGTTTTACTCTAGCCATTCTATATCTCTCCTATTAACCGTGACGTAAAAGTTTTTTAACTGACTTAATGTCAGCCGCCGAAATCATGCACTTAGCACGAAGATGACGTTTAACTTTAGTACGACGCTTAGTCAAGATATGACGAAGGCCAGCTTGTTTGAACTTGTAGCCAGAGGCTGTTTTTTTAAAGCGCTTCGCAGCACCTTTGTTAGTTTTCATTTTAGGCATGAATATTACTCCGCATTCATGTTTGTGCTATTACACATAAACATTGCCATTGAAATTTAGCAACTTAGGCGAAAAACTTAACGCGTTTATTTAAGGATAAACAAAAATAAACGTTAGTTTTTACTTTCAGGCCTAAAGTTACCCGTTAAAATCAATAATGGTGAACTTATTTTAATTTACATCAAACTAAGTTACTTGAAATACCGGTTATTGATTATTTTTTAGGTGCTAGTACCATCACCATTTGTCTTCCTTCCGCACGACGCGGGAAGAATTCAAGTACAGTTAACTCTTCTAAATCGTTTTTAACGCGAGTTAGTAGTTGTAAACCGAGTTCTTGGTGAGCCATTTCACGACCACGGAAACGTAAAGTTACTTTAACTTTATCGCCACCCTCTAAAAAGCGCTTCAGGTTGCGTAGTTTTACCTGATAGTCGCCTTCATCTGTTCCAGGACGGAATTTAATTTCCTTAACCTGTATCTGTTTCTGGTTTTTGCGTTGTTCTTTTTGTTCTTTAGCTTTTTCATAGATAAACTTACCGTAATCCATAACACGGAGTACAGGAGGTTTAGCCGTAGGGCTTATTTCAACAAGATCAACACCAGCTTCGTCAGCTTGATCCATTGCTTCATCTAATGTGACGATGCCACCAGGCTCTCCGTCAAATCTAATCAAACGAACTTCATTATCAGCAATACCTGTAATTAACTCATTTAAACGATGTGCTGGCTCTTTTTGCCCGCCTCGTTGTCCACCTTTAATAGCCATGTTCCTCCAAAGAACTTTGTTCCGAGTAGCTGGTGTTATTTTTAACTTAACAACTACTCAGATTAATAAAATATTTTGATGTATGTTATAAACGTTATTATAAGTAATTTCAACGCTAACTGCGAGAGTTAACTTCTTCACTTAGTTTAGAAATAAAGTCATCAACAGACATTTTGCCTAAATCTTCACCACTTCGCGTTCGAATAGCGATTTCGCCTGCTTCCATTTCTTTGTCACCAACAACTAACAAATATGGAACACGCTTCAAAGTGTGCTCGCGGATTTTAAAGCCTATCTTCTCATTTCTCAAGTCTAGTTTTACTCTAAATCCACTTTCTTTTAGTTTTTTAACAACTTTTTCACAATATTGACCCTGTTTGTCGGTAATATTCATCACAGTTGCATGAATTGGAGATAACCAGGTCGGAAACTTCCCGGTAAACTCTTCAATCAAAATTCCAATAAAACGCTCAAGTGAACCTAAAATAGCACGATGAATCATCACTGGGATGTATCTTTCGTTGTCTTCACCAACATAAGTTGCGCCTAAACGCTCTGGTAAAGCAAAATCGAGCTGCACTGTACCACATTGCCAAGCACGACCTAAACAATCCATTAAGGTAAATTCAATCTTAGGACCATAAAATGCTCCTTCGCCTGGTAAATATTCAAATTTGATGTCGCTGTCGGTTAATGCTTGTGCAAGACCCGCTTCAGCTTTGTCCCAAATTTCATCACTACCAATGCGATTTTCAGGACGCGTTGATAATTTAACAACAACATCTTCAAAACCAAATGAACCATAGACATCGTATACCATCTCGATACATTTTTTTACTTCGGCTTGTACTTGTGATTCCATACAGAAAATATGAGCATCATCTTGAGTAAAGCCACGAACGCGCATTAAGCCATGTAATGAACCTGATGGCTCGTTACGATGACAACAACCAAACTCAGCAATACGTAAAGGTAAATCGCGGTACGATTTTAAACCTTGGTTAAATATCTGTACATGACCTGGACAGTTCATTGGTTTTATCGCGTATTCACGCTTTTCAGACTCAGTGGTGAACATACCGTCGGCATATTTTTCCCAGTGACCTGATTTTTCCCAAAGGCTTCTGTCCATCATCATCGGCGCTTTAACTTCGTCATAATCATATTCGTGTAATTTTTCACGAATAAATTTCTCTAACTCAGTGTAAATTGTCCAACCATCGTTATGCCAAAACACCATGCCTGGTGCTTCTTCTTGCCAATGAAATAAATCTAATGTTTTACCAATTTTACGGTGATCGCGCTTTTCAGCTTCTGCTAAACGAACGATATACGCTTTAAGTTGCTTTTTATCAGCCCATGCTGTGCCGTAAATACGTTGCAACATTTTGTTGTCAGAATTACCACGCCAATAAGCACCAGCAACTTTCATCAATTTAAAATGATGACAATGACGCATACTAGGTACATGAGGACCACGACACATATCAATGTATTCTTGGTGATGATATAAAGCAGGCGTATCAGTTTTCTCGATGTTTTCATCAAGAATTTGTAATTTGTAGGTCTCACCACGCTCAGTAAACGCATCGTAAGCGTCTTGCCATGAACCTGTTTTCTTAACAACTTCATAACCGGTGCGTGCTAGTTCAGTCATACGTTTTTCAAGTTTGACTAAATCGTCTTCAGTAATTGACTCTTCAAGGTCAATATCATAATAAAAGCCGTTATCAATCGTTGGTCCAATCGCCATTTTAACATTTGGGTATAACTGCTTAATAGCATGCCCTAGTAAATGCGCACAAGAATGACGAATAATCTCAAGAGCTTCGTTATCTTTATTAGTGATAAGTTGTAAAGAAGCATCTTGGGTAATTAATTCACAAGCATCAACAAGATTTCCGTCGATACGACCCGCGATGGTTGCTTTAGCAAGACCAGGTCCTATGTCTAAGGCAACATCCATTACCGATACTGCATTGTCGAATGAACGTTTTGAACCGTCAGGGAGAGTGATAACAGGCATTAATTTTCCTTTATTTCAGTGGCGTCACACACAAAGTGACGCTTGAATATATTTTTAATAATATAAACTATTTCTTTTGGGAAATATTTGAGGTCGCAAATATAGGGGAATTCCCCTTTATTTGCAATATAAAGACAGACTTATCTTTTTGCCATCATTGCCAGCGCCATCGCTTCTGCGACTTTAATACCATCAATACCCGCAGATAATATACCACCGGCATAACCAGCACCTTCACCAGCCGGATAAAGACCTTCGACATTAATGCTTTGCAGTGACTCTCTGTCACGGGTAATTTGAATGGTTGATGATGTTCTTGTCTCAACAGCCGTTAATGTCGCATCATTCATTGAAAAACCTTTTATCTTACGTTCAAAGGCAGGTAATGCTTCACGAATAGCGGCAATAGCGTAATCAGGTAAGGTTTCACTTAAGTCGCAATATTTAACGCCGGGCTTGTATGAAGGGCTAACTTCGCCATGCTCACCGCTTTTACGTCCAGCAAGAAAGTCACCGACTAACTGCACTGGCGCATCATAATTTTCTCCACCGAGTTTAAAGGCTGTTTCTTCTAAACGGCGTTGAAATTCAATACCCGATAATACGTCTGAAGGATCATCTTTATTAGCAAAGTCGCTAGGCTCAATACCAACAACAATTGCGCTATTCGCATTACGCTCATGACGCGAGTATTGGCTCATACCATTAGTGACTAAGCGCCCTTCTTCTGATGCCGCTGCAACTACAGTTCCGCCAGGACACATACAGAAGCTGTAAACACTTCGACCATTATTACAATGGTGTACTAATTTATAATCTGCAGCGCCTAATATTTCATTACCGGCATTGTCACCAAAACGAGCATCATCAATAACTGATTGCTCATGTTCTATGCGAAAGCCAACTGAAAAAGGTTTAGCTTTTACCGAGACTTTATTTTTAACAAGCATCTCAAAGGTATCACGTGCGCTATGACCTACGGCTAAGGCAACATAATTGGTATCAATACGTTCGCCACTGGCCAGTGTTAAGCCATTAATACGTTTGTGTCCATCAGCACCTTGCTCTTCATCAAAATGAAATTCGTCAACGCGTTGTTCAAAACGAATTTCACCACCAAGCGCAATAATCTTAGCGCGCATTTGCTCAATCATAGTAACGAGCTTAAAGGTACCAATATGCGGTTTACTCACAAATAAAATTTCTTCAGGCGCGCCTGCATCAACAAATTCATGCAGCACTTTACGGCTATAATGTTTCTTGTCTTTAACTTGGCTATAGAGTTTACCATCAGAGAAAGTACCTGCACCACCCTCACCAAATTGTACATTAGATTCAGTATTGAGTATTTTTTTGCGCCAAAAGCCAAAGGTATCTTTGGTGCGTTGACGTACTTCTTTACCGCGCTCTAAAATAATCGGCTTAAATCCCATTTGAGCAAGTACTAATCCGATAAATAAGCCACATGGACCAAAGCCAATAACAACAGGTCGTTGTGATAAGACTTCTGGCGCTTGGGCAACAAAATTGTAGCTCATGTCAGGGCTTACTTTTACTTGGCTGTCTTTAGCAAATTTTTCAAGTAATTCTTCATTAAGGCGAGTGTCTACATCAAGCGTATAAATCAACACTATTTTTGCTTTTTTACGTGCGTCATATCCGCGCTTATGAACCGTAAAATCAATTAGCTGATCTTCAGAAATTGATAATGTATCTAGAATAGCCAGTTTTATATCAGCTTCTTCATGATCAAGCGGCAGTTGGATATTTGTTAAACGCAACATAGTGAGCGGTTCCAAAAAGAGAAAAGGGAATTTTTCGGCATTTTACCTGAACATACCTCTCAGTTAAATCAACAATTGAAATTATTGCTAAGCTAGGTATGATCAGCTCGAAAATATTTCATCTCATCAAAAGAGTACGTTATGGCATTTGTAGTTACCGACAATTGTATAAAATGTAAATACACCGACTGTGTAGCAGTATGCCCAGTGGATGCATTTTATGAAGGTCCTAATTTTTTAGTCATCAGTCCTGAAGACTGTATTGATTGTGACTTATGTCCGGTTGAATGCCCTGCAGGCGCTATATATCAAGAAGATGACGTTCCTGAAGATCAAAAAGAATTTATCGAACTCAATGCTGAGTTAGCTAAAGTATGGCCGAGAATAACCGAAGTAAAACCCGCACCTGCCGATGCACAAGAATGGGATGGTGTACCCAATAAAATAGCTCACTTAATTATTGAAAATTAAAATCAGCTCAGCAAAATAAACACATTGCTCAATTATTAACTATACTCACACCAACAGGGTCAATGAATAATTGGTGCATTATGTGGCAATCTATTGAGCAAGCAATCAAAACTGAAACCGGTGAGCAATTCACTATTGAAAAAAAGCGCCTTATTTCAACAAGTGAAAGCAATTTAGCTTACCAACTAAGCAATAAGCAACATCATTACTTTATTAAAATTAAAGATAAAAATCACTTCAACCATTTTGAATCAGAAGCTTACGCCCTAAATCAAATACGTTCTCTTAAACAAATCACTTGCCCCGAAGTTATAGCATTAGGAAGCACCCTTGATAAAAGCTTTATTGTGCTTGATTACATTCCATTTTCACACGCTACCGAAAAACATTGGTATAATTTAGGTGCACAACTCGCCTTGATGCATAAAGGTTCGTCACATGGACAATTTGGTTGGCAACACGACAATTATATTGGCGACACTTTACAGCCGAACAACTGGCGTAGTAATTGGAAAAAATTCTTCGCAGAACAACGAGTTGCTTGGCAATTACAATTACTGAGCGAAAAATCAATAACACTGGGTAACATTGACCATATTACTGATATTTGTCACGACGCATTAAATCATCACGATGTTAAACCTTGCCTAGTTCATGGTGACTTATGGATGGGTAACTTAGGCTTCACAGACTCTTTGTCAGTCATTTATGATCCTGCTTGCTATTATGGTGACCGAGAAGTCGATATTGCGATGACCGAACTCTTTGGCCAACTACCTTATGATTTTTATCAGGGTTACCAAGATATTTTCCCCCTTGAAAAAGGCTATGAGCAACGAAAGCTCATTTATAATTTTTATCATATCCTAAATCATGCAAATCTATTTGGTGGTATCTATATTGATCAATCGAGAGCTTTGTTATCTCGAATTTTATCATTACATTAATGTTAAAATAAAATTGATTGCACACAGTAAGTTAAATAATTTAGACAACTTTATTTTTGATTTTGTTAGCGATTTTTACAAATATGAACATACTTAATCATCAGTAACCAAAAGAATCTAGGAGGCAAAATGTCCCAGGAATCAAGCTTACAAGCGATAAAAGACAAACGTATTAGCTGCCCTCATTGTGGTCATCACTTACATTTAGCTTTAGATACATCGGCTGGTGATCAAGATTATTACGAAGAGTGCCCTTCTTGTTGTCGAGATATTCACTTAAATATGCATATTGATGAATACCGCCAAAAAATTCAATTAGCGATAGACAGTGATGACGAACAAGTTTTTTAGTAATTATTACTCTTGTTTTCGCTTCACCATTGTTTTTTATAAAGGCTAAATTCACTAGAGAAACATTGCACAACTGCTTTAAACCTATATCATTCTCATCTTGATCATTTTTCTTCTTAAAATGATGGTTTTATAAGCACTCTTCCCTAATGAATATTACTGACTTTAGAAAAAACACCAAAAGCCTAATGAAATTGGCTTATCCTATTTTGATCGCTCAACTTGTGCAAACCCTAATGGGATTTGCAGACACGGTGATGGCTGGTCGAGTGAGTGCAACCGACATGGCTGCAGTAGCGGTTGCTAGCAGTGTTTGGTTACCCTTAATACTAACTATATATGGTTTAGTCATGGCACTTGCTGCCATAGTATCGCAACTTGCTGGAGCAAAAAAATTCCATTACGTTGCCAAAGCGACCTATCAAACCGCATGGATAGCATTAACCTTAGGTCTGTTGTTGATCGTTTTATATTATGCGATCACCCCCTTAGTCATTGAACAAATCCCACTAGAAAGTCATTTAAAACAATTACTTTTTGACTACTTAGGCTATATCGTTTGGGGTGGTCCGGGTTTTTGTTTATATCTTGTCTTAAGAAACTACTCTGAAGGTTTGTCGCATACCAAACCAACAATGATCATCAGTATCATAGGTTTGTTAATTAATATTCCGGCTAATTATATTTTTATCTACGGTGAGTTTGGCATGCCTGCATTAGGTGGTGCCGGTTGTGGTATCGCCACAGCTATCGTTTATTGGGTTATGTTTGTCTCGATGTTCATTTATTGTTACGTATCAAAAAAATTAAAACATGCCTCATTATTTGAACGTTTTTACTGGCCAAATTGGCTAGAAATAAAAGAAATACTGACGATCGGTTTTCCTATTGCAATGTCATTACTGTTTGAGGTGAGTTTATTTGCCGTAGTCGCAATTATTCTGGTGCCCTTTGGCGCAGAGGTTGTTGCAAGCCATCAAATAGCCATTAACTTTTCAGGCTTAGTATTTATGGTGCCATTAAGTTTAGCTATGGCCGTGACTATACAAGTGGGTTATGCCGTTGGTAATAATGATTTAGCTAACGCGAAAGAAATATGCAATTATTCACTGATATTGTCACTTGTTATTGCAGTTGGTACTGCACTATTAACGATTGCTTTACGCTACCCCATCGCAGAAATATATACGCTAGATAGAAAAGTGATTGAGTTAGCCGCTAGCTTAATGTTTTTAGCTTCTTTATTTCAGTTTTCCGATGCAATACAAGTTATTTCTGCGGGAGCATTGCGAGGCTATAAAGATACGCAGTCTATTTTATACATTACTTTCTTTTCATATTGGGTCATTGGCTTAAGTTTAGGGCTAATTTTAGGGTTAACCAACTGGATAATTGACCCGATTGGTCCTTATGGTTTTTGGATAGGTATAATTTTTGGCTTAACAACTGCAGCCGTATTATTAGCTTGGCGACTCAGTATCATTCAAAAAAGAGTCGAAATGGCGCATTAATAAGCAAACAGTTAATTATTTAAATTGAAATACATAAAACTACTTGCAACTAACATTTCATATCGATAATATGACGCCCGTTGGTTAAAGCAACTAACAATTGCTCGCTTAGCTCAGTTGGTTAGAGTACTTGCATGACATGCAAGGTGTCACTGGTTCGAGTCCAGTAGCGAGCACCAAATTAAAGAACGGGATTACAGCGATGTAATCCCGTTTTTGCTTTAATAAACAAATTGTTACGGCTAATCTAAATAACTATCTCTTATTGATTTGTAGATGGTATCTAAAGAAATTCCCTTCAACAAGTGACCAATTTACTACGGACAGATCCTAAACTAAGTGAGTCTGATGATATAAGGTCTTTAGGGGATAAATTACATGATGATTCCGTGCGACCCAAGAAGTAACGCCTCGGTACACATGAAGGTGTTGCAAGCTCATATATACTCGCTGATTCAAAAAATTACATATTGCGAATTTATCGATAGATTGTAGCAATTAATGTAACAAAATAAATTGTAAATAATCGTCCTGTTATATAACAATGTAATTAGACTTTAATTGACTTTTTTACACCTCTTAACCGTAAATCTACACATCTATTAAACCCATCAACAGTTATCAGAGACTATAAAGACCTTAAGTATGTTCTACTTTAGGTTGGTGTTTCCTATTAAGAAGGGTTGTTCTAATCGATTATGTCAGGAAGCTACAAAGCGGTCTTAATTTTTGTTTAATTTATCATAGCCAAAGGTCTGCTTGGCCATTGCCGACATTCATCATAAAACGAATACTAGCTCAGTACCAATAGGGCATTTTATTCTGAAGTGGCTATTTATTATTAAGTTATATTATTCCCGCTAACGATAGTTGCTCTTTTGCAGCATCAATCCTAGTGTTGATGACCTCTTTGAAAGACTTACCATCAATATTTAAAGCAAAATAATAAGTTTCTTTCTTGGTTTCAATAAACCCTACATACCAGCCTAGGGCCTTATCTTTAGCGACTCCACCAGCTCCCGTTTTGGCATATAGTTTATAATCTTCGGTAGTTTCAGCTAACATGATGTCTTTCAACTGCATCAATGAACTTTTCGATACTGCTAACTTATGATTATATAAGCGTTGAAGGAAGTCGACTTGCTCTTTAGCACTTATTTTTATACTTTTATTCAACCAAAAATTATCAATACCTGATGATATATCTTGATTGCCATATTGAAAATCAGCTAAGTATTGACTCATTCTCTTTTTATTAATTTTACTTGCTGTATCTTGATAGATAGGAACTGCCGAATACTTATAAGCCTCCCTTAAAGAAATAGGTGCTTCATACCAAGTTTTAGGCCACCACTTTTGAATTGGATAATCCGCTATATCAAAAGTAAGCTCTACTTCAGTATTTTTAATGACGCCTGTATCTAAAGCTATAAGGGAATGTGGAATTTTGAATGTTGACCAAGGTGTCATTCGCTTAACAGCCCTTTCGGGATTTATAATGCTGTATTCACCAGACTGTTCACTTTTTAGAACAAAGGTGCATGAGCTATAACATAAAGAATTAGCATGAGTTGCTATCGAAAAACTAAACCCTAGTAAAGAAATTAATAACTTTTTAAATTTTATCATTTTTGTCCAATATAATTATTATGGTTTCAATATGAACTGTTTATTACCAAGCTTAAATCAAGCCACTTCAAATGGTTACGTCAACTATGGGTATTTCAAAACACATAGATTTGACCGAACCAATAATTCTCTCATTACTGGCAAAAATGCCACCACAGCGGACATAGACGGTTAGCTATTACAGCAACCTTGTCCTTCTTGAATTGGTGGGCATTTAACAGTTCCATAAGAACAGAAAACGCAACAATCACCTTTTAAGGGCTTTAATAATGCTTTGCATGATTCACATTCATAGAACCACTGACAGGCATTGGTTGGCATTTTTTCTGTTTTATTATGTCCGCACTCAGGACAAGTTATTGTTGAGTTTAATTTTATACTTTGCATATTATCTCCTTTATAGGTTTTACAATATCTAATACTGACATTACGACCATTAAACTTATGCCAAAGTAGAATAAATAGGTACTCCAACCATATTGCCAAAGAGGATATAGTGTTAGTAAAACAGCTGTAGGACCAAGAATACTTAAAGCACCTCTTAAATGGCTTTTATTGCGATACCAATTATATATATTTACGAGTAACGCAAGGGTAGCGAAAATAGGTAGTAAAGTATTTACTGCAACGCCTTCAAAAGACGAAAGAAATCCCAAACCAAATACGGATACCAACGAGCCTAATGCAGGAAAACAGGCAGTACAACTAAGGGCTGCTATCCAAACCCCACCAGAGCCAACTTTATCGAGTAATTTGTTTATCATATAGAATCATTCCTAAGTAATTTATCATCACGATAAACCCCGTATACAGATACGGAGTCAACAATTACTTTAATGAGTCAATAATAGGGCAAGAATATTGGTCTTGATTGGTTTTACATGAATTTGTCATTTTACTAATAACGCTCTCTAGACGCTGTAAATCAAATATTTTATTTCGAATTATATCCAATTTTTGCAAACCTAGGCTTTCTACTTGGGCGCAGTTATTTTCCATAGACATTAGTGAGGATATCTCTTTTAATGTAAAGCCAAGAGCTTTTGCTTTAGCGATAAACCTAAGCTTGTCTGCAATAGCACTACTATATAAACGATAACCATTTTCTGGCTTAATAGGTTGAGAAATAAGTCCTTTTTTTTCATAAAACCTTATGGTCTCAATATTTATATCTAACTCTTTGGCGAGCTTGCCAATTGTCTTCATACCTATAGTCACTTATAAAGTTAAATGATTTCACAATCTGAGAAATGAAGTATATTAAATCATTGCTTATCGTTCAATTAAGTCATTATTGCTAATAACGCTGAGTGTCTTTTTTGAGCCTTGAACTAGACGTTAGCTATAACTACTTGCTAATTTCCGCTTTAGCGCACCAAGGGGACATTAGAACCTACAAATATTAGGCTAAAACTAAATTGGTTTGGACTTTTGTTTAACCGTCACTTATGCCGATTTGAAGACCTAAGGTGTTAGAACCATACCTACAGCTTTGGGACAGTAAGCGCTCGTAAATTGAGAACATAATCACTATTCCTAGCAGTCACAATGAGCCGAAAGCCGACATTTTTTAGGTTTATTTCAATTCAATAATTAGCCCACAGTGTCATCAAAACAGACATTATGAACTTCCCTAACCTTGCTAGAAAACAAATGAGTTACATTGTAACCTCAACTAGAGGTGTTTATAAGCAAAGTCAAGGAAGTCCACTAGGGTATTTGAACAAAACAATAACGTTTCTTTTCCCTCAATTTACATCTGCTATAATTATATTTCGCTCTAAAGGTTGGGTGTTTTATGAAATTTTGTGCTTTTGTTATATTATTATCGTTTTTCTCACTATCAACGTTTTCAAAATCAATAACGTTGAGTCGAGGGGAAGATGCTGTATTACAAAATTTTTCTGAATTAATACTTCAAAAAGCATATCAAAAAATAGGTATTGAATTAAAGGTAATACATGTACCCATTGCTAGATCTTTGGTCTTGGCAAACAATGGCATAATAGATGGTGATGTCTCAAGAATTTCAAAAATTGAAAATCAATATGGCAACTTAATAAAAATTCCAGTACCAATTAATCATATTGATATCAGAATGTTTACTTATAATAAAAAGCTATTGGAGAAGAAAAATAACATAAATGGTTTTTATCGGATGGGATGTGTTCGAGGACTTATTCTTGTGGAAAAAATATCAACAACAATGAAAGTGGACTGCTATAAAGTTAATGGCCACAAAGAAGGTATTAATATGTTAAATAAAAATAGAATTGACGTGTTACTTTTACCTCTAACGATAGGTGCCTATTTTAAGAGCGTCGATTCTAAATTTTCTACCAGCCATTACAGTGAATCACTAGGCCGTGAACCGTTGTTTCATTATCTCCATAAAAAACATCACAAATTGGTTCCTAAACTGACTTTAATATTGCAACAAATGAATATTGATATTTATGAAAAAACTTATAGAGACTCCTTGAAAGAAACTCTTTCCCCCGATGGTAATTCAAGTGTTCTAATAAATTAACTATATCTTTAGTGTGTATTGATAAATAGTAAGCCGATAAAATAGTGATACCGTATATAGTTACAATTAATATTTTTATTAAAATAAAATCTACAATTTCTTTATGTTCAGCTTATTGAGATGTCTGAGTAATATTCGCCAAACCAATCTAAATTTATATGACGATTTCACCTAAATCACCTTAAAAGTAATATTCTACTTCATCCAAACTATAAAAGGTTCATGACTGTTTTTTCTTACTAATTTTGACGCGAAAAATTATAAATTATTTCAGGTGTCCGCCTACAATGATTAGCAGATCACCACGCATAAAAGCTCGAAGTTGATCACTGGCAATAGTCAATGATGGTTTGCCATTGTTCTTGGCTAAGCGTAATTCTCATGTTTATCTCCTAAATTAAGTGGGGAGATAACATACCCGATATCAAACGCTAACAGCAGGTGCCGTTAGCTATAAGGTTACATATAATGTATTGCCTTATCAGTATAGACTTTGCTTTGCTTAATAATGATATTTGGTTTATAACTACAGTAAGAATATTAATAAATCGCCCCAATTGATGACTAATAAATCCATAAAAAACAAATCGATTCGTCTTAGAATAATCTTTTTAATTATTTTGGTTTTTACTCTTGTATTAGTGTTTTTTTCATATTTTTTAAAAGATTTTATTACTGGAGTTGAACAAGATTTAGGTAAAAAAATGGTGCTTCAACATGCCATTATCAACAAAGAAAAAGCCCTCAGTCATTTTACACAAAACTTAAATCTAGTTAAACGTTCCTTGCTCAATAATACATATCAAGACTGGATGAAAAATAACGATAATGAAAAATTTAAAACAAAAGCGATTCAGTCTGTTAAAAAAGACTGTCAAGTTATAGATTGCTATGGCTGGTTTATCCTTTCAATTGCCCCCCTTACTAGTATTGATTGGAATAAAGAGAGCAATACCATAAAAACGGTTCCGCTGAAATTAGAAGAAAATTCTTGGCTACCAAAAAAGCTAAAAGAAAATAATGAGTTTTATGTCGATGCTGATATTAATACTATTGATGGAAACACCTATGTTTTTTTTGATTATATAGTAAGAGAAAATGATCAAGTCATTGGAACGGTTGGAAGCTACGCATTAGTCTCAACTATTACTAATCAATTACTCAGTACCTCTAACCAAGATATTTTAGATGTACTTATTGATAATCATGGTGTATTTCGTACTAGTTTGAATGAAAATACCAGTCGTTATCATCCCTCTCTTTCAAAGTTTTTGTCCAACAAAGAATGGCATCAAGTCATCGGGGATGATCTAGATAAAAGCAGCTTAATAAAACTAAAAAATAATACTAATAGTCATTCGGTAAAAACGATTGATATCAGAATTAATGAAGTTAATTATATAGCCGCTATTGTGTATATCGAGGAAATAGAATGGTATGCAATGAGTTTATTTTCAAAAGAAGCAATGGAAGGAAGTATTGTTATTCTGCCTCTCTTTTTAGTTGGCACCCTACTTCTTTTTAGCGTTATTGCACTTACACTTTATTTTTTGAACAAGCTGGTTTTTAAACGACTTATCGTGATGAACAAATCAGTTAATAACATTGCATTAGGTAATTATAAAGACTTAATTAAAGATTGTCGTTCGGATGAATTAGGTACTTTAGCTCAAGGGATAAACACCATGAGCCAAGAAATTTCAAAGAATCTATCAAAGATAAAGTCTCAGAATAATGCGCTAAATGATGCTATTGATAAAGCAAATGCAGCAAATAATGCAAAATCTATTTTTCTATCAAACATGAGCCATGAAATAAGAACCCCTATGAATGCAGTGTTAGGTTTTGCTGAAATAGGAAGAAACACCAAAGTTTTATTTGAAAAAGATGATTCACTTGAACAAATACAACGTTCAGGTGAACACTTACTGCAAATAATTAATGACGTATTAGACTTTTCTAAAATAGGATCCAAGCAACTTGAGTTGGAAAAAATCTCATTTAGCTTTAGTGCTATTCTTAAAAAAATAACACAAATTTGTAAGTCGGATATTGATAAAAAAAATATATCATTAAATTTCCTATTAGATGATTCGATTCCTAGCCACTTAATTGGTGATCCACTAAAAATAGAACAAATCATCATTAATTTGGTTAGTAATGCTATAAAATTTACGGAACATGGCAGTATTGATATTAACACTCGTCTAAAAAGACAAAACGAAAATAACGTTATCATAGAGTTAAGTGTTAAAGATACAGGAATAGGTATAACGCCAGAACAACAAAAAAACTTATTTATAGCTTTTTCTCAAGCCGATAATTCAATCACTAGAAAGTTTGGTGGCACAGGATTAGGATTAGCGATAAGTAAGCAATTAGTCGAAATGATGGGGGGGGAAATCACACTAAAAAGTGAACGAGATAAAGGCACTGAATTCACATTCACCATACCTTTGACATACTCTACTGAAAAGTTAGAGAAAAAAATAGAAGAATCAGCTGATTTTGATTTAGTAAAATTAAAAGCAGCTTTGTATGGAAAAAAAATCTTGCTAGTTGAAGACAATAGAATCAACCAAATTGTAGCTAAAAAAACACTAGAGCCATTAAGTATTTCAATTGATATAGCAGAGAATGGCTTACAAGCAGTAGAAAAAATGAAAAACAATACTTATTCTTTAGTGTTAATGGATATACAAATGCCTGAGTTAGACGGACTACAAGCCACAGAACAAATTAGAATGTTTGATAATGATACTGTAATTATTGGTATGTCAGCTCATGCTAGTATCCAAGATACTGAAAAAGCGATTAAATCAGGAATGAATGATTATATGACTAAACCCATTAAGCAAAAAACAGTTTTTTTGATGATATCAGAATATATCTTTTAGTTCCGCAGGTAACTAACACCAAATAAATCTATGCCTTTAGAAGCAAAATTTAGGAGATAGGGTAATATGTTTCTTAAACGTTCATGATGATGGTAACTAGTCTATTTTTAGATGTGATTTAAGTAGTGTTATCGGTACTCCTCATAAAAAACATTAATTAAGCCACCCATAATAACTTGTTTGTATTTTCAATAATAAACTACACTTAAATTACCCTCTTATAAGTGTGGTGATTATTATGCCTAAGCCTCGTTCACAACAAATCAGTTTACCTGATACGCCGTATTATCATATTTGCAGTCAAACCGTTCGAAAAGCCTTTTTATGTGGTGTTGATAAAGAAACCGGTGTCAGTTATGCGCACAGGCGTCATTGGATTGAACAACGCATTTTTACATTATCTCAGGTGTTTGCTATTGATATTTGTGCTCACGCTGTCATGAATAATCACTTACATTTAGTCCTTCATGTTGATAGTGAAAAAG
>NZ_JACGVR010000054.1:0-9422 GCF_014077325.1 Colwellia sp. BRX8-5
TCACTAACCAAAAAAACGGCTACATAGCCGTTTTTTTTTATCTGTCTTTACAAATTCATCTCACTCCCAGCAACTCAAATTGTCACTGGGTTTTATTAATAATGGTAAACATATTAACGCGCTTGATAATAAGCCTCTTTTAAGCGATTCGAATTTTCATAAATATATTCACTGCCTAAACGGTCATGATTATAAAAGGCACTATCAAGGTTATAAAACTGCTTAGTGTTATCGCCAGTACCTGGTGTTAGTCTATTATGGCTTTCCCCAATGAGCGTATTCACTGAGTAATTCCACTTAGGCTTACCTCTTACTTGAAAGTATTTATTATTGTAATCTTTACGTGGTGTTAACGGTATTGAAAAGCCAAGACCAATAAATTGATTAGCTTCTTCACCGTCAATTTTTGTATTTTTATAGGTTAAATTTAAAGACACATCACCAAACATTCTCTCTACTTTAAAGATTAAACCTTTATCGCGTTGCCAGTACTTTCCTACCTGTAGTTCAGCAGTCGCATTAAGATGAGCGTTATAATATTTATACGTACCAATAAGAACCTCTCTTGGTTCAGGTTCTTTTGGCGACCTACAACGTAAAGCTAAAATATTACACCCCGCGTAAGCCCTGCCTGTTGGTACTAATTGGTTTTCATATCTTGCAGTGAATAGGTTTAATTTATGAGCACCACCAACACTTTGCCAACGAGCTTCGTTCGCTACATAGTTATAAGTATCACGATAGCGACCAAAAAAAGTCATGTTTTTTACCGAATACGGTAATGAAAAGGTCTGATGAAAGCTATATTCTTTTAGTCCTGTTGTTTGCTTATCATCAGCGAAATATTGACCATCATCAAAGTTATCGGTTTCAGCAAACTGTGCAACATGTGCAGCGGTTAAAGCAGCACCAGGCCATAACGGTAATTCAACGTGGCTAATTAAGGCTACAGACGCATCAAAGACGCCAAAGTCTGTACCCACTCTAGAGACTATTCCAGGCCAAAAGGTAAAGCGGGGTTTTAGCCAAAAATTATTACTATTATCAGCATCATCCGAGGTTAACCGCTCAGTGGCAAAAGTATCCGTTGATATATCAATTTTTAAAGGCTTATCATCTCTTAAGAAAGCATCATATTCAGCGATACTACCTTTTACGACTAAAGTTGAAATTTCTCGCTCTTTCAGTACTAAAGTAAAGTGCGAGTAATTATGATGTATATTTTTGCTGACAATCCCTAGAATAACGCCAAGACCATCTATTTTGTTACGGTTATAAATGTGATCTTCAAGTTCTACATAGACCGTATTTACATTAGCTTCAGCAACCCTGATTGATTCAAAACCTTCTTTAACCAGCAATTTTCTTAACTGTAATCGTTCAAGTGCACCTGAACGATAAGCATTATCTAACTCAACATCATTTATAGTTAATGCTACGTATTCACCCGTTTGTTGTAATTCACTATCACCTTTACTATGGTTTATCGGGTTACTTTTTCGCTGCGATGAATGAGTACCTGCATCATAATCAAGTGGTATAGTTAACCCTATGCCATAATAAACATCATCTTTTAATGCTTCGTTACTACTAGAAATAAGTAGTTCAGAAGTTAATTGAATACCGCTGCTCAGCCACTGTTTAGGTGAAGATAAATGCATACCTAATTGAGTATCGGCTGCATCATATTCTGCTGAGAGTTTTAACCATTGATAAGGCTGCCACTCAACACCCGCAAAAACACCATCAAGACGCCCTTGGGTTGAGTCGCTTTGTCCGATACCCAGTGAAATATTAACGTCTTCTAGGATGTTTTTTGTCGCCACAGCATACTTAGCATCAAAATAGTTCGCTGCACCACCCAGATCTTGAATACCTAAAGCTAAACTAAACCAGTCTTTTGGGATAAAAGGGATACCTATTTTAATGTTGGCTGATAGATCTGTAGGGCTACTGCCACCGTTGGGGGCTTGGTAATCAGCTAACCGGGCTGAAATTTCAATATACTTCCATAAACCGACACCAAAATTATAATTATCACCGTTTCGATAACCATCTCTTGTTTCAACTTGGTTACTGTATTTCAGATAAAGCGTACCTTCATCAAACAAAGTTGCTGTCGGGGTATTTATTAGTCCGCTATACCCTTGAAAAGACATACTTGCCACAGGTTCCGCGGCATTAAGAAAACATGGCAGTAAAGCCAATACAAATAAAATACGGTGCTTCATTTTAATAAATCCTAACAAGGTTAATTCTAACTATTGATAATAAGAGGTCGTAGAGCATAATAGCGCCAGGTACTGTGTAACTTAGATCGACAAAAATCATAGGGTTTGTAGTGCTATAACTTTAAAAACCATTCTGAGCATTCAACCCCGAATGGCTTTTAAATCATAATAACGAAAAACATCCACATTTTAATGACTACTTAAACAGCAAGCCATTAGTTTTAAAGTATTTGCGTATTAAGTGACTTTTTTCAACGCGATAATTTCAGCTGTTTTCAACGGCTCTTTTTCTTTTTGTAGCCACACTAAATCACATATTCCATCGGAGGGGTTAAATCCTGTTGGGGCCTTAAGCAAAATCTCACGAATTAACTCATGGTCAAACGCATGACAGGCATTATCCAGTTTTTTTAGCAAGGGCTCTAGCTCATGCCAATCAAGCATGGCTTCTTTGGCACTCATAATACGCTCATGAATAGTGCCTGAAACGTTATCACCTATAAGCAGTTCTTCATAAAGCTTCTCACCGGGCCTTAACCCAGTACACTTAATAACAATGTCACCGTTAGGCTTGTTATCAGATTTAACCGAAAAGCCACTCAAGTGAATAATTTTACAGGCTAGGTCATAAATTTTTACTGGCTCGCCCATATCAAGTACAAATACATCTCCACCTGTGCCCATAGCACCGGCTTGAATAACAAGTTGAGAGGCTTCAGGTATCGTCATAAAATAACGAGTAATGTCTGGATGCGTTAACGTTACCGGGCCACCACCCTTAATTTGCTTTCTAAACAAAGGAACCACTGAACCAGACGAACCTAAAACATTTCCGAAGCGAACCATACAAAAACGCGTAGTATCTTGTGTTTTAGACAACGCCTGTAGTACCAATTCAGCCACACGTTTAGTCGTCCCCATTATATTCGTGGGTCTAACGGCTTTATCGGTAGAGATTAATACAAAAGTCTCAACATTGGCATTTATGGCAGCACGCGCTGCATAATAAGTACCAAAAACATTGTTTCTAACACCTTCAACAACATTATGCTCAACCAATGGTACATGCTTGTATGCGGCAGCATGGTAAACAGTTTGTACGGCAAAACTTTTCATCACAGTTTCAATGCGATTAACTCTTTGCACTGAGCCCATAATAGGCAATACTTCTACGATTAAACCGTGTGTTAATTTATATTCATTAAGCTCTTTATCAATGGTATACAAACCAAACTCAGACGACTCAAATAAAACCAGCTTAGCTGGCTTTAGCCGAATAATTTGACGACATAATTCAGAGCCAATAGAACCACCGGCGCCAGTAACCATAACAATTTTATCCGCGACATTAGCATTCATTAACTCAGGTTTAGGCTCTACTGGGTCACGCCCTAATAAATCTTCAACGCCAACATCTTTAAACTCTTCAAGCTTAGCTTTACCGTCAACAACATCAGCCATACCAGGAATAGTTAATATCTGCACACCTAGTGAATCAATTTTACTTAACACTTCTTTGCGATGTGACCTTGATGCACTTGGCATTGCTAATAATATTTTTTCTATATTTTTACTTTTGATAAGGCTTGGTATTTCCTCGGGGGCATAAACATGGATACCTTGAATAACGGTTCTTTGCAATGCAACATCATCGTCAACAAAAGCAACAGCGTGATATTCAGGTCCCTGTGATAAAGCGGTTGATAACTGACGTCCTGCAGAGCCAGCACCATAAATTAAGACTGGGTTTTTTTTATGCCAGCGTGGGTGGCTAATTATCGCTCTTACGCCAACTCTTGCACCACCAATCAATATCAAACATAAACTCATAAAAATAAAAGGAACAGTACGTGGTATATCAGCCGTAAAGAAGAATGAAAAACCAATGATTAATACCGCAGAAAAAACACTGCCTAGCCCAATAGCCCAAATAGCTTGCATATTCATATAACGTAGAACAGCACGATACAGACCTAGTTTTACATAAACGAGTAAACTAAGTGGCAACACACAAGAAAAAACTAACCAGTAATCTTGCTTAAATAGAGGAGAGAAGCTTTCAAGACGCATGAATAATGCGAACCAAAAGGCTAAAAATAAAAATACTGAATCTATTAATAGTGAAATGGCACGCTTATAGGGGCGTGGTAATTTCAAAATTGATTGAATCAAAGTCACTAACTAATTCCTTTTATAAATTAAAATATATTTTCCTTTTACAGAATCCCCTAGTATAAACTAAAAAAACTGAAATTTAACTGAAAATAAATGCCTTCCTGTACATTTACATAACAATTAGCTTTCTGCTTTGAGGGAATACGAGGGTCTAATCAGTTAGTCTGTTACTCTGAAATGTCACTTACTATTTCGTATAATATGGTTCGATAGCGACTTCTATCTGCAAACTTATAAACCGTCATCTTCGAAGTATCTGGTCGAAGATCCACTTCCTTTGCTTTATTTATTCCGACTATCACTTAAGCAGGAACCCAGTTTATTGTCATTCAGGCTGTATCTAAGGCTTGAATCCACAGGTTCATAACTTGAGAAAAGTAATCACTAACTATTAACAATTCCCTATAAATAAGTTTTAAAATCATCGCCTAATTCTACATAACGTAAACCATACGCAACAGTATGACGTGGTCTAATTGATACGACCACGTCACTTCCTTTGTTATTTATATGTTGTAATTATGTTTGTAAAAGTCTTTAGTCTTTAGTCTTTAGTCTTTAGTAACTCTATCACCGCTACCTGAGCCAGTAACAGTTTGGAGTATATATTTAAAATAATAACTAATAGTTAAAGTAGATATCATTTCCTCATCAGTCTTAGCCAGTAATGCCGGCGTAGACATATCTATTTCATTGACTTGAGCTAAGCCAGTAATACCAGGACGTACATTATAAACACAACGTGTTTCACGTTCAAGAATCAACTCTCCTTGGTTATACAAATTAGGACGAGGGCCAACCAAGCTCATTTCACCTTTAAATACATTCCAAAGCTGTGGCAATTCATCAAGTTTAGTCTTACGTAAAAAGTTACCAAACTTAGTAATAGAGGAACTTGATGCTAGATGGCTTGCTACTGAAGCAGTACCAACTGTCATTGTACGAAATTTTATTAATTTAAATGGTTTCTTATTTCGCCCTACTCTCTCTTGAATAAATATAGGAGAACCTGTATCAAAGTAACCGATGATGGTTAAGATAATTAAAATTGGAAAACCAAAAAAAAGCCCAAAGAAGGCAAATAAGAAGTCTAAAATGCGGATTAGTAGAAGTGTCATGTTCGTTTCTTAATGATTAAGTAGATTAAAATGTGTTATGGCTGTTTAAAAACATCAGACATAGTTTGATTAGGAGACCAACCCAACAGTTGTTTAGCTCTAGAGTTATCAACTTCTAAGCTATCAAACAACTGAATTGATATTGACTCCCGGCTTAAAGCTTTTAATAAAAGTCTAAAAATAAAAATTGGGAAAGGCCATAAAAAAATCTAAAATCCGAATTCATGTATATTTCATATTAATTCTTATTTGTTATTTGTTATTTGACAATTTGACAATTTGATAAAAGTTTCAGCCATAGTAAACGGTGGAGTCCAATTAAGTAGTTGTCTCGCTTTACTTGAGTCAACTTGAAAAACACCAACCAATTGCTCAATTGGTTCACTTCTACCCGTGATTTTACCTAATAATTTGAAAATAAATACTGGTATAGGCAGTTGTATTAATTTTTTATTTAGTCCTAGTGCAATACCATCCGTAACCTCTCTAATGGAAACATCATTGCCATCAGAAATACAAAAAATTTCATTTTTCGCTTTAGGGTGGTCAATACAAGTAGAAATAAAATCGACTAAATTATCAACAGAGATAAAGCTGCGTTTATTTGTACACAATGCAAAAGGTAACATTGGTACTTTATTAACTAATTTAACTAATTTACCAAAATTACCAGGAGCCCCTAAACCATAAACTAATACTGGACGGATGATGATAACTTCAAGTCCGGTTTCCTCAGCTATTTTTAGTAATGCGTTTTCAGCATCCAGTTTTGTATGTGCATATTCGGAATATGCGGAATGAGGTGAATGCTCATTAAATGGTAGGTTATTTGTGTTCCTATTACCTAGCACTACAATTGAGCTGATAAAAATGAAACGCTTTACACCATTTTTAACAGACTGTTGCGCAAGATTGATTGTACCATTTACATTAACCTCACGCATATAATGGAAATCACTTGATTTGTTATGTGCAATCCCAGCTAAGTGAATAACAACATTTACTGATTTAAGTGAATAGTTCCAGTCAGACGTACCATTAACATCTAATGTAAACAAAGAAGAATCATTCCGTACAGAGTTAACTATATTTCTAACTTGCCCTACAACTTTATAATTGCACCTAAGGTTGTCAATTAAATGTGAACCAATAAAGCCAGACGCACCGGTTACTAAAATCCTTGTCACTTTTATGACTCTTTATTGTTGCTTAAATAAATAGGGTAAATAAATCTATAAAGATTGGGTGCTTTTTTTTTCATAATCGAAAGAATTGAAAAGTTTAAAGTATAAAAAAAGGATTTAACACATCCTATACCTTGTAACTCTCTTAAAACATGATAGTAAGACTGAAAAGCATCTGATTTCTTGGAAGATAATGAATTACTATGCACTCTATATTTAGCTAGAGTTAATTCAACATTATAAGCTCGTTCAAACTTTTTGAGCATGTTCAACCAAAGAGCGAAGTCATGTCTTTTTTTTGTCAAGGGGAAATAAAACTTTCCAAAATGCTTTGTGTCATATATTACTGTTAAACAACCTATATAATTGCATTTTATCATATCAAAATAGTTAACACTAGAAGGCGCTTCAATCTTGGCATTCATATCATTTTCACTAAATTGCTTATAGTTAGTATATGTAAAACCGACATCGTTCTCAAGCATATACTTTATCTGAATCTCTAATTTACTAGGCTCCCAAAGATCATCAGAGTCTAAAAATGCGACAAAACGACCTTTCGCAGATTTTAGTCCTATATTTCTAGCTTTTGCAGCACCAACATTTGAATCTAATTCTATTAGTTTACATCTTTTATCTGGGAGTATTCCTTTAATGTAATTAGAACTATCATCAGGAGAGCAATCATCGATAATCAACAATTCCCAGTTTTGATAAGTTTGATTCAATACTGACTCAATAGATTCATTTATGTATTTACTTGCATTGTAACAAGGCATAATAATCGAAACTAAATTATTCATTTTTTTCCTTAGAAAATAATAATATTAACAATATGTTTTAATAGAATTATGGGTGTTTCTATTAACTCAATTCGGTTAAATCTTGTGAAAAAATTAGAGGGTATATAATTCGTTGACTTTTTCATTACTCATTACATTAGCCCATTCAAGTGTTTTTTTTATTTTCAACAACTTGAGCCTAATCACATCATATTCATCAAAAGCATAAGTTAAAGCCCTTATAATTGACTCTTTATCATTTCGATCAAACACAAGTTGTTCTAATCCATTTCCTATCAAAAAATCATTATTCTCCCCAACATTGCTCGAAATAAAGACTTTACCATAAGCAAGAAGTGTATACAGTACTCCTGACTGGCTGGCATCTTTATAAGGGAGAATAAAAATAACGTCTCGTGATAACATTGACGCTAACTCATCAAAAGGTAGATAACTATCATTTATAAGTACACTTTCAATTAAACTTAATTTATTTTTCAATGATATTAACTGTGAAGACCACTTCCCATATATTTCTACTGGCCAATCAAAAATAAAATAGTCAAAAACATCTATTCCTTTATATTCTTCAACTCGGCCCCAAAACAAAATCACTTTTTCCAGCTGAATATTCGTATCTAACCGAGTATTGGATAAGGTGTCGATAGGCATTATGCCATGTTGGACTAATTGATAATTAGGGTGTGCTCCGTAATTTTTAATAAAAGTTCGCATTGTATAATTACTGACAAATACAATTTTTGATGCAAGTTTCATTATTATTTTGTATGGCCAAAATGTTTTTTTATTATAACTATGAGGAACATCATTATGAATCGTAAAGATCAATTTATCTTTAATTAAAAAAAACAAAGTACTTTCAAATAAAAAGAATACACTCCAAATAAAATGAATTTTTTTATAGCTTTTTCGTTTTAAAAAAATATCTTTGAGCATCCTAACGTAGTTAATTAAGCCAAATAATCGATTAGTACTGCTGGGAGATATTGAGTACTCATGTAAAGTGACGTTGTCACATAACTTTAGTTTTTCAACATATTCGTAATTACTTTGTGATTTTGAAAAATAGAAATCCACATGGAATGTATTTTTCAGTTCATTTATGTAAAAATAATCGTAAGGAAGTGAATACGATGATGGATCAATTACTGCTATTTTTTTACTTGAATAATTTTTCATATTTAACCTTAATTAACAAATCAAAAATAATTAACACAACAAAACCGTAAAATGCTCCAGCATTTATTAATGGATGTTTAACGACAATGACAAATAAAATATTGTAAAGCAAAAACATAAACGTCAAAGACAATTTAAATTTCAAAGTAAGGTTTAAAATAGCATAAATATAAACTGCTTTTAAAACTAGACCAAAAATACCATAGTAACCATAAAACCAAGCCCACCAAGGATATAAAACATTAGCCCTATAACCATTGCCCAAATAGTGAAACTCAAAAACAAATTTAGATTTACTAGTCGAGATGGGATTATTGACAACATAGCCAAAAGATATAATTTGCTCTGAAAGAAAGCCAAAAAAAGGAAATAAAGACTTTTCAATACCATTTGATATTTGTATGGCATATTCAGCTAAATAAAAGGAATAAGATTTATAACGAAATAGAGTTTCTCCAATTTTGAATAAAACTTGAAATATATTATCTCCCCTCCCTTGTAAGATCGTTATATAAGAAGCAATAATTACGATAAGTAAAGTAAGAACAGAAAATTTAAATATTTTTTTATAATTCAACTTATTTGGAAAAATAAATAAAAATACAATCGGGAAATAAATAAGGAAAAGCAGATTAGTGCGTGACAAATAAAATAACATTGCTGATAAAACACCAAGAAATAATAATAGCCTAACTCTTAATGGATATTTATATATGATTGAAACAACAAATA
>NZ_JACGVR010000067.1:0-1646 GCF_014077325.1 Colwellia sp. BRX8-5
ACCTTTAGGGTGGAAAAAACTAATAGCTCCTCGGACAATAACAGGAAATAGGAATATTGCACAAACAGCTAAAACTAATCTCCTCACCTTAAATTTATCTCCAAGATTTT
Source organism: Colwellia sp. BRX8-5 (assembly GCF_014077325.1). Classification (NCBI taxonomy): domain Bacteria; kingdom Pseudomonadati; phylum Pseudomonadota; class Gammaproteobacteria; order Alteromonadales; family Colwelliaceae; genus Colwellia; species Colwellia sp. BRX8-5. The sequence continues at coordinate 111 of NZ_JACGVR010000067.1, forward strand.
GGTAAGCCTAACGCCTCATTAAGAGGAAATTTATAGTTGGCTAAAATGTTGAACGCAGTGAAAACAGCCAACTGTAAATTTTCCTGCTTTAATGACTTGTTATAAGTACATTACTCCACACTAATTAACTTACCGTTTTTAAAGATAAAAGTCGAAGAATTAGCTATTATTTTATTACCCTCTACAACGATAAAATCGTTGGGGTTTGCTTGACGAAGCAAGTGCAAAATATCATTTTGATTATATTGTTGCGCACCTTTTACGATTAACCCACCCAAAGCTTTAATAGAATCATTTGCATCATCATTTGAGTCCGATAAATAGGAATAACTTACTGCTTGATCAGTAACAGCGTAAAACCAAAATAAGTTTGATGTGATGAGCAATAGAAGAGAAATAAAAAATGATAATTTCCATTTATTCTTGAACACAGACTCAATCCTTGAAGTACTTATAACGCCCCACTAAGAGGCAAATGATAGTTGGTTATAATAGAGAGCGAAGCGAACAAAACCAACTGTTATTTGTCCTGCTTGAGTGGCTTGTTAGGGTTACTTAGCCCACTGAAATATAGCTATAAAAACAATAGTTAGAACGCACCATAAAATAACTTTTTTAAACATACTCAATTGACTTACTCCATTAGAATTTTTTCTGTCTTCAATCTTTTTTTTAATTTCAGGAAACAGCTCGTCTACAATTAATCTATCATTAATAAATGCTTGCGTTGACCAGTTTTCAGTAGAAAGCGATACAACTATTTCAATTTTACCTTCCTCAGTATCAAATACTAAACGGTCATTGAATTTAAAACTTCTACGTTTTTTCAAAAGAGTGCCGTCGTAATAGTACTTTTCAGCACCAAATAATGAAAAATCAACTTCAAACTTTTTTCCATTTACGTCGAACGATGCTTCCATATATTTCTGTAACCCTAACGCCACGTTAAGCGGCAAAAAATTGTTGGCTAAAATTGTGAACGAAGTGAAACAGCCAACTGTTTTTTGTCCGTTTGAACGCCTTGTTAGGTTTTTCTTAGCCGTAAAATATAGGTAATAACTTTACCTTTATTCCTTTAGCATAAATCCACCATTTAGAACCGACATCATCTGTAAGCTGATAGAAATTCAAACCGTTTTCGATATAGTTTGCATCCAATGTACTAGCTGCTAAATCGTTAGCTAGTTCTAATTTTACAGGAGCTAAAAGTCTAAATGAAATACACATAGCTTCAACTTTATAGAATTCTATTTCAATTTCACCCTTATCTTTACTACCTGTATCACCATTAAATTTAATTAATAGAGATCCTGTAACATCAACTTTATTAGCATTAATACTTTCTATGTCTGCGAAACCTTCTAATTTAGAAAGATAATCGTTGATTTGCGCCAATTCCATGTTGAAAACCTAACGCCACGTTAAGCGGCAAAAAATTGTTGGCTAAAATTGTGAACGGAGTGAAACAGCCAACTGTTTTTTGTCCGTTTGAACGCCTTGTTAGGCTTTACCTTGAGCACCACTATTTGGGACAGT
>NZ_JACGVR010000041.1:0-34363 GCF_014077325.1 Colwellia sp. BRX8-5
TATAGAACCAGACTTAACTCATGGTTAAAATCTGAATAAATTTAATATAACAATATAACAATATAACAATATAACAATGGTATTTATAAATTAATTTAATTAACGACTTTTGCGTAGTAGCCATAAATAATTTAAGTGTCTGCTAGAAAATATTTTAAGCAACTATCGAGTTCTATATGGGCCTTAGTTGCCACAATTATTTTGATACCTGTAATTGCTCGCCCGGCGGTAAAAAGGTACTTATTGCACCTAAACAATTAGCGTCTTTAAATTGGCAAGATAAAACGGTAACCTGTAGTCTTAATGTAGAGCAAATAAACTCATTCGCACAGTATCAGAGAGAAAAATTGAATGATGCTAATTACCTAAAGCGGTTAAGGCAAAACTAATATTTGAGAAATAACCCTATTCAATAGACTCTTTTCGACCTTTCTCTATGATTAATGTGCGTGATACTTAAAAGGCTAACTAAATGCAAAAAAAAGACGATAAAACAACAGTTAATCAAAAGCATATAACTGCCTGTTTATACGGTAATGAAACAGCTAAATCATTAGCCAACTTCACCATTAGCGATTTAAAAATGCCACGCGCTTTCCTTTGGGCATTAGGCACAATCAAGAGCGCATCTGCACAAGCGAACCAAGAACTGGGTCTACTTGATGCTGATAAATCTGCAGCAATTCAATTGGCTGCCAAAGAAGTTGCGGATGGTTTCCACGATAATCAGTTTCCCGTTGATGTCTTCCAGACAGGGTCGGGAACCAGCACGAATATGAACGCAAATGAAGTGATTGCCTCATTAGTTAAGTTAAAAAGTAATCAAACCATAAACGTTCACCCTAATGATCATGTAAATATGGGACAAAGTTCTAACGATGTGATCCCCTCTTGTATCCACTTAAGTGCAGCAAAACTTATCGCTGAACAGTTATTACCCTCGCTAGCACACTTACGTAACACCTTAGACAACAAAGCCGGTCAGCATCATGACACCATAAAAACAGGCCGTACTCATTTAATGGATGCAATGCCATTAAGTTTTGCTCAGGAAATAAGTGGTTGGAGTGCTCAAGTGAGTTATGCCTATGACCAGCTACAAAATAACTTACCAAGTTTATACAAGCTTGCCATTGGCGGCACAGCTGTAGGTACTGGAGTTAATACACACCCAGATTTTGCCACTATTGTCACTCGTACCTTAACCGAGAACACCGGTTTAACCTTCATGCCTGCCGATAATTATTTTCGGGCAATTAGTGCACAAGACACAGCGGTATGCATTAGCGGTATTCTTAAAACCACCGCGGTTAGTTTAAGTAAAATCAGCAATGATATTCGCTGGCTAAGCAGTGGACCATTAAATGGATTAAATGAAATTCAATTACCTGAACTACAAAAAGGTAGCAGTATTATGCCAGGGAAAGTCAACCCAGTGATCCCTGAAGCGGTTTTAATGGCTTGCACACAAGTCATCGGCAATGACACAACCATTACGTTGTCAGGACAATCTGGCAACTTCCAACTTAATACCATGCTACCTTTAATCGCTCATACGTTAGTGCAAAGTATTCAACTACTCAGCTCAAGCGCTAACGCACTTGCTGATAAAGTTATCAAAGATATAAGCGTGAATCATGACGAAATTAAGCAAAATTTAGCAAAAAATCCAATTTTAGTAACCGCGTTAACTGAATTGATCGGCTATGAAAAAAGTGCTGAGATTGCTAAAAAAGCATACCTAGAAAAAAGAACCGTAATAGATGTCGCTATCGAACTAACCAATATTAGTGAAGCAGAGCTTATGGCAAGATTAGATCCTAAACAGCTAATTGGTGGTGTTAATAAAACCCAATAACCGGTAGCTTTCCCAATAAAGAAAACTTTCCCCGTGATCTTTTTAGAGGTGATCACGGAGTTCTAACTCATCGATTAGTCGTTATTTAAGATGATATACCAAGCTTACTAACTCGTTAATCGTTCATTATTGAAATGGGTTAACTCAATGTTATTTTCAGTAAGAAAACTAAAAATCAAAAACAGTAAACATATTTCAATATCTGCCAATAATTAACCAGATAGTACTGTAGGCTAAATTTAATTGGAAAATATAATTTAATTAATTTTATAAATAATCGAGTTAGCTAATCAAGCTGGCTCAGCAGGCTTACTCAGTAAAGTGAAAGTATACACATAACCATAAATAGCGGTAATGATTATACTAGGTGTAACCGTTAACCATAAATTAGGCGTCTGGTTAATAAAGTTAACACCAATGGCAATGCTAGATTGAATCGCTATAGGTAAGAGTGGTGCTAACAAAGTACCTGGTATAGCGTTATTACTTAAATATTTAGCCGAGCGGTCTAAGGCATTTCTGAAAGTTCTGAAAATGGCGATGTTTTGTTTTGTTTTAGAAAACACTGTACAGATGATAGGCACAACAAATATTAATGAAAGATAACTCTGCCCAAATTTCGACACTGATTTTTCTAATATAAAAGTAAATAAAATAGTAATCGTGCCGCTTAATGTTCCTTGTACAATTGCCGATCTTAACACCAGTGATTGATCTTCACTGACTAAACCATTCGCCCAATATGACCAAGCAAAATAAAAACAAAATGAGATCCCCGCCGAAAGAATCAGTCTTACTCTAGATGACATATAAAGTTGCCTTACCTGCGCTTTAGTTAATTTTCCATACTACCGCTATAATGATGCCCTCGCGATAAATATTTATTTTCAACGACGTTGTTGCTTGATATTTTATTAACATTTGACCTGACAAAATTTAAAAGCTTCACGGCCATCTCGGCTTTTTAGAAAAGCCTTAGAGTCATCGACTAATGAAAATAAATCGATAAATGCCACCTTAGCTGACAGTATAATCAAACTCTAATCTTTAAATGTTAAAAATTCACAAATCCATCTCTGTATAATAATGGCTGATTATTCTTACCATATTAGCCAAAATTATCATTGAAATCAGCCTGACGAATTTTTGCACTAATATGTTCATAAAAAGATGATATGATAAGTTAAATTAATTTAACATAGCGAAGATTAGTAATGCGGATAAAATTAACTCAAGACCTAGTATGTGGCAATGACACTTTTTTAACGGGTGAAGAATACGAGGCAGTATTGATATTACCCCGTTCAACTACCGTAGAATTTATAGCTGACTCAGGTAAGAAAGTCAGAGCATTTAACTATGAATATACGACAGTAGCCTCTGCAACTGAAATATAGCAAGGTGAGTGCGATCACAGCCGTTTAACAGATCAATAAACGCTGAGAATCACAAAGTGAGTTAACTTAAGTTATATCAATTGATAGTAACCGCTTTCAAAACACTCAATAAACGTAGTGAACGACCCAGCAGCGTCACTACGTTTTTAAAAATATAACAGCCTATATAGCTTTAATCATCTGCACCGTTTCAGGTTTAAAACCTAACGTTTGGTAGAAGTCGTTTGCTTTTTTATTATTAGCGAAAACTTCCAGATGCAGTAACCTGCACCCTAAATTTTTAGACCATTTCTCAGCAAACCCAATTAAAATCTTACCAACACCTAAACCCTGTGACTCAGGTGAAACAGCCAACAAAGGTATTGTTCCACACATCTCACCAGATATACTGTCTTTATGGGTTCTAACATGAATAAACCCCAAAGAAACATCACTTTTTTCAGCGATAAAGGTAACGTTGGCTTGTGATGATTCAGCAAGCATTTCAGCAATGTAATCAAATTGCATTTTTTGAATAACATCGTCAGAATGCCAAGATAACTGAGCAACGTCAGCTAAAATAGGTGAAAGTTTAAAAATAAACGAATGATCACTTAATTTTGCTTTCCTAATGACTAGTTCGTTATCCATAAACACTCTACATTCATACTTCAATATCAATTAAATATTAGCCGTTTAAAACGGCTAATATCACGTAGCAATAGCCTACTATTTTAGCTGTTTTTATTTATTGGGGATTTTACATTATGCCCTAACGCATTAATATCAACGCCTTGTTCAGAGAGAATTTTCTCAAATAACGGCAGTAAAGCCCCTAGATTTTCTTCCAGTGTATCGCGTAAAGTGTCAACAACAACTTGAGTGCCACGTTCTATCTCTATGTTAATATTTTCGCCAACAGTCTTAGCCTCAAACACTGTCATCCTTCGAGTTTCAGGAATTAACCAAACTTCAAACCACTGCTCTGTCTTATTCACTTGAGAAATGGTTAAACTAGCTCCGTTTAAGGCAATATAGCCCTTTGGAAAGACATAGCGCTTCCATTCTTTTGACAAACCTAAACGGATACAATAATTGTCTTCTATGTGAGTAATGTTGACAATAGGGGTTTTAAAGTCCACATGCCCCGACAGAGGATGACCACCAATTTCAGCACCCTCTTTAGCTGCTCGCTCTACATTGACACAAGTATTTTTTCCATATTCGCTGAGGGTCGTTATTAAAAGGCTTTGTAGCATTACATCAAACTTGACCCTAACTTCAGACACTATTTCAGTAACCGTCAAACATACTCCGTCGACAGAAACACTTGCTCCTATTTCTAGATCAGTGCAAAAACCTTTGTTGAAATCAATAACAAAAGTTCTGATACCCTTTTCATCTGTAATATCGATAATTTTAGCTATCGATTGAATTATTCCTGTAAACATAAATATCTCTTCTTTAATTAGGCAACACGACTTAATACTCATACATTGTTAAGCAGTGAAAAAAATGAACGTTGTTGTCGGATAAGCTATGCCAATCAGTTTGTTGTTATCACTTAAGGATATCAAATTGTGTTGAGGCATTGAATGGTTAGAAGTTTCGATCTGCATATTTAATTAAAAACATCAAAAACTATACTTTATTTTTCGCTGTGACCAATAATAAATCAAATAAGATAGGGTCAATACGGTATGAATTTTCAAGATTTTCCCTAGCCATCTCTCGTTCTTCTTTAGCTGCATCAGGTTAACCAAACGATTCATAGTAATCGCCTGCTTTGACATTATTATGAGCTCTTTTATTTAATGCTGAACTGGAGACACGACCGGTGAGTAAAAAGAAAACGATAAAAAATAAAGACGCTGCAATAACACTTATCAGTAAACACAAGTTATATAAGCTAAAATAGTTGGCTAAAATTTGAAAAAATAGCAAAGCCAACCTTATTTAATGACTTCAAGTATGAAGCTATCAGGTGTTATTTATCGTCATTTTCAGAGACAACTTGCTCGTCTTCTGACGGTACCTCCTCCACAGCTGATTTTTTCAAACGTTTTTCTTCCTTTTTTTTCTTTTTAGCTATTTCTTTCTGACGTTTTTCGAAAGAGTAATTTTGCTTAGCCACTCGTATTCTCCTCTGGGTATCTTAAATTTCTAACATGAATAATACGGCATCCCCGGAATAATTGCGCCCTTGATTACGATTATAATAGATAAAATTAAGGGATAATGCTTTTATTTCATCTGTCGTATCAAGCTATTAGGCCTTTTTTATGATACCAACAACAAATATCAATATAACCGCCCCCGCAGTCGCCGTAACAATTGTACCAATGACTCCGCCAGCAGATATACCAAGTAAGCCAAAGACAAAGCCACCAACCACTGCGCCTATAATGCCAACAACGATATTACCGAGTAAGCCAAAGCCAGCCCCTTTCATTAACCTTCCCGCTAACCATCCGGCTAAAGCACCGATAGCTAAAAATATCACCAATTCTGTTAAATCCATAAATTCACCTCTGCTATTAAGTCTTTTTCAATGCGCGACAAACTGTCACATTACAATCGAAAAATATAAGTTGGCTATATCTACAGTAAACAACACTAGTCAACTGTTTGTTAATTTAAAACACACCAAGCGTTATAATTAATTTCTCATCTTTTACTTCCAATGATTTCAATACTGCTTTGGCTAATTTGTGTTTTACATTATCATCTTTAAATTTATAAACTGGATAAACGGCCATCACTTTTGAAAGCATGGCCTGCGCAATATCTTGTATTTTTGGAGTGAAATTTTTAGGAACTTTATCAATGGCTAAACTAATAATTGTAGGGTTTTTAAAATAAAACTCACCTTTTTTAGGCTCATAATCTAATGTGCCTTTAATCATTACTTCACCGCTACCCTTAATTCCACCGGGAGCACTAGCGTCAATATTTGCACGAATACCTATTTCATCACTTTCTTTTAGTAAATCTATTATAGGATTTGATAGGGTAACAGTGACAAAATATTTCTTTTTTTCGATTGGCATAAAAGCTGATATTTTTTCTTGTATCTCTTGTTCTGTGATTTCCTGTGTGTAATCTAACGCAACAGCAAACTGACTCAGTAGCGATAAAAAAACAAACATAATGCTTCGAAACATAACTTTTCCTTAAAAAATAACAACACTTTAAACAAAATATCAGCTAGCTAAAAATAAACGACACCGTAATAAATGCCAACTATTATTTTCGTCTAAATCATATATTAAATATTATGCTCTTCTTCGTGTAAAACAAAACTCACCAATTTATGTACAATAGGAGATATAATTAAAATAGTTGGAAAGGCAAAGATAAAAGCGAAACTCCACGCTTTTAACCATATAGGAACAATATTCGTCACCATACCTACGTTAAACACACTAATAACAAAAGACATTACGCAGGACATAAGTAACGCCATAAAAAAAGAAAATACAACTTTGTGATATTTACGTGAAATCATCTTAAATACTCATAGATTGTTCTAAGACTCAGTGTTTTGCTGAGATTAAAAAAAAATTTTTATGTCTGTTAACTTTGCGCTAAATAACCCCGTTCATTTATTAGCTTCGCCGGTAATTTAATTATTTATAAAATATCTATCAGGGAAAGAACCTAAGGTTGCCATTATTTAAACAGCTTATTGTATTTTTTTACAAGTAGACATATCTTTTGAAAGTTCTGTTATATATAAACCATTTTTACCGTGAAAGCGGTACACCATTATTACACCCAAATTGATAAAACTTTCTAACGCTTTATTCGCACATAATGTACCTATCAACACTTTCTCAATAATTGGTTCAAAAGCCTTTACATCAAGTTGATCAGCACTGTAATTTATCATAGTGTTATTATAGATAATGAAATTTTTGAATGTTGCTGCGTAATCAAGTCTTGTTTCTTCATCAATTATTTGAGCACCTTTAGCGTTAATTTTAGTAACTGCCTTAGTTAACTCTTGCGATAAAGATCGCTCTAATGGGGTCTGTTCAGCATGACACAACAACGATGTCGTTAAAGCGATAGGTAATATAATTTTTATTAAATCCATAAAGGTAATTTCCTTAAAAATCCCCAGATTAAAGGGATAAATTATTTTATTAAAATATATAGCACAACTCACCGTAACAAATTTAGTCGTTGCACTATAAAGCGCTGGTTTTACCTAAAATATCAACTGCAATTAAAGCAATAAATCTAACGAGTATACTCAAAACTCAGCAGGCCATCATTCATTGCAACTTCCCTAAAACCATTAGAAATCAACACTTTTTTAGACGCTTTATTTTCGGGTGCAGTATGAGCAATAATACTATTGGTTTCTTCGAAGGAGCAGGCATGAGAAATGAGCAGGTTAACAATTTCTGTTGCATAGCCACGACATTGCCAACTAGGTAGCACAGAATAGCCAATCTCAACTATTCCATTACTATCTGGGGGACCAAAATATCCACCTGATCCCACGAGAGTTCTTTCTCCTGAAACGGCAATATTTATAGCATACCAGCCATACCAACCTTCAGCTAATTTACCGCCTTTTTCGAAACAAGAAAGAAAAAACTCCATTGCATCTCGGTCATATTCACCGCTAGGCCAATCGCTTGAAACAGATGCATTTAATTTTTCAGCAAGTAACAAAGGTGTTTCAAGTTCAATGTGAAGATGAGCGGCTGATGATGATATTAATTCGATGCGTTTTGAATTTAAATTTTTAATAATTTTTATTTACTCTATCGATTACGTTTTTTAACACTTATCCGTCAAAGACTATTTCAGCTTCTGCTTCAACTTAATAAAAACCACTTAAGCATTTGATAAACAGTCAATTAAAGCCTTTTATTTGTTTGGAATGAATCAAAAAACAGCCCTCTTAATACTCATTCTCAATGACTTATATCGCAAAATCACTCAGAAATAAAATAATAACCTTTAAATAAAGCGGGACGAAATGCAAAACCACTTAATGCTCTTAGTGGTGTATAAGATATTATATTGCCGGTTGAGACAAAACTTGAAACAACTCTTAACTGACCGTTTTCAAATTTAAATTTTAGCTGCTCATCGAGCGCGTAAACTCGACTGCTAACACCGCAATTAAAAGTGATGGCAGGTTCAAATTTATTGGTCAGCGTATCCATTTCGTTTATGGGTAAGATCTTACTCATAAGCATGCCATCAATATTAACCGCATACTTATTCAAAAAATCCTCTGCCGCAGTGCAAGACAAGGAAAAGCTTAATAGTATAAATGATAGTGTTTTCATTCGATCTCCCTATCGTTCTTTGTCGCTAAAGTTGCGGCCTGTAATAGACGGGCCCTCAACTGTAATTTATCCGTTTGATTCACTTGTTTTAAAGTCTTTATAATACAGTAAAAGCAAAGGTTAATTTACAATCGATATATTTAAGCATGCGATTGACTATCACAGGTATATCAAAGCATTTAGTACCTGAATCCGAGCTAACCGATACAAATATATCACAGTCTTCAATATTAACTCTTTGTCGGACATAATAGTCACTAATGTCGTCGAAGTTAGTGTCTGTTAAGGGTACACAAACAACATAAATATTATTTTCAACATTTTTATCGCACAATGAGCCTAGTATCTCTCGCTCGAGTGTAAAGGCTTGCATCTTATCTAATCGATTGAACCTGAAGCTTATTGAAGCCCTAGTCTTTGAATTTTCCACCAAACTCTCTATTTTGTATAACGCCAAATAATCAGCGAAGTAATGTAAGCTAAATAATACAACGAAGTTAAATAACGTCGCCAGTGCTATGAAGTGATAGTAAACGGGTTAAGTATTCTAGACCTGTAAATGACCTAAATTTCTTTTTTCATGACGCCTGCGAACTCAAGACCACCTTCAAGTTCACGAAAATCTACGTTAACCAGTTCCCAACCAGCACTGCCAAGTGTATTGAGATAACTTTCAACATCTTCTCGTTTTCTCCCTTTAAACAGTCCTGCTGTCTCAACATCTCTGGTATCTACTATTTTATATTTGTACTGTTTCATCAATTTTATCCTCAAAATAATTAAATAATGCCGGCCTCAAACTTAACTAAGGAGGTTTATTACCCGCCCTTAAATTGTTGCTTATAAATTCTATATTTTATTTAAAGATACGCCATCCCTTAAAACTGATTGCCATTGGGTAAGTTGATTTAATTTATAGCTTCTCTCGATAATATTTGTGTCTCTATCAAGCTTTACTACATAAGGAACAGCACGCCCTTCGTTTCCAAAATAACGTTTCTGCAAGGCCATTGTGCCCTCACTAGCTATCCACACTTTACCCGTAAAACCAGTTTTAATTAACATGCGGTTAATTTCATCAATATCTTCATCCAAGGCAACAGCTAATAAATTAATGGGTAATTGCTTATTAGCGGTCACTTTCTCTAGCGTCATTAAAGATTTGTAGCAAGGAGTGCACCACGAAGCAAAAAAATAAATAACGGTATCGTTCCCCTTAAGTTCATCAAAAGAATGACGACTTCCTTGAAGGTCTATTAAATCTATTCTTTGAATGGGCTTGTTTACAACAGATGTAAAAGATGGCGATAAAAAGCCCAGATAGTTTGCCCCAGCAAAGCCAATAAAAAATAATATAGGTAAAGAAATTAACATCCATTTTTTCAACGTCGTACTCCAATGTTTATTTAGCGCTGCTTAACTAGTCTTATTTGTCATCAGCCTGATAAGTGAATAAACCAATGAGTGCTTCACTCACGAAAATAACACCATACTGAATAACAACAACAAACATAAATCCAATACCTGCTTGAGCAGAAGGCGTTATGCCAAATAATAATACTGCGCATAATAGTGAAACAATAACGCCAGCTATCGCCCTACACCCTATTAAAAAAGGGCTACTATAAGCGGCTCGATTTGCAAGCAAAAATACCAGCAGGTAAGGGAGCAAAATAAAAATAGCTTCCCAAAAACCAAACCCCCAATATTTATAAGTAACCGCTATTAAACTAATTAACGATAAGGCTTTACTATATTTATAAAGATTCAATTTAATCATTTGCATTCCTTTGCTCATCCGCTCTCAGTAGAGAGTAATATTATCATTGGCAAAATGCCAAATTAGTAGCACAGCTATTTACGTTATTGCCTGCCCTATTTAATTTATTATCGTTAAGTTTAACTAGTTTACTTTAGGTTTTTTCAAGAATACTTTTAAGTTCAGCCCTTAAACGTATTAGAGAGTCTAAGTGATTGTTTGAGGATTTTACCCCTCCATATTCAGCTTGTCTAGATTGAGAAAATTTAACAATATTTAAGGCCATGTCTATTTTCTCAACTAAAGCAGCACCCTCTTCAGGTATCGGTTTTATCCACTGTAATGAAGTTGATAGATCTTCAGTCCCTTTTTTAGATAATAATTTTATTAATTCACACGCGTTCATATAATACCTTTACTGATTATGCCCATTTATAGGCAATAAATATCTAGCTAAAATATTGAGGAGATTATAATAACTATTTTTTGTTTAACTAAGCCTATAAGTCCCAAACCAACAAAAGTTAATAAAAGACCTATTGCTGTGATCAGATACACACATTTCCCTTGGCAACCAATAGTCAATTCGCTGTTAAGTATACCTTTTAACTAAAAATTAACGTTAAAGCAATAATGAGCATAGTAAGCCCAACAATAAATTCTAGCACTTGCCATGACTTTGGTTGTTGAAATAGCGGGGCTAAAAATCTTGCTCCATAACCCAAACTAAAAAAGAAAGTGAATGAAGCTGAAATTGCCCCTAAGGTAAATTCAATTTGCTTTCCCTCATATTGTGTTGAAATGCTCCCTAAAAGCACCATAGTATCGAGGTAAACATGAGGATTTAACCATGTAAAAGCAAGACAGATAGCAATCGTTTTTAAGACTGAATGCTGTACTTTAGCTTCTGGTGTTAAGACATGACGTTGACTGAATGCTGACTTAAAACTCAGTGCAGAATAAACAAGAAGAAACAAAGCACCGCCATAACGGGCATACGTTTCAATAAAAGGATACTCATTTACAATAGCGCCAAACCCTGCAACACCCAATGAAATTAAAATAGCGTCAGAAATAGCACAAATAGTACAAATTAATAAAACATGTTGTTTTTTAATTCCCTGCTTCAAAACAAAAGCATTCTGAGAACCTATTGCAAGGATAAGAGAGAGGCTAAGAAAAAATCCTGCGAAAAAAGTTGTCATATAAATTATCTTTTCTAGTTGAATAAAAATCAAACACTACGATTAACCCTTTATACTGGGGGCAATAAAATAGCTTTTGTTAGCAGCTAAGTAAACTTTAAAGTTTACGAATGCCACTGTGCGGCTATTAGGCACATAGCGTGTTGAGATACTTGCTTTAACCCGAAGGCTTTGTTCTTGTATAGATTAAATATTTTTTTCAGATAGCACTCATTGTAAAATCATTTTCATGATGTGAGTTTATTTTCATGTAAAACTTGCTGAATATAAGGCCACTTTTTCTTAGTGTATTCATCCCTATCGTCTTTATAAGTAATGGCTAATTCTTGTTTTAAATTTGCGTATCCGTTAGCGATAACTGAGTTTGAACGTAATAAATTTCTGAACCTTAAACGTTCATTCCAGAGTGGGCTTTCAAACGGCACCAAATGTAAGTGATGTGTGCGAAATTCATCTGAAGGTTTGCAAAACCAATGCATAACTTCAGGCTTATAAGGCCAATATTTATAACCGTTTTGGACAAGCGCTATAATAGCAGGTTGAGCGAGTTCCAAAGACTTAACGCCAAACATTATATCTATTATCGGTTTAGCAATCATGCCCGGAACAGCAGTACTACCTACATGTTCAACAGAACCATAAAGCCAATCACCTGCAACAGCTATTAGGCGTTTTTTTTCTGCTGTAAATTTATCATCCCAAGATGGATTATACGCTTCTAGAACGATTGCGGCTTGACTGATATTTTGTAGTTCCTTTGTCATTAAACCTCACCAAGTGCAAAATCACAGTCGATTATTATATTAAGTGCAGTGAAAAAATTGGGGTTAAATGTTATCAATTATGCGATTGGTTATCTTCCATTACAAACCATTTTCTACCATGGTTTTAATTTTAATAGCCTTGACGAAATGATCTAATCTGTGAGTCTGTATCCACCATGTTGCAACTTCCATAAGTAGTTCAGGTGTTTCATTTTTATTAGCAAAAAAGGCATAAAATGATAGTCCAACGTTGTCACCATTACTCGCTATTTTTTTATTACAAACGTCGATAATTTTTAATCGTAACTCTGCTTTCATTGTTTACTCATCGCCTTTAAATTTACCATTAACCCACAGATCTATAAGGTATATTAACGGATTTATCTTTTATAAACATCAATCTATGCAAATACCTGATGAGTCAGTTAACGTTTCTATTTTAGATTCAATTAACAGAAACTATGCAAAGCACTTAACATTAATTTGAGTGATTTTAGTGACTTGACCACGGCATTGTTAAGTCTTTATCTCTTGAAGATGGTTATATAAATGCATGACATGTGCTATTTCATACTCTGCTTTCGATAGCTCACCATAGGCAAAATGCGGCGCAAGAATCCCCTGATAACGGCTAAAGTTGAGCAGAGATTGTTTTAAACGAATGAGTGCGTGTGTTGAGTCTAGATGTTTAATAATAATTGGAGCACTTGGAATAGGCTCTCCTAAGTTATGTGTCATCTTACCCTTAGATGCAAAAATCGAGAATGCGAGTTGACCAACCGTACTCTTAAATAAATTCGATTTATGTTCTGGAAATTCAGACATTGAAAACTCTACACTTTGTGCGCAATGGCTAAATATTTGATATGGGTTCCATTCGCCTTGGTGGATAAGACTTTCATCAGATAAATCATCTAGCTTTTTTAAAGCCATCTCTACGGTAAGGCTATTTTTATTGCCCTCTTTAATCAGGGTAAATGCGCCGGCACCTACTCCTAAAATAACTCCGCCACCTACCAGTGAAGCTTTAACAAACTGTCTACGTTTCATTTCAAATCCTTAAAAACTATTCTCCCAATAGGAGGCTAAGTTTAGTGAACTAAAGGTTATTGACCGTCCTAGACAAAAAAGCACAGCTAAAATTTGCCCGACTTGAATGACTTATGTTGGCACTGTTATAAGAGTTATTATTTAAATCGACCTTAAAGTAAAAACATTAAGTATCGTTCGACTTTCTCTCTTGTTCCATTTTAGCCATTCTAATATTTAATTCTATAAGAGACTTTTGAATATCCATTAACACAGGATTAGATTTAGAATGGTTCCTTATTTCTTCTTCACGAAAGCCGAGTCTGGAATCAAGGTAACCAATAATCAACGACAACAAAACGAAAGTGAACAATATAATAGGCACTGCAATCATTGGACTTGTAAAGACAAATTCAGTGACAAAATTATCACCTAGTGATTTAATAAACACGAAAATTATCAGGAGGAATTGTACATATCCAATATACATTTTCGACCTATCTATGTAGACCTTCCATCGAATCAAAGTTTTTTTGTTAAGTCGTGAAATCAAGTAAACTCCTAGGGGTATGACGCCACATTAAGCGTCAGAATATCAGGTAAAGTATTAGGACGAAGCAAACGATATTTCTTTGCAAGGATATGTGAATACCCCTTACTGAGAAATTATTGATACCGCATCACCCTGGCATTTTGGGCTGCCCAGCAATTATTAATAAGATCTACAGGTGAAGTCCAGCAAACATAATCCCATTTTACTGCGCTAAAGTTACCACAAAAAAGAACTCAAACAAGCAGGAAATCATTTAATTAGCACCGTGAGTAAATATAACCTCCGCTAAGCGACTAAGCGCAGTTTACTAGCGCTAGCAAAAGGCTACTTTAGCTTTAATTAGCTAGTGTGATTTTCTTGTGAGATAAAGTTTTTTTCCATAATGTCTATAATAACAGCCTCTGACAGTTCATTTAGTGCGTATTCAGCCGACGAATAAATATCACCTTCTTTGCTACCCAATGCTATTTCTATAGTATCAGGCTTCTCATCATGGATGAGTACAACGATCTTCTTGTTCTGGGCTATGCAATCAATGGTAATCGCATCAGCTTTCATGCCTTGGTTACGTAGGTTTTTATCCATTATGCCCATCAATGTATCAACATTATCAAATTGGTTGTAGAACGAGTCATTCGCCTTAGCGACAATCTCTGATACCTTTTTTAGTGTACTTTTCATTTTATTAACCTCAACAAAGATAATATAAATACCCTACCCAAGAATAAGTAATTATTAGCTATATTTATAAGAAATGGCGCGAATCAAATGTGAACGCTCATTGTAAACGTGTTGAATACCGATTAACCCTCTAATTTAATAAGATATTTATGCCTATTAAAATCAAAGTGACACCACCCAAGAATTCAGCCTTACTTTCTAACCAAGTACCCGTTTTAGCGCCAATTAACACGCCCAACCAACTGAAGAAAAAAGTCATGCTACCAATAATAAAGCAAGCGACGAATGGATTTACAGCTAAAATGGTAAAAGTAAAGCCAGCTGCCATGGCATCAATACTGGTAGCGATGGCAAGTATTAGCATAACGCGATGAGTTACTTTTACAATATCATCTTCTATGCCTTCAGAAAAAGATTCATAAATCATTTTAACACCTATGAGCAAAAGCAATAAAAAGGCTAGCCATGTAGCATAAGACTCCATCCAACCTAGTATTCCTCGTCCTCCAAGATAACCCAATAAAGGCATCACCCCTTGAAATAGCCCAAAATATACTGCTGACATTAATGCCAAAGGTGTAACCTTGCTATTGTGTTTTGCCCCTAAGCCAATTGATACTGCAAAAGCGTCCATACTCAATGCCACAGCTAAAATTAATACTTCATTCATTAAGCAATTCGACCGTTAAATAAAAAAACATAAAAAAACCAACACCAAATTAAAAGTAAATTACAGATAAAGGAATGTTGACTAGAATAAAAGATACACTGTTTTGTTGGTTGTTATAGAGTTCAAGGTCCGAGCCTTAAAACGATAGTTGTAAAAAAGCCACCTAATCGACTAATTAGACCAATAAAACCTGCTAGGTATCTTACTAAGCACTCATTTCACCATCTAGCGTAGAGAGAATAAATGCTAAGGTTATTATAGATCTGATGGCTGCCCTAAGTCACATTTTTTACACTTTAATAGGTGGCCTAACAACGAATCGCGTCCCTTTTCTGTTATTACCCAAGGGCGACTTATAAAAGGAGGGTTATGTCTGACATGCTGAAAGTGACCACATTTTAATTCAGCGACCCAATCATCTTCTTCATCTTTATGATAACCGACAATAGATTGATTCATTAATACCTATCACAATTTGTTTAGAGGTGAAAAATAATCGTTAAATAACAGAGTAAAAAACAACGACCAAGGACTCATCCAAGTTTTAAATATAATATCAAATAAATTTTATTTGCTTAGTATATCTAAAGCTAAAATTCCCCACATAAATAATACCGCTAAAAAATTTATATTAAATACACTGCCTCTCAGGCGAATGTTTGTTGAAACTATCTGAACAATACTATGCACCACACGTCCGATAACAAACATCCAAGCAGCCCATAAATATGCGCTTTGATATAAATCGGGCCGCGCAATTAAAATGATACAGATAACATAAAATAATACCGGCCATTCAAATTGATTTGAGAGATTAGCGCTAGTGCTTTTCTCTAAGTTAAAAAAGGGATGACAATCATCTGGATTTTCAACAGTACCCCAAATATTTGGAGCACGTATTATTGTTAGTAATACATACAGAATGACTACCCATAAAACATAAGATAATAATGGTGCAAATAAAGCGTATTCATTGATAACTTTCATATTTTAAAATTCACCTAGCGCCTTCTAAAAGACTAATAATGCTTAGCTAAAATATAGAGGAATAAAAAAGCCAATGGTTTGTTATATATAAAAAATAAAATTTTACGTTATTTGTTTGCGGCTACCGGCTTAGAAAAGAAAACAAAAGGGATCGCTAATGGACCAACAAGCAGTGCTGCTAGCACCCATAATGTTTTATTAGCATTACGATATTTAGCTACATAAAAACACAAAACTATACTGATTAAACTTATAATAAATAAGATCACCATTATTATTTACTCCAATCTATAAATAAAGACACTAAAATTAAACAGACGATTATAGAGACAAATAATGTTCCATTAAAAAGCAAGTTATTGATGGTAAAATAGTCGATGAAGGAGTAAATAGCTAACGGTTATTTTTATACTTGGTATTTTATTATATTTTAATTGTTTAGATAAGCCACTAACACAATGGATAGCACATAAAAGGATATTCCTACCAGACAGATTAAATTGATTTTTTTAGACTTTATCTTCTTAAAAGAAGCAAAATCATGAAATTCTATTTTAAACTGACCCAAGGTCAGTATTTTTAGAATCAAGCCGCCAGTCGTATAAAAAATAAATCCAAATATAGTCTCAATTAATAACCAAACAAATATATCTATAACGAAACTCATACAACTTACTCCTAAAAAAATATTCTATTAGTTACTGATTTTTCATGGTATGTCTGGCAAAAAACAAAAAACAACGTTTATCTGTCAATAATGTAGCTTACTTATTGATGACATATTCTTTAACATCAAATGATTCAACTAACGAAAACATCTTACTATTTAAGCCTAAGTCACAAAAATCATCTAATGCTATTTGGTCTTGCCATTTTTCAAATATGTTAACTTGGTTAGATTCAATGGGAACATGCTCTTTTTAGCATAACTTGTTAGGCCGTCACCTGACAAAAATATACTTTTGTTCGAAATTAATAAGCGTTTAAACATGTCTAGTAATTATCAAAACACACCAAGAGTAACAAATGAATACCAAAAATTTCACCACTATATTTTTAATTGGCATTTTTTCTAGTATTGCCTTTATTGTAATCCAACCTTTATTTGGAATGCTTACGTTAACTTCGAGACACGCATCAGCATATATAAACTTAGGTAATTATAATGAAACTACCGCCATTGCATTATCATGGCTTGTGCATATTAGCGTGTCTGTGTTCTATACGTTTATTGCTAGCCTTATTTATAACTTTAACGCTTCATATCTAGTAAGTGTTGCGCAAGTAATAATTTTAGGATGGCTAACAACACTTTCAGCAACCCCTGCCAATGAATGGGTTGTAAAACTGATAACTACAGGACAATTTACATCAATTACGTCTTTATCTGAGTTGAACACTGAAATTGGCCCTAAATTGTGGCTTCATATTTTATTTTTTGCATTCGTATTAACCGGACTGGGACTTACTAGATTAATCAGTTCACCCAAAATATCCGTTTAAACAATTTATAAGCTCACTGCATATGAAGCTTGAATTAATTTTTCAGCTTCTTTAATAGTCAAATTTGATGATTTACAAATGACATAACCATTAACTTGAGAGATGATATATTTAGGGGGAAGGTCTCTGGGAATATGTTCAAACTCTCTTTCTACAAGCTCAATTGCGGTAAAACCAGCGGTACCACATAACTGCGTAGCTCTACGATTAAAGATTTTATGAGCAGCCTTATGGTCACTCCATGGGGCAAAATTTGTTTTTGCTACAATAGAATAAAGCCCTTTCTGAAGCTTATTGTCAGAAAATCCACCACCTAAGGCATTTGGCCCATTATTTAAATTATGATTGGACACAGTACAACCACTTAACAAAAAGACTAATACAACACACTTTGAAATTTCCAATATCATTCCTTTAATATATAACGCCCTATAACAAGCAAAAATTAATTAGCTAAAATGCTCAACGACCTCAGAAAAGCGAGCTATGTTGCATTTATACCAATGCTAGAATAATTAATAACCCAACCTACACTCAAAAAACATTACAATTAAACTGCTTTTAAGGGTAACTTAAATAAGGTGTACAAATTATTTTTTAGATCCACAGGCAATAATGGCGATATAATATTAAGTATGGAACCGCTTAAGTGATCCGATAAAATAGAGTCGTGGATCATTTTTAGTCTTAAAAATTTGAGCACGTTTAGCGTTTTTATACTGCCATGTTTTATTATTACTTTGCGTGAAAGCGCTTTCCATAGTTATTAAGTCATCTGAGTGAGCTAAAAAATAGTTAATCCCCCATTTGAAAGACTTATTATATGCCCCTCAAATCACACCACCGGCTTTCAAAATAATAGCCGTTACTGCCAGCAAAAACGCACCTGAATAAACCATTTTCCCAGAATATGCGGCTTTGTCCCAATTCATAGCACAATAAACTAATGAAAGAGGAAAGCACAAAAATACAGACCAACCAAATAAGTGCTGTTTATTTCCCAGAGCTACAATAGCAGCAAAAATCGAACCTATAACCAATAACATTAACCCTATGGACCCAGTTAATAACGCCACTACTATAATGTTTTGAACCATACTTAACTCATACCTGTATTTACGATAAAAATGGAGAAATAATACCACGTTAAGAGCTAAATCTGTTAGGTACAAACAACAGCCAACTTTTATTTAGTGTTGCATTAATGCCTTGTAATGTAACTATGCTAGATTGATGAAAAATAACTAATAGCTAACTCTATTGCCTTCTTGGTAATTACCGATTAGGAGGAGGCATCCACAAAGCTAATCCTGTGTATACAATAACAATGATCCCTCCAGTCAATAGTGCGGTGAGTAAAAAAGCGATTCTAACTTTATAGGGATTAACCCCCTGATATGCAGCTATTCCACCAGCAACTCCTGCTAGTATGTTTTTTTCTGATTTAGGAAGCTTACCAAAATCCATTTTTATACTCCTAGTTATATAACGCCAAGCTAAGTGGCGATAAATTGTTGGCCAAAATAAGCGGGGCACAAGAACGGCCAACTGTTTTTTATCTGTGTTTAATAGCTTATGTTGTTACAAGCCGAAAAATATCCAGTGACTTTTAAACCTTTCCTTAAGGTTTGAATCCGTTTGTATTACCGAAGAAATTTGAGAACACTCAAATGTTAATTCAGATTGCCCTTTAATAGCTGCAATTATATTAGGGTAAATCACCAGTACATTTTCTATTACAACCGAATTTAATAATTTAATATTAACAATTGAAGCATCCTGCTTGACCTCTTTGAAGGGACCATCCCTTTCGATTATTTGTATGGGTATTTCAAATTTAGCCAACGCCTAACCTTCCTTTACAACATAACGACCCATTAAGAGCCAACTGTTATTAATCCTGCTTGAATGCCTTATATGGACCATTTTTGATCGACTTTATCTGCTTTCTTTCGGCCTCAGTTAATACATTATACCAGCGAGGATAGGACCAACCATAACCCCATCTAAATGACGTAGGAAAATATGGGCTTCCTCCCACTCGCACACCTGCTAACATTAGCTTGGCAATTTGTGGCTCGCCAGTTTTTGAAACACACTGATGAAGTTCTTTATCTGCAACCAACCTCTCTTCATAAGTTCCACCTTGCCAATAAGCATAATCGTGAGCAGTGCAGCAAGATAACCATAGCTCTTTATGATCAAATGTACCGTCAGGGAAAGAACTGCACCCATCTGATGTGAAAGGTTTAATATTTTCAGCTTTAACTGTCACTGAAAAAAGTAGGAGGATGAAAACAAAAACTATACGCATACACTTTCCATGATTAACACAAACGCCTAATTAACAGGCAAAAAATTGGTTGGCTAAAATAGCGATGATGGAACAAATAGCCAAGTGTTTTTTGTCCGACTTGGGTGGCTTAGGTATTTAGAACACCCAACCTGCAACTATTGATAAATCTTTTACATCATGGCTAAAAGAACCACTTACATCATTGACAGCATAGCTTTCATTTACAGATAATAGTGAGTACTCAATGCCAAGATATAAATCTTCTGAAAACTTATATTCTGCGCCTAATGAATAATATAAATCATTTCCACTTCCATCACTAACTGGTGGAGGGCTAAAATTTGTAAGTTTTTTTGGCGTATAGTTTTTATATGACCAGTGAGCAAGTCCAACCCGAGCATTAACAGTAAAGTTAGTGACTAACTCTACTTCACCTTTTATTCCAAACCTAATAGATTCAATTTCAATAGGTATAATTGCTTCTGCGGTATAGTCATGCTCAGAACCTAAACAGCAATCTCCGCCAGAAGGTGTACCTGTGATCGAAGTAGGATAATAAACTGTAAATTCATTAACCACACTTCCATGATCATGTTTAGCAAGTTCAATTGAAACATTATCGAAAAATTTAACACCGAATCTAAACCCAAATGAACTATCATTCAAAGTTGCAGAATAGCTCTCATTTGAAAAATTTGGATTTAAGAACGATTTAATTTCATGTTGGGATTTACCGATAAGTATTTCTGATACGAAAACTGTTTCCCCTAAAGCAAATAACGGGAATAAAGTTAAAATCATCCCAATAATATTTTTTTTCATTTACATCCTTTAAAATAAATACAAACTCTGAACTAGAGAAATATTTAACGCCCTACTAACAGGCAAAAATTGTTTGCTAAAATGTTGAGGAACGAACAACAGCCAGCTGTTATTTGAACGTCTTATTATGCTACTGGTTCTGAAACCTCTACAGTTTGATTTTTAAGCTTATGATAACTAAATGTTCCTCTTACCCCACCAATGAGGATCACAATAAATAAAATCGCTAAGAAAGGTACTGACGGGTTAGTTATAAACATATTAACTTGTTCGATAATATAAAAAATTAAACCAAACGTTGCTGCGAATCGGCTTAGTTTCCAAATACCAAATGCAATAAGTATAAAAATAAATGAATCGACAAATGCCCAAGCATCAATTCCTAAAATTGGATCGTTATACATACCATATAAGGCAAATGCGGCTGTAACTGTAGCAACAAATAATGCTACGAACATAGAACCTTTGGTAGCAGCTTTGGCAGACTCTATTGTTGATACATCAGGCCAGTAGAAATTATCTTTTTTAGTATCACTCATGCTTAAATACTCCTTGCAGCATAACGCCTCGATAACAGGCAAAAAATTGGTTGGCTAAAATGTTGAACACAGTGAAAATAGTCAACTGTATTTTTTCGTTTGAACCGCTTGTTATGTTTTGACTAAACAGATGTTTCGTACGCTTTCGATAACCATTCGATAACTTCACTGTCAACGTCAGAGATATTATTTAGTTGTATTCTATGGGTACACATAGTGCCAAATGGTCCTGATGCTTCTAACCGCCCTTGCACCTCGACGTCTTTAAGTTTTAAACCCAAGTCTATTCTTGTTTTAGTTGCCGGCTTAATTAAAGCAAACTGTTTTTTTCTGATGAAACTTACACTTCCTTTTTTCGGTGTAATTACAACATCTTCACCAAAGTTTTTGATTACTAAGAAAAGCATTTCATAAATAGGCTTAAGCGATTCTTTACCACTATATTGATTTAAAACTAAATCTTCAGGAGGATTAGTTCTTTCTTTAGATAAAGTGACAATTGTATTTGCAAACCCATGTGTTACACCATGCTCTGTTTTTAAAAATTTCACAGCCATTAAATGCTTTTCAAAATTCTCTTTGTCCAAGATTTGAAACCATTCTTCTAATTTTTTACCTGTTTTTTCAGGCATATTTTCAATCATTTTTTGCAGCGATTTATCCATATACTCCACCTTTTTATTCAAAAAATAACGCCCCATGTAAGAGGCAAATAATTGTTGGCTAAAATAAGCAACGAAGCAGCAAATAGCCAGCTGTTATTTATCCTGCTAGAATAGCTTGTTAGCGCTATACCTTATAATTCCATCCGCATTTATTTTTAGCTTCCTTGGCATTCTTTGCGCCACTAACCATAAAATCCAATTGTATGGATGTCAATACAGGTGTTTTATCAACATTTACTTCTGTTGCTGACCATCTCCAGCTTTTGAGAGACGCAGCAGCATGGTAATCAAATACACCTTTAGGATAAGATTCCTTTACTTTGTAGCCACTGGTTTTACCATCTTTGTTTATACCGACAATAAGATCAACACAACCAGATAAACCTTTCCTTGCTGCTTCTATTGGGTATTTAGGGTCTAGCCTCTTTTCAACTATCCAATACTCTTTAACTAATTCTCTTTGTTCTTTTAAAGATATATCCTTATATTCAATTAAGGATTCATCGACAACTTGAACAGTATCATTAGACGCACATGCACCTAAAAATAAACTTATTATTGTAATTGAAACGGCATTTCTCATTGCTAACTCCTTATAGCTTTATCGCCCTAACTACAGGCAAAAAATTGTTTGTTAAAATACTGAAAAACGAAAAACAGCAAACTGCTTTTTGTCGTTTAAAAGTCTTGTTAGTTTTTGTTACCACATTTTATTTGTTTTTCACCAAAGTGATAAACATTATTTACCGCTACGTATACACTTGAGACAACTGCTGATGTCGGCATAGTTATTATAGATAAAAACTCATCATTCCATTCATAAAAGCTAGTGTCGCCCTTCATTAGATTAACAACTTTAAGAGTCTTTTTATCTGTAGACAAACCACATTGATATTTTTGAGAATAATCCACTTCAGGAACAACAACACATCCTGTGAAGATCAGTGTACAGATAATAATTATTACTTTGTTTAACATCAAATTATCCTTTTTAACAAATGGAGATAATACACGCTCTACGAAAACTAACGCTTTGCTAAGCGGCTAAAAAATGGCTGGCTATAATAGCGAGTAACGAACACAGCCCGCTGTTTTATCGGTCTTGAGTTGCTCATTAGCTGTATGCTAGTTCATTAGAAAGGTATAATAAATGGTTCTCTTACAAATTGAACCAAAAAGTAAATAACAATACCAATTGCTGGAAATAATCTTCTTATTAATAAAGCAGTTTGGGGAACCACATTTGAGAACATAGGTACGATCCCTGAAAGTACAGAAAATAGCAAAGTAAGAAAAAGTAGAATTATAACTAAGAAACTTTGTTCTACATTGAAGATTAGAACCGAAAAAAATAGAATAAGAAAAAACCATCCTAATAATTCAAGAGTTGATGTAAGTTTAAAAAATTTGATAATAGGCTCCTTACCTAAAAGCTTCATAGTACAGCTGGTGCCCCATTAAGAGGCAAATGATAGTTGGCTGCAATGTTGAACGAAGCGGAACCTAGCCAACTGTTAAAATCACTCCTTGAATGGCTGTTGTTAGAGATCATTTTTCAACGACATTGCGACTTTTCGAATACCATGAGCTGGTGTCCACTGTTTAAACTCAACAAAGCCATATTTCTTGTATAAATTAATTGCTGGATCATTGGCAACGGCAGTTTCTACAATTGCTTCTGTAAATTCAAATAAGTCGAGAATATAACTAATCAATTGACCTGCAATCCCTTTTTTAAAATACTTTGGATCAACGGTTAAACTATCTATTTCTAATTGATTACCCTTTACAACAACCTCTATGACTCCTGAGATGCATCCATTTTCATAAAAACCATAAAACAGTGTTTCTGAATTCTTTATATCTTTAATGCTTCGTGATAGTGGTGGAAAATTAGAAGCATTAATAAGCTGAGCTTCAACTTTATAAGAGTTTTGAAAAACTTTAAAAATTTTATTACCAACGTCTTCATTAGAATTATCAAGTTTGTTTATCATAGTATGCCTAGGCTCAAAATCTGCATTGCTCTCTAACGCCACGTTAAGCGGCAAAAAATTGTTGGTTAAAATAAGCGACGCAAGAGCAATAAACCAACTGTTTTTTGTCCTTTTGAGTGACTTGTTAACTTCCGTATTCATGACTGTAGCAACATCGTATGAAAAATTATACCGTCTGTATTTTGTTGAGCCGAATCAAGGCGGAAACCGAAACGCTCATAAACAGGAATAGCCATAGTTGAAGACTTTACCCAGTAATTCCCATTACCTCCTTGAGCTATACAGATTTCATTTGCTGCTGACCACAATTGTTTAGCGATATTTAACTTTCTAGAGTTAGGGTCAACAAAAAGCTGACTTAACTTTTCTTTTTTGAAAATTGCTATTATTCCGACAATTTTGTATTCCTTGACAAAACATAACATCAAATATTTTTTATTTTGGATGCGTTCTTTTATAGCTTTCAATTCAAGGCTTTCTTTAAAGTGTACAATACCTTCTTTATTAAAGTCAGAGTTGGTTTGTGGTTCTGCGGCGCTCAGAATTAGAGATCGAATTCCTACGGCATCATTGATTGTAGCTTTTCGTATACTCATTCTATCCCTAGGAAGTTAACGCAACGTTAGCTGAAAAAAAATTGTTGCCTAAAATTGTAACGGAGTGAAACAGCCAACTGTCTTTTGTCCGTTTGTACGCCTTATAGCTATAAGTTTGTATCAAGCTTGAGTAACTCACCTGATAATACATTAAAAGTATAATAGAACGTATCATTATCAGTCGCCGTATAAAGTAAAACCACATCATTACTAATCACCTGATAACCATCGATATTATCGATAACAGATTTTAACTTAGTACCGTCATATTCAGAAACCAATAACTCTTTATTGTCATCTTGGTTTAGAAATCCATCTTTATTCGTATCTTGTCTTACGACAGAATAGATGTTTTTACTTAAGATGTTTCGGTATTCTGTTTCCCTTGATTGGGTGGGTGAGAAATCTACGATTAGTGCGTTATTCTCGAATAACAAATTATTCTTTTCACCAGCTTTAGTAAACATCAAATTAACTGCATTACTGCTTAAACTCAAAGACGATGAAACAATCATCATGTCAGCATTTGCACTATAAGATTGTTCTTCCACTATCTGGTCCGAGGTTATTTCTAGAATATGCACATCTTTAATTTGACCTACATATCTTTTTTCTAATTTAGGTTTTTGATCTTTTTGTAGTGCATCATTATGATCAATAACTTGTACTTTTGGTTCGGAATAATCCTTTCTTAAAAGATCACTAATTATGTTTTTACCAATTACAATAATTACAATTATCGCTGCGATAAATAGCAATATCTTATTGGATTTCTCAATAAAATTCATGATGCGAGTTCCCAAGTGTGATTCCTTATAGTTAACGCCACGTTAAGCGGCAAAAAATTGTTGGTTAAAATAATCGACGAAGCAGTAAAAGCCAACTGTTTTTTGTCCTTTTGAGTGACTTTTTAGATACCCAATACACTAACTATCCAGTCATAGTAGTTAGATATCCTAACTTGATAAGCTGTAGTGCCATACAAACCACCTTTAAAAGTAGATATATCGCCATTCCCCAATTGCCAACTTGATAAACCTACGAGAAATGGAGCGCCTTGTTGAAATATAATGGAAGCCCCTCCGCTATCTCCAGAGCCATGTATACCTTCAAGTGGTAATGCATTTGCAGGTTCGTTGAATTTAAATGCGATCCAATTACCTTCTGAGTTTTCAACAATATTTTGAAACTGGTTCATTACACGCAATG
Source organism: Colwellia sp. BRX8-5 (assembly GCF_014077325.1). Lineage (NCBI taxonomy): Bacteria > Pseudomonadati > Pseudomonadota > Gammaproteobacteria > Alteromonadales > Colwelliaceae > Colwellia > Colwellia sp. BRX8-5. The sequence continues at coordinate 25,822 of NZ_JACGVR010000041.1, forward strand.
ATTTCGTATCAATATCTTCACCGGTTAATCCATTTCCTGTTGCGCCCTTACCATAAACTGTAATTTTTTTACCTTTTTCACTTTTACCCTTGTATATATTGACTGGTTTAACACCGCTAACTTTTGAAGTTAATTTGATTAACGCAATATCACTTCTAGATTTGAAAAAAAGCATTAAAGGCGCTAAATCACCTTTAAGTAAATTTTTATTAGGTTCAGAGTACTCTGGGTGTATATGAACGCTTTCAATTTCATAAGCTTTTGAACCAACTATTAAATCTTTACCAACATAATCATAAAAAATGGTGTGTGCTACGGTCACAACCCATTGTGTATCTATTAATACACCATGTCCTTCATGAGGCATATCTATTAGGTATTCAGGCATTTTATCAATGACATAATTTTCAGGAGGAACATCATGTCTCTTCACTACAGCATTGCTACATGTAGAAAAGAAAATAATGGATAAGATAAATAAAACTTTCATATTACGTCCATGTTCATTGATGGGTAGCTAACGCCTCATTAAGAGGCAATAAAATAGTTGGTTAAAATAAGCGAGGCACGAGCAAAAACCAACTGTTTTTTGTCCGTTTGAACGTTTGAGCAGCTTGTTAGCTGCAATTTAACTCTTACTATTTAACTGTGAAAGCAAATACAGCCAAAGCTTTTTATCATCGAATACTTGCAACAGGGTATTATTGGTATAAATAATACCCATATGTGTAATCTGTGGCCCTTCAGAGTTGGTAAACTCCATACTCCATGATGATGCAGAATAACCTTCGCCATGAACAATACTCAATCTTTTACTACTGACACCATCAGAGAATACTTTACCTCTAAAGGACTCCTCACAATAATCCAGACACAAACGCTTATCCTTTAAATATAATGAAGACACAAGTAATTGATCAACGTATTTCATGTACTTAGGATGTTCTTTGAAAGTAGGAATAATAATAGATTCTGATGATATTTTTAATTGAATATCGTTAAATTCAATGCAAACATCATTTTTGCAATGTTCTTCAGCTTTCAAAGCGTTGCATATAATCAGTGATAATAAAAATACGATAACTAAAGTTATATTGGAAATAATACTCAACAGTGCCTCCTTGCAGTTAACGCCCTATTAAGAGCCAACTGTTATTTGTCCGGCTTGAATGGCTTATATGCCGACGTTCAACTAAACAGCTCGATAACTAAACGTACTGAGTGATTTAATATCACAAAAACACCAAGATACATTAGAATTTTAGGCGATTTTGGATATTTAGTTTTCATCCAAATCATGGCTGGTGATTTTTCTGACTGCTTAAGGTAGCCACTAAAGAATGCTACCCCATATAACGAAATTAGAATTACTAATAAATGATCAAGTATTGAGTAGATGTTCAAAACATTCCTTAGGCATATAACGCTTAATTAACAGGCAAATGATAGTTGGCTAAAATGTTCAGGAACGAAAACAGCCAACTGTTTTTTTTCCTTTTGAATGACTTCTTATAGGGCAATTAAACGCATGAAATTTAGCGACTTAGCACCTCAATAACATCGTCATTTAATATATGCTCCTTACCTTTGAAAACATCTAATATTCCAGGTGCAGACTTACTATTACCAATTACACTAACATAGCAACGATAAATATATTTACCATTAGAAAAAGAATAGTGATGATTACCACCACTACCTTCAAAAACCATTTTTCCATTTTCTAAAATTAAATCAGGTTTATCTCTAGTTTTTTTATCGATACTCCATGACGAATAGCGATAATTGTAATCCCCAAGATCATCAATTCGAATATGAAATTTAGATGTTTTCCACTCTAATATTGGTTTTTTATAAACTCTGAGGCTTAGATGCAAAGTTTGTTTTTGTTTTTCAATCAAACTTGCTTTGATCTCTTTTTCTTTTGAAGATTGATATGTTATCGCTCTTATTTTATTTTTGGAATCTAGCCAAAGTTTACCGCTAGAAAACATTACCCCTCTCCAGCCCATCATGCTCCAATCTTTGTCTAGATCAGAGTTAGCTATTAGCTCGATAAATTTTTTATCAAACACTTCATCAAAGCGATTTACTAACTCTGCTTCATTTTTAATGGCAGGTATTGGAAATTCACGCCCTAATGGATAAGAAATAAAAGTTGCAATAGCTTTCTTATCCTGTTGCTTGAAAGCACTTTTAATCAAGGAAATATCCTCGTGGTATTTTTTATCAACAGCAAACGAAGTTGATGTAAATAGAATGAACAACACCAAAATTAAATTATTTATAAACTTCATGGATACTCAACACTCCGATTTGCCCTATAACGCCACGTTAAGTGACAAATAATAGCTGGCTAAAATTAGTGAGGAACGAAAGCAAGCCAACTACTTGACGTCCGTTTAAGCAACTTGTTAGCTGCTGATTGCATCCAACTCTTGAACTGCTCTTTTTAATTTACTAAGGGCTACAGGTTCATTTTTATTATATGGTGATTTATAAGTAGCAACCGCTTTAGAAAAAGCTATATCTGCTTTTTGCATTAAACCTGATTTTTCATATAAAAAACCTAAACGAATATAAGAAAATGAAAGACTAGATGGACCAGTTTTTTGTAATAATTTATCCGATTGATCGGACTCTTGAAGCCTCACAATAGATTCCATTGCATAGATTGCAACTTCAGTTGACTCATGAAGATATACTTTATGAGCAATTTCTGCTTCATTATTTAAGAAATCAGCTGAAATATCATTAGCAAAGCTAATATTCGAAGTAATTACAGCAAGTGCAACTAGACTAGATTTAAATATATTTTTCATAATAATTTCCCTATAGATAATAAAATACTGCTTAAGACAAAAAGCAGCCAACGCCCCATTAAAAGTCCTGCTTGAATGGCTTGATATGTGTCGTACAACGAAACTATATACATATGAATTTAGCTTCAAGATCAAAGCCTTGTGTATAATTTGTATCAACGTCACTAAATTCCCAAGAGCCAATTTTCGTACTAGATTTACTTTTGACAAACTTTTCAACTTCTCCAGTCTGACTATTTTTCGTAGAAATTAATTGAAAAGTTTTTCCACCTTCAACTTCACATCTAGACTTCATGACACCTATCAACATAGAGTGAGCTTTCTCTTTTGTTTCTCCACCCACTACTGTATAGAAAGAACCATCATCGTAAGGAATCGCTCTATCGGATAAGGATATATTCGTACAACCTAAAATTAATGATATGGGAAGTAAACTCAAGTATTTCATATTATTCCTAAAGACACATAACGCCCCATTATGAGGCAAAATAGTTGGCTAAAATAAGCGACGAAGAAGCAAAAACCAACTGTTTTTTGTCCTTTTGAATAGCTTAAATGCCGATTAACGCCCAAAATTTTGGATGGCATCAGTTAACAAAGCTTCAATTACCTTTTTGCTACTTACTTTTATACCAGCAAACGGATCGCCATTAACTGATTTTGATAGAAACCAAGTGCCTCCCTTATTTTGAGGGAGATATTTTTGTTCAAAATCATAACCATCATTGGCATCTGACTTTAACACCGCTCTAATAAATTGAGACGAATAACGATGATATTCGTTTTGTTCATCAGCTGGTAATCTATTGAATGTTCCGGTATCCACCATATTTCCTTCTAAGCATATAACGCCCCATTAAGAGGCTTTTAATTGTTGGTTAAAATGTGAAGCGGAGCGGAACCAGCCAACTGTAATTTGTCCCGCTTGAACAGCTTTTTATATTTTTATTCGTACACACTTATTCACTAAATATGAAAAGTGGTAATGACGGCCAAAGCATAAGATTACCAAGATATTGGCTCCAAGTAGATTGGAAAGATTCCACGCCCTTTAAACCTTTACTTTGAATTGTACCAATAGTAACTGCTTTAATTAAATCTTTTGGAGTTATGCTAAACAACATACCCGACGAATCTTTAAAAACAACATTTAACCTAGTGAGGTTCATCTCATACGAAATGTCCACACGGCTCATGGTCGCAATTATGCTTTTTTCTGATACTTTTAACCATAAAATGTAATCCGGATCTGATTCCATATCTGCTTTCCAATAATTAATCCTCTCAGGAGGAACTAAAAAGTGAGAAGTTGATTCAGATACTCTCATATAAGCCCAGCCTGCTGGAACTTCAATTTCTGCGCCTAAATGGGGAAATATAAGGGCGTTTTTTGGTTTATCCCAAAGAAAAAACGTGCAAACGATTAAAAGGACTATGATGGTTATATTTTTTACAAACGTCCCGTAATAATCTAATTTATAAAATAAATAAACAATAAAAGGCAACGCAAAAACTAAACCTGTAATCCCTATATTTACAGCCCCACCTAGTACAAAAAAGATGCTTATAACTATAAAAAAGATACGGCCTATTGTGTCTAAAATTAACTCTAGAAAATATTCACGCATCATAAAGTCTCGAAAAATATAACACCCCATTAAGAGGCAAAAAATAGTTGGTTAAAATAAGCGACGAAGGAGCAAAAAACAACTGTTATTTGTCCTGCTTGAATGCTTTGTATGTTTACTTTTTAGACTGTCGCTCGTTTAGGTTTTCTTTAATTGCAAAGAATACATTTAAAAGCATACTAAGAACAGTCAAACAAAATACAGCAAACATAGGAAAAAACAATATACCAAAACCTGTGCTGTAACTTGTGTAACAGAATATACCGCTAACAAATGCAACGACAATTTCCCAGCCACAATTATCAAAAGCTGAACTAGCGATCGTTTTTAGTGGTTGAGCATAATGCTTAATCTTCAAATGTGGTGAACTCTCTAGTAAACATAACGCCCCATTAAGAGGCAAATAATAGTTAGCTAAAATGGAGCGAAGCGAACAGCCCGCTGTTTTAGTCCTTGTTGATTTGCTTGTTATGCTCTGTAGCTATTCACTAAACTTACTATTAAAAAGATTAGTACTCTGCCCAATTACATATTTTTTTTTAACAAACCACTTGGTAAATAATACGCGAATTAACCAATAAAACATTATTACAATTAACAAATAAATTGGTAAGTCTGCATCAATGAAATTAGGCCATTTATCTGACGTGTTAGCAACAAAGGAGAGGACAGCTCCTAATAACGCATAACACATACGCCACAAATGTCGTGCGATGCGGTGAGCCCCTGATATTCCACCTCGAATAATCATATTCAAATCAAGAAGTGCTGCGATCAAAGCAACACTACCAAATATATAGAACATAGTAACCATGAAGCCTGGCTCTGATGTGATTGCTGCATAAAAGAAGTTTGCGCTTATTATTGAAATGACAATGAAAGCTATTATTTCAAAAACACCTGTTCTCTTTTCTGGCCTCAGAACGATAATCCATGCGGTTGAAGCGAAGTATACAGATGAAATAGCGATCGTAGGGTCATCGGCAAAGTAGGCTCCACTTCCTGCCATTAATAACAGTGACAAGAAAAATAAATTACCAGAATACCTATGAAATTTTTCGCCTTTACTGAAGATCAAAGCGCCTATACCAAATAATAGAACAAATGAACCAGCGATGATGTGAAACAAAAGCATAATAATTCCCTTCAATAATTACATTATAGTAATATAAACCTGATCCTCAGGCTTTGGAGCACAACGTCCTGTTAACAGGCAAAAACCAACTGTTATTTGTACTTATTTAACAGCTTGTTAGCTACTTATTGACCACCAAACTTTCTCTAGCTATGGGATCTCCATGCAGGATAATCGTTTCTATACGGTTCCACGATTCTATAGAGTCTAAAGGATTAGTTTTAAGTAGCAGAAGGTTAGCAATTTTGCCAACTTCTACTGTACCGTAATCATTATCAATTCTGAATTGTTTAGCATTATTAATGGTTGCCGCCGCCAGTACTTCTTCCAGCGATAGCCCTGCAGTAACCATAGCTTTCATTTCTTGGTAGGTTGTCAGTCCAGGTTGATTGGCAAAACTAGGGCTTCCAGGGAAGTCCGAAGCCAATAAAATAGGATGATTAGAACTTCTTAGATATTGAATAACTTTATTACCTTTTCCTATTCGCCCATATAAAAATGCATCTGAGATTGATTGATCAGGCATTCCATCAAAGCCAATTCGAAGCTCTTCTTTGAACCATTGCGCTTCAGTGGTTTTATACCAATCAATAAGTGACTTAGGTGTAATAGATGAAAATTCAGGAGAATTAGCAATAATAGGAAGCATTACTTCACCTAAGCCAGCAATCACTCTTTGTGTTGGCATATAACCTACTTCGTCATTGATCATTTTATCCAGAGTGTTAGATATTTCTTTAGGTATATTTTGTTCGCGATTATATTGCCCCCAATTCCACATACCATGAGCGATAACATCAACACCTGCGGCAAGTGCTAATTGCTGCATATCTAAGGCATTAGCATGAGCGACTATAAGCAAATTAGACTTTTCAGCAGATAATTTAATTCGTTTTAGTGTGTTAGTTGAAAGTGTTGCCCATTGGTTAGCATTACCATAACCATCTTCAAAATAAAGCTTTATACACGAAGCACCTGAATGGGCAATTTTACCAATTAACCTTTCTACTGAATTTTCTGCGGTTGCTTCTGCACTTTCATCAATTAAATAAGTAAACATTGATCTTGAAAGGTCGTCTGTTTTCTCTACATATGGAAAGGTATTTTTTGATGTTAATACTTCACAGCGAAAATAATCAGGGCGATGAGGCGCCGAAGTAAAATAATTGAAACTCACTCCCGGATTCGGATCAAGTATTTGAGTTACCCCATAAAATAAAAAGCTTCTTGGTTGTTGTTCGAAATAAGCTTGTGCGAGTTTCGGATTTTTAATCGCCACTGACTCAACACCAAACCCCATACCGGGGATTGACGATACGTGTGCATGGCTATCCATAAGACCTGGCGTTAAAAATTTACCTAAACCATTTATTTTAAGATCGTAGGATGTAATCTTTTTACTAGTTATTTCGGTAATTCGTCCATCACTTATTAATACATTCATCTGAATTTTTGGAGCTTGCAAATGAGATGAAACGATAGTGACATTTTCTATTAGAACTTTGTTTTCCGCTAATGAAGCAAAAGAAAACAAAGAAATTGAGAGTAATAATACTTTAATCATGATACTTCCATGTGAGATTAATTAAATTGCTAACGCCCAATTAAGGGGCAATAATATAGTTGGCTAAAATAAGTGAACGGAGTGAACAAAAAGCCAACTGTATCATTGTCCCTCTTGAATTGCTTATTAGGTTTTGCATGCTTCCCTACTCACGCTTATACCATTTTCCCTCAACTCTGCTATTTTAGCTTTATCAAGAATCTTAATGTTTTTGATAGGCGAAATATCGTTCTCAATTGAGATAACAGCAGTTTTTGTTGGGCACTCTGACCAATTTACAGAGTTAATAAATGAGTATGACTTACCATCCTCAGGTGTAAATATTTGCTTTGATGTACATTCGTAACCGTTGAGTGGATTAATTAAACCAAATGCTAGAAATATAGGTTTGCCTGAGTTTACTTTTACAGTAGCCGGGTTTCCTAAGTCCGAGTTTTTGGAAACTTTAAGGTCTCCGAGATAACCGAATTTAACTTGTCCTGTTTTAGGGGAGCACAGCTCGTAAATAATGGCCGTATGTGGATATGGTTCAAATCCAAAACCATCTGTCTTTTTTTCAGTCTCAAGATGTAAGTATGCAACAGAACCATTTTTGGGTTCTTGATATTCACTAGATTGACCTGAAAATCTAACTCCATTTTCAGTACTTGCACATCCCACTATACCTAGACAGGCTAGGATAGGTATAAATACTCTCATTTTAACTCCGTTGCTCAAGCAAAACCTAACGCCCTATTAAGAGGCAAATAATAGTTGGCTAAAATAAGCGACGTAGGAGCAAATAGCCAACTGTTATTTGTCCTTTTAGCAACTTGTTATATGCCGCTTTAAACTTACTATAAAGCAACTTCCATTTTAAAGTAAGAAACATCAGCCTTATAAAAACGTTCTCCGTATGGCTGCATACCGAAACGCTGATAGAAACTTAAAGCTGATTCTCTAGCATCACACCAAAAAAAATTTACAACCGTATTATTAAGGGAGTGAAGAATAAACTTTAGCATTTGAGAGCCAATGCCTTGCCCTTGATAATCAGTTTTAGTAGCAAACTTACGTAGGCGAGCTTTATCTAATTTTATGTATACGGAAGCAACACAAACAAGCTCGTCATTAGCAAAGGCACCCAAATGCATTGCGTCATGATCACCATCAACATGGCAATATTCAGGAGGCTTGTTTGGCCAAAGAACACTTTGTCGAAGCGGGATTGTTTGCTCCCAGGAAATATTGCGAATTTCCATATGATTTTACAGAGCCTCCATAGGCATATAACGCCCCATTAAGATAATGCCGATCAGTTAAGCAATTTATAGCTTGATTAATTTGCTAATGAGATCAAAATCCAGTGATTGATATCACTGGATTTTTTTTATGCAACTTTCTACCGCGCTTT
>NZ_JACGVR010000071.1:0-1544 GCF_014077325.1 Colwellia sp. BRX8-5
TAACAACACGCCCTGAGGTGGACAACTAGTAAAATTTAGCTATTTATTGCAAATTTTAACAGTGGCGATCCTCTTCGGTTTAATGCTTCTAAATATTTTGATTCGTTGTAGGGCATCTTCGTTTTCCAGCACCTAAATATTATTCTTATCCACTTGAAAGCAAGCGATCTTATTATGCTGTTATGTGGTTTACCTTTACTTTTTTGTTGCTCATAATAAGCTTTTGCCCAGAATGAATATCGTATCGAAAAACCAGCCCATTCAACAAACGTTTGCCTTAAAAAAGTAGGACAACTGTACCGCCAATGTGTCCATGTCTTTTTACCGCTGCTTTCAATAACGGGTGCAATACCCGCATACTTCTGCATCTGTGAAGCATCCGTATAACGTTCTCTATTGTGCCCAAAAGCGACTAATAAGCGCGGTGCTAGTTGTGGGCCTGCGCCAGGTAAACTATCAAAAATAGCCTTGTCTTGTTGTTTTTTGTACAGCTGTTTTATTGCTTTATCCAACTGTTCAATACCGATAAGTAACACCTTGAATTGTGTGATAAGCACTTCCACTAACAGTTGATTAGGGGCTATTACGCCTTCATCTTCGGTTAACGGAACGGCTTCTTTAATGCTAAGTAATCGAGCATTATTGACAGTTTCATAATGTGAGTTGTGACGATTAAAGAAGTCTAATAAGGTTTGCTTTCTGGCTTTTTTAACCGCGGTGAGCGATGGCCATTTACTGATGAAATCACAAAAGATTAAGGTATCTTTTTCTTTAAACCATTCAAGCGCTTGAGGGTAGTAGTTCTTCAAAGTTGCAGTTATTTTATTTGATAAATCGACGCCATCTTGTACTACATTACGACGATACTCAACCAGTTGCGCTAATGCTCTCATTGATGTTGACTCAGGTACTATCACTGAGAGTTTATCTATGTGAAGTTTAATCATTTCAACTTGTATGAATGCATCTGTCGGGTCATTTTTTGCGCCGCTAGGCGTGAATGCTTTGCGGTAATTTGCGACCGCGGATGGATTCACCGTAAATAAGACGAGGTGGTCATATTTTGCGAGCGCATAAATTAAGGGACCTTTTTTAAGTTCACACACAACAGCAATTTTCTGATCTGGGTAACGCAGCTTAAGCTCCATTGCCCATTTGTGAAGCGCTTCTGGTTTATGTTTTATAATGGTGTAGTGATATTGTTTGGTGTTTTTTGGGTGCTCACATATATCATGTTTTTTGTCAGCCCAATCGATACCAATAAGTGCAGCGAAATCATCGACGTTATATGCTTTCATTTTGATGCTCCAGCGAGTAAAGTTATAGATGGAATGTGCTTAAGTCTCGTTTCTCGCAGGTCTTATAGATAGTCGTCGTAGGCGATCCCTGAGTATGCGTTTTGAAGCGAGTAGCTCTGTTGGTTCGAACGTCTTGTTAGAAACATTGGATGTTTGCCGTTCAATATTCGTAACCAACAGAGGCATATTCCACTTATCAAATATAGTAAACTAATCGATTGATAAATGGATTGGTCCAACTATAAG
>NZ_JACGVR010000035.1:0-43178 GCF_014077325.1 Colwellia sp. BRX8-5
ATTTGAATTAACTAAAGAAAGCGCGGTAGAAAGTTGCATAAAAAAAATCCAGTGATATCAATCACTGGATTTTGATCTCATTAGCAAATTAATCAAGCTATAAATTGCTTAACTGATCGGCATTAACCTCAGGGGTGGTTTTATTCGTCTTATTTTAGAAAAAAATTATTCGCTCTAATTACTCAGCAAACGGGTTTACTAAAATAATGGTTTCATTACGATCTGGACCTGTTGAAATAATATCAACCGGTACACCTGTTAATTCTTCAATACGCTTAATGTAAGCGATCGCATTAGCAGGTAAAGCGTCACGAGAAGTTGCGCCAACAGTAACTTCAGACCAACCTGGCATTTCTTCATAAACAGGTGTAATTCTGTCATAACCTTCAGCAGCTGTAGGCGGTACAGTAATAATGTCGCCAGCTTCAGTGCGGTAACCTGTACATATTTTAAGGGTTTTTAAACCGTCTAAAACATCAAGTTTAGTTAAACAAAATCCTGTTACGCTGTTAACTTGAATGGCACGGTGCATAGCAACCGCGTCAAACCAACCACATCGACGTTCACGTCCAGTAGTCGCGCCAAATTCATGGCCTACAGTACCTAAATGTTCACCGATTTCGTCATCTAATTCTGTAGGGAAAGGACCAGAGCCAACACGTGTCGTGTATGCTTTAGTAATACCTAGAATATAATCTAAATGACGAGGTCCAAAACCACAACCGGTAGCAACGCCACCTGCAGTAGTGTTTGAAGAAGTTACATAAGGATAAGTACCGTGATCAATATCAAGTAAAGTCCCTTGAGCACCTTCAAACATAATTGATTCGCCGTTTTTACGGGCTTGATCAAGAATTTCAGCGACATCGGCAACCATTTTAAGGATAACGTCACGAACTGATAAAGCATCAGCAAGCACAGTGTCATAACAAACGGGTGCAACTTTGTAGTAATGCTCTAAAGAGAAATTATGGTAATCAACAATTTCTTTTAATTTAATCGCAAATGACTCAGCACAAACTAAATCGCCAACACGTAAACCACGGCGAGCAACTTTGTCTTCATAAGCTGGACCAATACCACGCCCTGTCGTACCAATAGGCTTATTACCGCGAGCGATTTCTCGCGCAGCATCTAGAGCATTATGATAAGGAAGAATTAACGGACAAGCGTCACTAATAAGTAAACGTTCACGTACAGGAACGCCTTTGGCTTCTAACATTGCGATTTCTGTCATCAAGGCTTTCGGGCATAAAACTACGCCGTTGCCGATTAAACATTTCACATTGTCACGTAATACGCCCGATGGAATTAAATGAAGTACGGTTTTTTCACCGTCTATTACCAAAGTATGACCTGCATTATGGCCTCCTTGATAACGTACGACGTACTTAGCTTTATCTGTGAGTAAATCAACAATCTTACCCTTACCTTCGTCACCCCATTGGGTGCCTAGAACTACGACGTTTTTGCCCATGTTTTCAATTTCGATAAAAAATTAGGCGGGGATTTTATCAAAAATCAAATAGTAGTCCAAGTAATAAATGATGATTTTTAATGCAATTTAAAAATATTCAATTAACTAAAGGGGTTATGAAAAACTTTTATGTCATTCTTTAGTCTAATAACTCAGTAACCATAAAATAAATGTGCCTACGACGAGTAAGCTAATGCCAATATTACGAATAGATAAGCTTGATTGTTGCGCTAACTTTTCCATAGTGTCGCGCCACTTATTTGGAAAAAGTGCAGGAATAAGCCCCTCAATAATCAATACCAAAGCAAATGCCGTTAATAGTGTCTCTACCATGTTATTACTCCTCAATTGCTTCTATAGGTAACTAGTCGATACGAAAAGTACAGGAATGAGTCCATCAGTAATCAGTACCAAAGCAAATGCCGTTAATAGTGTCTCTACCATGTTATTACTCCTCAATTGCTTCTATAGGTAACTAGTCGATACGAAAAGTACAGGAATGAGTCCATCAGAAATCAGTACCAAAATAATCAGTACCAAAGCAAATGCCGTTAATAGTGTCTCTACCATGTTATTACTCCTCAATAACTTCTATAGGTAACTAGCAGATACGAAAAAGCCATGACAAGTCATGGCTTTTTTATCAAAAAAGTAGCTTACTTTTTAATTGTAGCGCCTTCTTTTAAGTAGTTAAAGAAATCACTATCGGGTTTAACCACCAAGATATCACTTTTACTACTAAAACTTTTTTCATATGCTTCAAGGCTACGGTAAAAACTGAAAAACTCAGGATCTTGTCCATATGAATCAGCATAAACTTTAGCCGCTAACGCATCGCCTTCACCACGCATTTCTTGTGCTTCTTTTTGTGCTGTCGCTAACATAACTGTTACTTTAGAATCTATCGTAGCACGGATGATTTCCGCTTGCTCTTGACCTTTAGAACGATGCTCTTTTGCTACAGCTGTTCGCTCTGCTCGCATACGGTCATAGATAGAAGCACTGACTTCAGCGGGTAAGTTAATCGCTTTAATACGTACATCAATAACTTCAATACCTAAGTCTTCACGACTACTTGAGGCACTTGCTAACGCTTTAGCCATAATGCCGTCACGGTCACCTGAAACAATTTCTTTAATGGTGCGCGTACCAAACTCAGTACGTAAACCATTATTTACTTTTTGTTTCAATAACGCACGAGCATTTTCTACTGAGCCAGAAGTACGTAAGTAGAACGTTGAAAAGTCAACAATACGCCACTTAACAAATGAGTCGACCATTAAATCTTTTTTCTCAGATGTTACAAAGCGATCAGGCGCTTCATCGAGCGTTTGAATACGAGCATCAAGTCTGCGAACGTTGTTAATAAAGGGTATTTTAAAGTGTAAACCCGGTTCATAAACAAGCATTTCACCTGAATTAGCATCACGTTTAATTTTTGTAAACTGAAAAACGATACCACGTTGTCCTTCAAAAACAATGAAAACAGAAGAGACGGTTAATACTGAGAATAATACAATTAGGGCAATAATAAAGTTTTTCATTGCTTAATTTCTCCCTTCGTTAAATCTGTCTGCACGACCTGATAAATCAGGCGCAGTACTTTGGGTATTAATCGATTGCGTCGCTCGCGTTTGACTCTCAGGTAAAGTACGTTGGCCAGAAGACTGATTTTGCATCATTTTATCTAATGGTAAATACATCATGTTATTGCCACCTTCAACATCAACCATAACCTTACTGGTATTGGCATAAACATTTTCCATTGTTGATAAATACATACGCTGGCGAGTAACTTCTGGAGCAGCAAGGTATTCTGGAAGTAATTTATTGAATTTAGCAACTTCACCTTCGGCATCTAATACCGTTTGTTGTTTATAAGCGATGGCCTCTTGTTCCATACGTTTCACTCGCCCACGTGCTCTTGGTTCAATACCACGGGCATATGCTTCGGCTTCACGTAAAAAACGAACTTCATCTTCTTGTGCTGAAATAGCATCGTCAAAAGCATCTTTGACTTCTTCAGGAGGACGAGCATCTTTAAAGTTAACATCGACAACAATTAAACCAAGATTATACGGGGCAATAATGTCATCTAATTCTTTCCAGACATCTTGACGCACTTTTTCACGGCCACTTGTTAAAATATCATCCATTTTAGAGTCACCAATAACGAAGCGTAAAGCACTGTCTAGTGACTGGCTTAAACTGTCGTCAGCATTAGTAACACTGAAAATATAATCACGGGCATCAACAACACGATACTGTATCTGCATTTCAACACGTACCACGTTCTCATCTTTGGTTAGCATAAAACCGGATGCAGGTAAGTCGCGTGTTGTTTGCATATCAACAGGAATAATACGTTCGGCGAATGTCCATTTCCAGCGTAAACCTGGTTCAACTGTGCCATCGTATTGCCCGAAACGTAATACGATACCTTTTTCAGCTTCTTTAATGGTGTAGAAACCACTAAAAGCATAAACAAGAATACCCACGATTAGCGCAATAGCGATACCAACATTTGATGCGCCTTTCTTGCTGCCATCTTTTGATGATTTTCCCCCAAAAATACCGCCAAACTTATTACCAATATCTTTTAGTAAATCGTCTAAATCTGGTGGGCCTTGATTCTTATCATCTTTCTTTTTCCAGGGGTCTTTATCATTATTCCCCGGTTCATTCCACGCCATGGTCTTCTCCACTAACTATAAATTTAAATAAGTGCTAAAACTACTATTTACCCATTACGGTAATATATCAGTCTGTTTACGTTCAATAAAGCCTTCTATATCAGCTTCACTCTGTTTAATTAATCTATCCCACTCTCTTGCAGGTAATTTAATTTTCAATAAACAATTTCCATCTTCGTCATACCGTTCATCAACAATAGAATTTAATTGATAAAACACACCACGTAGTTTACCTTCGCTAGGAGGTAAGCATAAGTTATGCTTGACTATTTTCTTGCCGAGTCGTTCAGCTAGCGCTTGAAAAAGTAATTCAATCCCTATGCCTTTTTGTGCAGATAACCATACTCGTATAGGTAGACCTGTATCGTCTCTGTCAATGCGTGGTTCAATATCTTCCAAAGCATCTATTTTGTTACAAATTAATAATTGCGGAACATCGCCCGCTTCGATCTCTTTTAAAACCGTTTCAACTTGTTCAATATTTTCAGTTCGCCTATCATCTGAAATATCAATGACATGCAATAATAGTTCAGCTTCACGGGTTTCAGTCAATGTTGCTTTAAAAGCGGCGACTAAATCATGAGGTAAATGACGAATAAAGCCAACGGTGTCAGCTAAAATTGCTCGGCCAACATCCTCAATTTCAATTTTTCGTAATGTGGGATCTAAGGTTGCAAATAATTGATCTGCTGCGTAAACGTCTGCCTGAGTAATAATATTAAACAGCGTCGATTTACCTGCGTTGGTATAACCCACTAAAGAAATTGTCGGTATTTCAGCGCGTGTTCTTGCTCTTCTACCTTGCTGGCGTTGCTTTTCAACACGTTCTAACCGTTTACGAATATTTACCATACGGTCGCGAAGTAAACGACGATCAGTTTCTAACTGAGTTTCACCAGGCCCGCGGAGGCCAATACCACCTTTTTGCCTTTCAAGGTGTGTCCAGCCACGGATCAAACGCGTACTCATATGACGTAATTGCGCAAGTTCTACTTGCATCTTACCTTCATGTGTTCGAGCGCGCTGGGCAAAAATATCTAGGATGAGTGTTGTTCGGTCAACAACGCGGCACTCACACAATGCTTCAATATTTTTTTCTTGTGAAGGAGAAAGTGCATGATTAAAAAGTACCACATTGGCTTGATGTAACTTTACCGCCTCGGCAACTTCTTCAGCTTTACCACTACCAACAAAGAATTTAGTATGAGGTGTAGTACGTTTACCTGTAACAATTGCAAGCGCGTTAACGCCCGCAGAGCTAACAAGCATTTCAAATTCTTGTAAGTCTTCGCGCGCATTTTCATCAGGGAAATCGAGGTGAACAAGAATAGCTTGTTCACCTGCTTGATAACGATCAAACAATTGAGTATTACCTATAAACTAAATAGTTAAACCAAAAGAAACTTTTGGACACGTAATATTTGGTGTACAACCAAACTCAACGAAATCATTAATCTTGCTGTTCCTGACTATAATCACCAGTTTGTGGTGCTGGCATCGTAGAAACTGCCCGTGAAGGAACAACAGTAGAAATGGCGTGTTTATAGACCATTTGACTCACTGTATTTTTAAGTAAAATAACAAATTGATCAAAGGACTCTACTTGTCCTTGTAGTTTAATGCCATTAACTAAATATATTGCTACCGGAATGCGATCACGTCGTAAAGCATTCAAAAATGGGTCTTGTAAAGATTGCCCCTTTGCCATTGTTTGGCCCCTTTTTTGTTATTTTTAATAAATGTATGTAAGAGTTTTTTCTCTAGAAAACTAGTTACTTACTATGCAACTGTTTTTATTATACATCAAGGTTTAAAGTTTGCTTACTGAAGACATAATTAGTTTTAAATTATTTTCGTCTTCCATATGCAACCATTGTAAATTTGGCCAATTTCTCAACCAAGTTAACTGTCGTTTAGCAAGTTGTCGCGTCGCACAAATGCCTTTGAAAACCATTTCATCATGGTCGACTTCACCATCTAAATATTCCCACATCTGTCGATAACCAACACAACGAATAGCGGGTAAATTTTCATGCAAATCGTCACGCTGTTTTAACTTAACAACTTCTGATTCAAAATCTTGTTCAATCATCTGTTCAAACCTAAGCGCAATACGAGCATGTAAATCTTTACGCTCTTTCGGTGAGATAGCAAATTGTAAAACATCACCACTGAGTCGTTCACCCTTAACTTTCGTTAAGTCGGTCATACTTTTGCCCGTTAGGCGGTAAACTTCTAATGCCCGCATTAATCGTTGCGGATCATTTTTGTGAATACGTTCGGCAGAAACCGGGTCTACGCTAGCAAGTTGTTGATGAATGTTCTCCCAGCCAAATTGTTCAGCTTCGTCGGCTATACCTTGGCGAATTTTTACATCGGCCGCCGGCAGAGGCGAAATACCATCAATCAGGCTTTTAAAATACATCATAGTACCGCCAACCAATAAAGGTATGCGGTTATTCGCCCTAATTTTCTCAATTTCTAGTAAAGCGTCACGACAAAAATCAGCGGCAGAGTAACTCTCACTGGCATCAATTAGATTAATTAATCGATGCGGATACTTTGCTAATTCTTCTGCTGTTGGTTTTGCAGTACCAATGTCCATATCACGATAAACAAGCGCAGAATCAACACTGATAATATCGCATGGCAAGGCATCATGTAATGCCATTGCTAACGCTGTTTTACCTGATGCAGTAGGCCCCATCAAACAAATGACTGGCGGTAATTTACGGTTTTTACTGTCAATATTGTTTGTTGATAAAGCGTCAGGCATCAATTTAAGTAGCATTCGTTAACATTCTTATTGATGATGTGAGGTCTATCAATACCGAATTCAAGCGTAGCTGCTGCTCAAAGGTAGGATTTAATTGTTGCTGACTCAAACGGAGTAGGCTTTTAGCTTGTTGGTTATCGTAAGAATCAGCGGATAATAAACTTGCAAAGGCTTGTTGCCAATCACTATTTGTTAATTCTTGTCCATCTTCTAAACACAAAAGAGTTAAGAGCTTATTAACACTTAAATTTACATCTTTATTTCTTAACAAGGCCGGAAACTCTCGTACTTGTATGCTGCTCTTAGATAAAACACTCGCGACAATACCTATTTTTTTCAGTGCATCAGTCTGCGCTTCAACAAAAGTGACTTGTGCTTGCGTTAACGATATCTTAATCGGCAATAGTAACGGCTGACTAACAAAATTATGCTGCCATCTGTTTTTTACTTCGAAGAATTTAACCGCTTGCTCTATTTTGTTTAATGCCAATAAACGTAGTTCATTGTCTAACGTTATCACCGCATATTTTTCATCAATAATCTTGGTTAACACTAAGTGCTCATTTTCATTCACCTCGTGTATTGGCAGAGCGGCACTGTCTTCATCTGACTTTCCACCAGACAAAGGCGTCATCAATGTTTGATAAGCTTGCGCAGCATTTCTGCTCACTTGGTTATTACTGTGCGTATAAGATGAATAATTTTTTTGACTACCTGGATTGCTACCTTGATAGGGTTCGCTTTGAACATCGGTAACTTTCGTCAATGGCTTAATATAATCACGCGTTAATTGCTGCCCGGTTTCATGTGACTCAAGCTGATTGTCTTGTCTATAATTTACCGTACGGCTTTCAGGCTGAAGTGGTAAAGTAGCCGAGGGTTGATCTTCTGATTCAGGCAATAAGCCAATATTAGCATTTTCGCTTAACGCGTTATGACAAACCGAATAAATAAAATCATGAATATAACGCCCTTGATGAAACCGTACTTCATGTTTTGCTGGGTGAACATTTACATCAACTTCTCGGACATCAAGCACCAGAAACAGCACAAAAGCTGGGTAAGTATCCGCAGGTAACAGATGACTATAAGCTTGACGAATGGCGTGATTAATTAACTTGTCTCGCATCATACGGCCATTCACATAACTAAAGCATAAATCATTTTGGTTACGGGCAAAGCTTGGTAGCCCTACCCAACCTGATAATTGTAAGTCGCCATGCTGGCAGTCTATTTCCAGTGAATGCTCAATAAACTTTTGACCACAAATTTGTGCTACCCGTTTTGCGTATAAGCTTTTATTATTGACTGATTTAAAATGCTTAATCACTTTCTGATTATGTGACAAAATAAAACTAACATCAAAGCGCGCCAAAGCGATACGCTTAATAACCTCTTCAATATGAGTGAACTCTGTTTTTTCAGTACGAAGGAATTTTCGTCTCGCGGGGGTATTAAAAAACAAGTCGACAACATCAATGGTCGTGCCATTAGGATGTGCAGCGGGTTGTAAGGCTACTGCCATATCTCGCCCTTCGGCAATGGCTTGCCAAGCTGATTCTTGCTCAGCAGGTTTTGACGTCAACGTTAAACGAGAGACTGAGCTAATACTTGCCAGTGCTTCGCCACGAAACCCTAAACTACAAATACCTTCTAAATCATTTAAATCTTTAATTTTACTGGTCGCATGACGACTTAGCGCTAACGTTAGTTCATCTTTAACAATACCCGAGCCATTATCACTAATACGAATACGTTTAGCGCCACCTTTTTCAATGTCTATTTTAATGGTCGTTGCGCCAGCATCTAAGCTGTTTTCAACTAACTCTTTCACCACTGATGAAGGACGTTCTACGACTTCACCGGCAGCAATTTGGTTAGCTAGGCGTGCTGGAAGGATTTCTATGGTCATAAATTTTGATCTGTTAACTATTTATAATAAATTAATCGGCGCGAGGTATGGTTAAGGTTTGACCTATGCGAACGGTATTCGAGGTTAAACTATTTGCCATTTTTAATTCTCGTACTGAAACACTATAGCGTTGTGCAACCACAGATAAAGATTCACCGCGAGTAATTTTATGTTGTCGTGTTTCGATAGAGGCATAATAACTGCCCATCGGCGGTTGAATCATAAAATGGTCTTTAATACCTTTAAAAATACCTTTAGCGAGCTTGCGCTGATGAGCACTAGAGTTTAAATTCTGTTCTTCTCTATGGTTAGAAATAAAACCTGTTTCAACTAAAATCGAAGGGATATCTGAAGATTTTAACACACCAAAATTACCATGTTGGGGAACTTTCTTGTGCATTTTAGTAATTTTTTTCAGTTGTTTTAGTACGCTATTCGCCATGCTAATACTGACACCCTGCGAATGCTCTTTATTCATATCTGCTAAGGTTTTTGCCAAGTTATCATCGCGGGTATTTTTAATAACACCACCGCCACCACCTAAAAGCTCGGAGTTGTTCGAGCGGTTACGCAGCCATTTGGCCATTTCTGACTCAACCCGTTTGTGCGATACAATCCAGACTGAGGCTCCGTTAGGTTGAGGTGTTCTAAAGGCATCGGCATGGATTGACACTAAAAAATCCACTTGGTTTTTTCTGGCTATTTCACTACGTCGACCGACCGAAACATAATAGTCTCCATCGCGCACCATAACCGCTTTCATGCCTTTTTCATTATTAATATAGGTAGCAAGTTTTTTAGCAATCGCTAACGTAACACGTTTTTCATAGCTGCCTTTACCCCCTATAGAACCAGGATCCTCACCACCGTGGCCAGCATCAATGGCAATAAGAATATCTCGATGATCATTTTTGGGGGTATGGTCGCCTTGGCTAATTTTCTCTTCATCGAATAAATCAATCACTAAACGGTTACCGTATTGTCCAGCTGGTGCAAGCGGAAAAACAGCCAAAGAGTAATTATCCGCTAATTCTAATACTAAACGTGTTGTGCCTTTAATACGCGATTTACTGGTGCGGATCAGTTTTATGCGTTTATCCTTTTTAAGGATATTCTTAAACGAAACATGATTCTTACTGTTGTTAAAATCTATGACTAAACGCTGAGGATTCTGTAAACTGAAATACTTATAATCAGGCTGTTCACTGAGATCAAAAACAATACGGGTATTTTCCGGGGCTGGCCAGACACGAACGCCATCGATGCTATTACCATGCGCTTCAAAGAAAACACTAACGGTTAATAACATAGCTAATAATAACGATCGAATATTCATTTACTGCTGCCCTTTCCTTTTGCGTCTATTAGCGCACATTAACTAAGCGCATTTACTACGAGCTCACCCAAAGGGGTCTTTGCTTGTATGTTGATGGTTCTTTGCTCTTCACTATACGCTAAGTCGATACGCAAATCAGGTGCCTTGATCATACCTAGCCCCTTTTCTGGCCACTCAATAAAGCAACAGCAGTTATCTGCAAAATAATCTCGAATGCCCATATATTCTAGTTCTTCAGGATCTGACAAGCGATATAAATCAAAATGATAAACTAACCAGTCATGTAATTCATAAGGTTCAACGAGAGTATAGGTTGGGCTTTTTACGTGGCCAACATGCCCCATACCTTGCACAAAACCTCGAGTTAAGGTGGTTTTTCCCGCACCTAAATCACCGTAAAGATATACAACAATACCTTGTTTTAGTTCTTTTTTTACAATATCAGCTAATTTATTACCCATAGCTATAGTTGCTGATTCATCAGCTAAAAAGTAGTTTTTGTTTGTAAGCATTTCTTTCATCAATTATTTTCTAAAATTTATTATTTATAAGCTGCCGTATAACTGGCAATAGGTCACTTGCTAGCATACCAATTTTTCCATGCTTTTGCGCAATAATGTCAGCAGCCTTACCATGAATATAAACGGCCAAGGCTGTAAGCTTTGCAAAATCAGTTCGCTCTTGCAGTTCCTCCCCTTTTTCTGACGAGCTTTTTTGCATTAGCAATGCCGCAATAATACCTGATAACACATCGCCCATGCCTCCGCTTGCCATGCCTGAATTACCCGTTGTGTTCACCCAAACCTGTTGACCATCACTTATCAAACTCCCTGCACCTTTCAATACGCTCACGCATTGATATTGTTGGGCTATTTTTTTTACGGCGCTAAAACGATCTCGCTCTATTTCTGTCACAGTACAATTTAACAGCGCTGCAGCCTCACCGGGATGTGGCGTTAAAACCCAACAGTTACTTTTAATTTTATCCGTTAATAAATTTTGTTGGTAAGCTTGCGCCAACAAACTCAAACCATCGGCGTCAATTACACATAATTTTTTTTGAGCCAGTACTAAATCAAATAATGCCTGACTCCACACATTTTGACCCAAACCAGGGCCAAGCACATAAGCCTTAGCTTTACTTAATGTCATTGATCCCACAAGTTGTTCTGCGCAACTAGGCGCTAACATTAATTCTGGGCGGCCATTAAAGACTAATGCTCGATTATTTTTATGACAACAAATACTCACTAATGCAGCACCACTGCGCAATGACGCCTCTGCCGACAAACGTATCGCACCAGCAAAACCTTCTCCGCCCCCAACAGCCAGTAATAATCCAATATTTCCTTTATGACTGCTTGCTTTGCGTTTAGGTAAAGCAGCAAAAACTTCGTTGCCGAAAACCGTGATATTGGTATTCACTTGCTCTGTAAATGCTTGACCTAATGCTAAATCAGCAAAATAGATTTCCCCAACATGGTTAATGGCTTGTCCCGTCACTAAACCGCACTTTAGAGCAATAAAAGTTACAGTACTGTTAGCAATGATTGCCGTATTTTCAACAACACCTGTAGTTGCACATAAACCTGAAGGCACATCAACACTAATCACTTTTGCCAAATGCTGGTTAATAGAAGTAACTAATGTCACTAGAGTTTCTGGTAGGCGTCCTTTAAAACCAATACCAAATAGTGCATCAATAATTAACTTACCTTGAAAATTCGCTACCATTTCAACATTAGCCGTTTTTTGATCAAATATAATCAAGCCATTTTCAACTTTATTAACATTGATGTAAGCTTGGTAAGCACGTAAGGCATCGCCGGATAATTCTTCTGGTTTTGCCGTTAGTAGCACAGAAACCTGAAAACCAGCTTGCACAGCTAAACGTGCAATCACAAACCCATCACCACCGTTATTACCTTTTCCACAAATAACTAACAGCTTTTGGCTAGCTATTTTTTGACCTATATCATTTTCATTTTGAAGATATTTTTGCTTGATATGCTGAAAAACAGCCTGACCTGCATTTTTCATCAATGAATACATTTCAATATTTTCTATAGCTGCAACTTTTGCTTCATTAGCTAACACTTGCTTCGCGGAAAAAGCAGCTTGTGGTAAGCTTGCACTCAACAGTTTTATTTCCATTTCTATCTCCCTTTACCAAATTGTACTGCGATGACATGTTAACTATGACAACACCTAATATGAACTATCAAGAATTAGCTGAAAAAATCAAGCTTTGGGGTCAAGAATTAGGCTTTTCGCAAATAGGTTTCAGTGATATTGACTTATCAAGTCATGAACAAGCCTTAACAACGTGGCTAGAAAATAATTATCACGGTGAAATGGATTACATGCAAAAGCATGGTTTAATGCGCGCTAGGGCCCAAGAGCTTGTTGAAGGAACAACGCGAGTGATCAGTGTACGCATGGATTATTTACCCCCCGAAGCAAAATTTGCCCGTACGCTCAAAAAGAAAGACCATGCTTATATCAGCCGCTATGCCTTGGGGCGTGACTATCATAAATTAATGCGCAAACGTCTAAAACAACTCGGTGATAAAATTAGTGAGTACTGTGAAACCTTCAACTTTCGCCCATTTGTTGACTCAGCACCTATCTTAGAGCGACCTTTAGCAGAAAAAGCGGGGTTAGGCTGGGTCGGTAAACATTCGCTATTAATTAACAAAAGTGCCGGCTCATGGTTTTTCCTTGGTGAACTATTGGTTGATATTCCGTTACCAACTGATGATAAAACAGCCAATGAATGTGGTAGTTGTGTTTCTTGTATTAAAATTTGCCCAACCCAAGCGATAGTGGCTCCTTATGTTGTAGACGCTCGCCGTTGTATATCCTATTTAACCATCGAATTGCGTGACGCAATTCCAGAAGAGTTTAGGCCGTTAATTGGCAACAGAATTTATGGCTGTGATGATTGCCAACTCATTTGCCCATGGAATAAATTTGCTAACATCAGTCACGAAGGCGATTTCTCCCCTCGCCAAAACCTTGATAATGTTGAATTATTAACCGTATTTAGCTGGGATGAAGCGACCTTTCTCAATAAAACAGAGGGGTCTCCTATTCGCCGTATTGGTTTTAATAGCTGGCAACGAAATATTTCCGTTGCAATCGGTAATGCGCCATATAGTGCAGAAAATGTTAACGCGTTAAATAATAAGTTAGCAACCGCAGAGCCTATGGTTGCTGAACATATTAATTGGGCATTGCATCAACAAGACAATAAGCGAATCGCTGCAGAACAGCAAAGTGACTTTCCAATAAAAAATCAACGATTAACCGAGCGCTTGATCCGCAGTGTTGAAAAAGGTTTACCTAGAGATGCTTAGCAGACTCGGCTGATTCAGCTTGCTGCCACTTTATTTTTAACTGCTCTATAGACTCAACACCGCTGCCTTTAATGTTCGCAGACAAGAGTAAAGCAAACGCATCATCGCCCAGTTTTTGGTGACTTTCATCAAATTCATTACTTTGTTTAATCACCACCAATATTTTTAACATACGCATCGTTAATTTAATATTATGAGGTGTTAATCTTAGAGCTTGCTGAATAGCCTTAAGCGCGGGCTGTAAACGATTTTTTTCGAAATGTTCAATCGCCATATCGTTCAGTTGTTTGGGTGAAAAATTAATTTCAGCACGCTCAAGACTTTCTTGCTCAATATATTTATTGATCACTTGGCTCGTTAATGAATCACCTGAGACTTGTTTACCAATAATCTCTAACATTGTTAGCGCTTCTTCGCGCATACCCAATTCGTGAAAGACTTTCACTTTATCTAGGTTGTCTTCAATTTGCGGTGACGCAATAAAATTAACATGGTTTTCAACAAGTTTAGTGGCCTTCTCTTTTTGTTCACGAACAATGTATAACCGTGCTTGGATCACTAATAACTGCTGTTTAAACTCATTTGCGTCGCTATAATCATTTTGAAGTTGCTTAATATGCTTGTCTGTTTGCTGCAAAACTTTAAAGGATCGTTCGTCAGTAATAGCCGCCGCTAAATCAATGCCTGAACGAATAACATTTAAGAGCAATTCGGGTGAATCATGAATAGAGTTTTTCGCTTGCTGGGCGATATTTCGTGTCGCTATATATTGTCCTTCATGGTCATGATTGAGTCGTGCTAAATCCCATGATTTTTTATTACGTTCAATATTTCGTGGCGACAACGCAGTTGCTTTTTTTATCTCATCGTAGGCTTTTTCATATTGCTCATGCTCAATATAATATTGCGCCAGCATATCATGAGCCCCAAATCGAGTAGCGGGCTTATTAATTAACTTTTCAATCAGTTCATTAATTTCGTTTATACGCCCTTGCTTTAACAAAGACTTTACATAGCCTAAATAAACCCAAGCGTAGGTATAGGTTTTCAATAGGCTTTTAAAAAAAGATTCTGCCGTTTCAAATTCTAAAAGACTTAAGTAAGCCTCACCTTTCATCCGCAATATATTGGGGTGATATTGGTGTAAACTTTGATTAACAAGATGACGGTCAGCAAAATATATAACTTTCGAAAAACTCTTAGTATCAGTCGCTCGATACATGTTGAATAATTGCTTTTTAGTTTGCAAGGTATGGATTAAGCGTTGTTGCACTGTTTTAGGGGCGAGTGGTTTTACCCAAAAGTCATCGGGCTGTAATTCGACAATTGAATTAACAAGAGACTCATTCGTTTCAGTACTGAGAAAAATAAGAACCGTGGTTTTATTAACATGACCTCTGAATTTTAATTCTTCGAGTAAATGAAAACCGTCTTTATCACTATTTACATTGAATGAGCAAATAACAATATGAAAACGTGTTGTTTCACATAACCTTATACCGTAATAAGCACTTTCTGCACATTTTACGTGATTAATGCCGATATCATACAATCCTCTTTTTAAGGTGTCATGAACTAATCGGTTATCGTCTATTATCAGCACGGTAAGTTGTGAAAAATCGTCTAATTCACTTTCTTCAGTAATTTCCATTTAACTTTTACCTTAATCGTGCTTCTTTTGAATCACTATTCGTCTTTGTTGACAGTTGTTAATTACCGTTATTTTTTCTTTACTTTTATAGCTTGTCCACGCCAAAATCTCATCAATATGGCGGAAACAACCAAGGCAGATATCATCGGCATTTAAACAGCAATTTCTAACACAAGGACTAGCAACATCCATTTCTTTTTCAATTTTAAAACTCATTTAACTAGTATCCCTGTAAACACATTAACCAAGCATTTAAACAGCAGTATCTTACACAAGGACTAGCAACATCTATTTCTTTTTCAGCTTTAAAACTCATTTAACTAGTATCCCTGTAAACACATTAACCAAGCATTTAAAAAAATTCCAACACAAGGGCTAGCAACGTCTATTTCTTTTTCAATTTTAAAACTCATTTAACTAGTATCCCAGTAGTCATATTATATTGCCTCAGCAAACTCATTTAACAGGCGTTGCTGTTCGCTTAATTGACTAAATAACGACATAACTTGTTGATGTTCTATGACCGTATTTGACGTAAGACTAAATAATAGCTGCTGGCTAATATCAATAAAGTCGTTAGCGGTTAATATTTTACTGGTTGTAAACATGCTACTCGTTAGACTCATCGCTAATGGGTAATTATGTACCGCTAGTGCCGTTGATAATTTTTTCATCGCGTCATCAATATCAGCAAGGTAGTCATCTAGCATCAACATTGCCAATTCTGCAGAGCCCTGATTTTTTGCATAGTGTTCAAGGTTAAAAGGTTCAGGTTGATTTGTTTTCGCAGCGGGTGTTAAATCTAAGTTCGATAATACGTTATCAAGCTTTTCAGTTGTTTTTAACAGTTCAGCGTCAATATTATTATGCTCTTTAGTCTTATTACTTTGTGCTTTTACTGTATTAATAGCAACCACTTTAGTTGGCTTTGCTTTCAACCAAGGCTGTAAAAGTAGCACCAAAGCATCGACATCATGCAAAGCAGGTAAAATAGAAACAGCCCACTTATCTGCCAATTTTGGTGAGTCTTCAACGGAGAAATTACTTTGATTAAAAGTAAAAATGTCACGGCGTACACTTTTTCCAGCAGACATTTTAATAAAAGGTGATTGTTCAAATTCGGTAAATAACAATAAGTATCTTCCAGAGCTCCACAATTGAGTCATTGTTTTAGGCTGACAGACAATTTTTACCTGTAATCCTAACCATTGTAAAATACGCAGCAAAGTTAACTGTTTACTTGGATTTTCTACCGCAAAAAGCACTTCAACTTGGGTCGATAAATACTGATGTTTATTAAACACACTGGCAGAAAGTTGATGGTTAGTCGTTTGTTCTGTCGTTAAAAAATCAGCTAAGCTTTGCTGAAGTGTGAGTATTTGCAATGGCGTTTCTGTCTGTTCAAACAAGCCATATCGCTCTAAAGGCGCATTAAGATAGGCTTGCATAACAAAAAGCTTTGGCCGAATATCTATCGATAAACTTGATATCTGTTGCTGTATTTTTTCAACTGATTTTACATAAAGGTCACTGGCCAACATAACGACATCAATGCTTTTATCAATTAACTGCGCGGTACTCAGTTGTTCAATAACTTGTTCAGGATCGGCTAAGGTAGTTATTATGCCATTAGCTGAAGTGATCGCTTTTTCTGTAATACTGCAAATGTCGGCATCACTTGATAACAACAAAATATTGGCTTGCTTTAAATTAATACGCTCTACCGATATCTCTTGTGCTACATCAGCAAAACCTATCGGCAGAGTAAAGCAGAACTGGTAACCCTTTTCTTGTAACTGCACATTTTTATCTGTGACGTTAAGTGAATCAAACAGTAAGCATAAGTAATCAAGGGTATCGTTTGTATTGGTTTTTGCTGACTCAAGGCGCTCGTCTAATAATAAGCACTCGAGGGCCTCGGGTAGCTTTGCGATTGTTTTTTTGCTGGTCACAGAAAAATCAAAACGAACAATTTGCTGGCCTTCATTTTTATCGATAACAAGGGTACTAATATGTAAATTAGCTTTAAATAAATCAGCAAGTAGTAATCGGCATAGGCCACTTAACAGCCGGTGAAATAAGCGTACGTCAACTTTCGCAGCAGTTAACAATTGTGGATCTTGTTGGTAATAAATTTTATTACGCTGTAAATGGGCATCGGCAATAATATTAAGTAATGCCGCGTCAATTTCGTTGTGCAAAGCAACATCGCTTAGCGTCATAGGTTTGACCGCAGATAAAAATTCACTGCGAATTTTATGTTGTTGACAGCAATCAAAAATACGCGCGAGTTGTCGATAAACTTGTACCGAAGTTACACCAGCACCAATAGAAACACTTTGGCTTTGCAACATACTGCGCACCACCATATTGGTTAACTTTGTGGTGTTTTCATTGTCTTGTGATTGTCGCTCTAAAATTTGCGTATTATGGGTTAATGCGAATTGCTGTAGGGACGCTTTTAATTTTTTAATTTCTTCATTTTGTTGATTTATATTGTCAATAGCGGCTTGCTGCTCACTAAGCTGTTGCTGATACTCTTGCTCACTGTGCTCAGGGTTAATCATTGTTTCGAGCGCGGTTTCAAGCTGTTCGGCAATTTCTTTATTTTCCATTGAATTAAAACCGTTGGGGGTCAGTTTTTCATCACTATCCTTTGTTCTTTTTTCAATGAACAGCCTAAATAATTGCACACTCTCTTGGCCATATTTTTTTATTTTGCTTTTACTTTTAAATAGCATCGACAATAACAGCACAAATAGTAGTGCGATCACACTAAGCACAGTTGCTTGTAGATCTTGATTGTTAACATTAACGTTTTGCTTTTCTAAAAAATCATTTATCTCAGTAGGTAACCAATCGATTAATCGTAATTTTTTATCTGCAGATAAAGGTCCTGGTGGTATAGATTCAAGCACTAACAGCTGTAATTTTTGTTGTTGTTGCTCAATAAATTCGACATATAAACGAGATAACCGTAAATGACTGCGCCACTTGGCTACCGAATTCTGTTGTGAAAATAATAATTGCTCTAAAGTATTAAGTTGTAGCGTTAATAACTCACCCTGTTGGCTAACCGTGCTTTCTTCTGGGAGAAAGCTCGTTAATACTTGCTTTAGCTCGGTACTAACATCATCAAAATCTAAAATAGAAGACTGTAAATTCAATTGTTGAAAGGCTAATAGTGCACGGATAATGGTTTGTTGTAATGGTTGTAAGTCACTCAATTCTGCAATTTGCTTTACATAGGCCTTAGCGCGGGTTGCGGTGACTTTATCAGTGTATTTATCTGAATTGAGTTGCTGTAACAGCAGACTTTTTTGTCGCTGTTTTTCCTTAATCTCAACCGTTAATTGATCATTAATTAACTGCAGTTGAATAATGGTATTTTGCTTAAGTTGAGTGTTTCTCTGATGATTTTCACTAAGTTTATCAATAACACCTGAAAATTCTTTATGGCCAACATACATCAAATCAAGCTGAGCTTTATTATTTTTTACCAGTAAAGATATTTTATTAATTTGCTGTTGGGCGATCTCATAGTCAGCAGATAAATTTTTGGCATCAATACGTTTAGTTAAATTTTCTAAGGCTAGATAAGTGATTAAAATTTGTTGTTGTTGTTTATGCTTATTCGCTAACGATGGCAGCTCGTTCTCTACTAACGAGGTCACTTGATTATCACGAAGAACTAACAGAGCAGTTAAGGCGCTAAAAAGAATAAATGAAAGTAAAGCAATCCGAAAAAATCGTCCTGATAATTGCTGAAAAAAGTAACGAGTAGCGTCCATATTGATCAATACCTTCAACGGTAAATTTAGTTAAAAATACAGTGTAAGGAATTGTCACTAAGAATCAACGGTTTTTAATAACGATATGAGTAAGCTGTTTTAAAAATAACGCGCCTCATAGCCGACTAAGGTCAAATCAATCAGCGCGTTTACAGGTTCTTTTTATCTTATCAAACTTAACGTCTTTTGGTTACCCAAGCCCACTCCATTTCACAAACAATAGGCTGTTGATCAGATTCATCGGTAATCTCGACACTGACCATCAAACTGCCTTTATCCGAATTTTCTATTTGTTCAATGTCAGCGAGGCTTAATACAGCTACCGCAGACAAATTTCCCTGCATTCGCCTTTGAAAATGAAATGTCATACTTTTCAATAGCGGTACACAAGTGTCGGGAACATTCATCCCAAAAACGATACCCGTCGCCGACTCTGCCAATAATGCCGCAGCAATGGCATGAACACCACCAATATGGTTTTGTACTTTCTTTTTGTTTTCTAACGATAATACCGCTTTGGTATGAGAAACAGAAATCAACTTTATTGATGAAGTACCAGCATACTTTACTGTCGAACAGAAAATTTTAGTCAGTAAAAAAGAGCGCATAAAGCGCGGCATTCTATTAACTTTACTGATTATTTTTCCAAATTTGTTCGTCATAATTTATTTGCCTGCTGTTAATTTTAATTAAGTGTCGCGTAAACTGGTCTGACCTTCAAGTTTTTTTACCCTGTGGCAAACTTATAGTGAGTGTCCAGATAAAGGCGCGTGACAAACTTATAGTGAGTGTCCAGTTAAAAACGTGCATAAAAAAAGCGCCCTAAGCGCTTTGATTTATACATTATTACTGAGCGCTATAGTTTAAAGAAATGTTCTTGATAAACTTTCATTTCAGCAATTGACTCTAAAATATCATCAAGCGCTAAATGAGCACCCGTTTTTACCACTTTATCTAACACTTCAGGTTTCCAGCGACGCGCTAATTCTTTAACGGTGCTAACGTCTATATTCCGGTAATGAAAGTAATCTTCAAAATCAGGCATATATTTATTAATAAAGCGTCTGTCCTGTCCAATGCTATTACCACACATCGGTGACTTACCTTTTGGCACATATTGTTTAACAAACTTAATCGTCGCCTCGGTAGCATCGGCTAGCGTACTAACACTTTCACGACAACGTGTAGTTAAGCCTGATTGACCATGGTGTTCGATACACCACTGACTCATATTGTCTAACACCTCATCACTTTGGTGAATAGCAAAAACAGGTCCTTGAGCTAAAATATTTAACTGACTGTCAGTCACTATGCTGGCAATCTCTAAAATCACATCTGTATTGGGTTCTAGGCCTGTCATTTCTAAATCTAACCAAATTAAATTTGTCTCGTTACCTGTCATGCCGCTTCCTTAAAAATGCCAACTGTTTTACTGATACCAATATCATTAAGTTATCACCCACTTGTGCCCCCTAAAGTACGCCAAGGCTAAGTTGCTCTTAATCGTAATAGCTCACGATTATTCAATCAAGCGCCTTATCTTCATTTGTTTTCTTCGCCACAGCAAGGTAACAAACTAAGTGAGACTGATATTACTATTACAAGTATATTAGATGAATGGTGATTTAGTCAGTATAATACGTGACAATGAACTGTGATTAAAACTTTTTGTCGCATTACCCTTTTAAAAGACGAGTGAAACTCCATAATTATCATGATAAAACTCCATGTCTAAGCTAAAAAAACTGACTAAAGGTCAGACAAGGCGCATTAAAGATAATCAAGCTAAAAAACTGCGTAATAAACCAGAGCAAGTGCAATGGCAAGATACTGAGTTGGGAGAGCCTGAAAACGGGACTATTCTCAGTCGCTTTGGCCAGCATGCCGATGTAGAAGCAGAAAATGGTGATTGCATACGTTGTAATATACGCCGCGGTGTTAAATCTTTGGTCTGTGGTGATAAAGTTTTATGGCGCAGAGGTAAAGAAACACAACACAGTATTTCAGGAGTCATTGAAGCGGTTCATGAGCGAACGTCAGTATTAAGTCGTCCAGATGTTTATGACGGTGTAAAACCCATAGCGGCAAATATCACACAAATATTAATTGTCTCTTCGGTGTTACCTGCCTTTAACCCTGATATTATCGACCGGTATTTAGTGGCGGCAGAGCAAACAGGTATCACCCCCGTTATCTTACTCAATAAAACTGATTTACTTGATAAAGCCAGTAAAGCTGAAATTGAGCAACATCTCGATATTTATCGTGAGATTGGTTATCAGGTGATTTATGTCAGTAATGAATCTCAACACGGTATAGAAGAGCTTAAGAAACAACTTAGCGAACATACCAGTATCTTTGTAGGTCAATCTGGCGTGGGTAAGTCAACACTTACTAACACCTTGATGCCTGAACTGGGTTTAATGACAAAAATAGTTTCTGAGAACTCTGGTCTAGGTCAACACACAACAACAGTTGCTCGCTTATACCATTTTGAACAAGGTGGTGATTTAATTGATTCACCCGGTATTCGAGAGTTTGGCTTATGGCATTTAACGCCAGCAGAAGTTTATGGTGGCTTTATTGAATTTGAAGATTACTTGGGTGGTTGCCGATTTAGAGATTGTAAACACCAAAATGATCCTGGTTGTGCATTAATAGCCGCCGGTGAAGAAATGAAAATACATCCAAAACGTTTAGCGAGCTTTCAACGAATTTTAGCCAGTTTAGGCGATAATAAATTAACCTCTCGTTTTAACGACTAAATTAATATTAATAATATAAAGGAAATTCAGTGCTTTTAAATAAATTAAAAATCACCCTTCAATACATTATGCCTAAACATTTGATTTCGCGTTTAGCTGGAAAATTTGCCGCTGCAGAATGTGGCCGAGTAACCACAAAAGCCATTGAAGCATTTATCAAGCATTACGGCATTAATATGTCAGAAGCAAAGCTTAAGAATGCCGAAGACTTTACCACCTTCAACGATTTTTTTACCCGCGAACTTGAAGATGGTGCGCGCCCTATTGATAACAATGAAACAACCCTCTGCTATCCCGTTGACGGTGCTATTAGTCAGCAAGGCGATATTGAAGACGGACGTTTAATACAAGCAAAAGGTTTTGATTATTCATTGGAAACCTTGCTGGGTGGTTCATATAACACCGCAAAGCCTTTTCAAGGCGGAAAGTTTTCTTGTATTTATTTAGCACCAAAAGATTATCATCGTATTCATATGCCGATGGCAGCAACATTACGCGAAATGATCTTTGTACCCGGTGATTTATTTTCTGTTAACCCATTAACCGCTAATAACGTGCCTAACTTATTTTCTCGTAACGAACGTGTTGTCGCTATCTTTGATACAAAATCAGGACCTTTAGCTATGGTCCTTGTTGGCGCAACCATAGTTGCCAGTATAGAAACAACCTGGGCAGGTACGATTACTTCACCTAGAGCCAAGGGAATTTTCAGAGAAAGTTACCCGGCTGACGGCGCTGATGCGATCACTTTTGAAAAAGGTGATGAAATGGGACGTTTTAAACTTGGCTCTACGGTAGTGTCAACGTTTGGTCCTGGCATGATCGAGTTTGATGTTGATGCTCATCCAGGTACAGTGACCCGTTTAGGTGAACTCTACGCCAATATTGTTAACGCTGATTAACCAAAAGTTATTGCTCATTAAAGAGCCAGTAGTGAATTTTCCTGAAATACGCTATTGGCTTTTTGCTAGATTTTAGTAAATGTTATGGAGCTTGACGTTCAGTAAGACCAGCAATCAGGGCAATAAGTCTGGGGCGAATATGCCTTCGTGATTAATAACATCGCTAACCACTCTCTTTAATGTCTTTTCTAGATCGGAATTATCACGATTCCCGATAAGTTCACGGCACCCTGTAATCACGGCGCTTAGCCAAACACCATCGAAAATCACCGGTCGATATTTAATTAATATCACACTAAAAATCGCTACCATTTTTACTAACTACCTCGCTCGTACTACATTAAACCTTGAGCAAATAAAAAATAAATTCAATTTAAAAACCTTTGTTATCATAGTGATATTTTAAAACAAAGCCACTAACAACAAAAGGTGTTGCTCATTTTATCAACACAAGATACGATTGCATTCGTATATAACTTATAATTATTCATAGTATTAAGGATTTTAGATGGCTCGAGATAATACAAATATCAAGCCTACAGAAGCAGAGTTAACTTTGCTTAATGTTCTCTGGAAAGTCGGTCCAGCAACAGTTCGTCAGGTACATGATGTTGTCAGTAAAACGCAAAAGACAGGTTACACCACTGTTTTGAAGATTTTACAAATTATGCATGAAAAAACCTTGGTCATTCGAGACGAAAGTAATCGTGCCCATGTCTATGCACCATCAAATAGTGAAACCTTTACACAATCTTCATTATTAAAAGACCTAGCTTCAAAGGCTTTTGGTGGCTCAACGTCAAAATTAGTGATGCGAGCTTTAGATGAATCAACCAGTAAAGAAGAAATTGCCGACATTCGTCAATTACTTAATGAGCTAGAAAAGTAAAAACTGCTACACTTGTTATAGTACAATCTAAAAAGTGCTATAACATGGAAGGATAATGTCAGATTAATTTAATGAGTAGTCCATTTTTATACAATTTATCGTTAACCCTTATCCATTTTCTTTGGCAAGGGATTTTCGTTGCGCTTGCGCTAAAGTTGGCATTAACGTTTACTTCTTATAAAAAACCACAATGGCGTTATGCGATGGCGTCATTGGCTATGGTAGCTAATTTATTACTGCCTTTTTTCACTTTCTATATTATCTCTCAAGCTGACTTTCCACAATTTGGTCCTTTATTAAATAACAGCATCTTGCTGGGCGACATCATAAATAATGACGCCCAAAACACTGCTGTTTGGTACTCCAATGCGGTTGAATTCTTACCCTATTTATCATTAACATGGGTAACAATAAGCTTTGCCTTAGCGCTAAAGCTGTTCATCGAATTATATAATGTTAACCAACTACCAAAAATAGGCACCTCGCCGGCAAATGCTGAACTTGAAGCCAGATTTCAGCACTTAGTTGAACAAGTAAAATTAACCTGTTCACCTCGACTATTAATCTCACTTAAAAATGATGTGCCTATGGCAATAGGTTGGTTAAAGCCGATAGTACTTGTTCCCGTTACTATGTTGACAGGTTTAACACCCGCACAACTTGATATGTTGATATTGCACGAACTGGCACATATTCGTCGACATGACTATCTAGTTAACTTCATTCAGACCTTGGTAGAAATCTTTTTATTCTTCCACCCCGCTGTGCGTTGGGTGTCAAAGCAAATGCGTAATGAGCGTGAATATTGTAGTGATGATATTGCTGTGCAGCATTGTGGTAACCCTGTTGCTTATGCGCACACTCTGGCAGATACCGCTTCAATATGTGACAGCCACCGTCATCATTCTATTCCCGCTATGGCAATGGCGGCATCGGGTGGTGATTTAAAGCAACGCGTTCTGCGTTTAGTTGACCACGACCAACACTGCTCAACAACGACTCACTCAGGAAAATGGTTAGCGTCTATCGTCATTATTTTCTCAATTATTGCTGTGGGCAGTAAAAAATACATCCAAATTCCTAGCTTAGATATAGGCACTGATACCATTCCTTTATACCGCAGCGCCGATGATGACTTCAAAACATACACAGATAGTGGCGATGAAATAGCGTTACCTTCTTTGGCGCAGCAATTATTACACCGAGGCAATGAAAGTAATGCCTTAGAAAACAAACTACCCGCAAAGATGATAGCGCCATTTTTTCCTAAAAATACCAATAAAAATCCAGTAAATGCTGAGCTCGTAGTCGCACAAGCTTATTTTGAGAACAACGACAGTACTAAAAACACGGGTAATGCCAACAATCCCCAAGAAAAGAATACTGTCGATACCTTAGCGACAGTCGTAAACAATAAATTAGTCGGGCTTAAAAAGGCTAAATCTGAACCTTTAAGTAATTTTACTGAATCTTTGGCTGTTCAAAAAAATCAAGCTGAACAGCCTAGTACTCAAGTAAAGGTAAACAAATCTTTAGCTCAATTGGCATTAAGTCAAACGGTTACTATGGGTAAATCGCCAGCAGAATTAGCCTTTGAGCGCACTGACTCAACCAAAAAAGCTTCATTATTAAAAAACCCATACGCTGCACAAATAGCTGATTTGACTAAGCAGCCATTAGCCATAAATTCGCACTTAGCGCTACCAACAACTCGTCGTTCACAGATGATAGAGCAAGTACTTTCCTCGACAAGTGAATCGACAACTAACTACATGCCAGAACACGCACCCGCGCAATTACTGACATCAACATACCCGAAATACCCTGCCAATGCTAAGCGAAAAGGTATTGAAACAGATGTAGAAGTTACATTCACCATAGATAAAAATGGCTATGTACGTGATATTCAATACGATGGTGAAGGCAGAGTCAGTTATTTTCGTAATACTATTCGTTCATCATTAGAAAAATGGCGTTTCACCCCGGCAAGTTATAATGACCAACCGGTAGAAAGCACCATGTCTAAAATATTTTCTTTCAGTATTGCTAGATAATAAGATTACTCAGCAAGATGCTTTCTTCTCCCATCATGCTTTTGATGTGACTGCATTTTTTCTTTTTGTGCCTCCGTTAATATCATCATAAAACTGTGTTCTTTCTTTGCTTTAATTAAGGCTTTTTGTGCAATAATATCTTGGTATTGACTTTGTAAATCAACAAAAGCTTGTTCATTAAAGTGCTCTTCCATCAGTAACGCTTTACGTTGTTGATGAAAACCTTGCATGCTCTCTTTCAATACTAAACCACTTGTTTTTGCCGTTTTATTTATCACCTTTGCCTGCTCACGTTGTTCATCAGTAAGCGCTAGATACTTCGCCATTCTTTTAAAGTCACTTTTCATGCCACGCTTTGATTTGTGCTGATGGTTACCGGTATGCTTGGCATCATGACGGTCATTGTTAACGCCATCGCCGTTATTAATGGCCAACGCTGCGGTACTTGCTAAGGATAAGGTTAATACTGCACTTGCTAATAAAACTGATAGTTTACTTTTCATAAGATTTACCTCTGGGTTAAATTGATAATAATATCGAATAAGTTAATCAATCAATTACTGAGCGAGCCCGGTGAATCGATTCATTCATCTAAGTGAGGTAACTATAAACCTTGCAACGCAAAGAAACGCAAGGCAGTGTAAAGTTTTTGTAAAGGCAACAACAAAGTCAGTTTTCTAATAACAGTTAAGTTAATATTAAGATACGCCAAATACCGACACTAACAAAAGATAACAAAACCTCATGAGCAAACAGAAAATATTAATCATCGATGACGACAAAGAACTCACTGAGTTATTAACTGAGTATCTCTCGTATGAAGGATTTGAATTAGAAGCCTGTCATGATGGTGTTAGTGGTCTGGCACGTGCTTATGATGAAAAATTCTCACTGATATTACTTGATGTTATGATGCCAAAACTAAATGGCTTTGAAGTATTAAAAGCCTTAGGTGGCCAGCATAAAACGCCAATTTTAATGTTAACAGCTAAAGGTGATAACGACGACAGAATATTAGGCTTAGAGCTAGGCGCCGATGACTATTTAGCGAAACCTTTTCAGCATCGTGAATTACTGGCACGCATTAAAGCTATTTTACGACGTATTAAAATAGTTAAGTCCAATGAAAGTACTATCAGCCATCAGCAAATTAATGAGGTCAGGCTTGAACATAGCACTCGTCAGGCTTTTTGCCATCAACAGTTAGTTGAATTAACCGGTACCGAATTTCAAATATTGGCTTTGCTGATGAATAATGCCAGTCAAATCGTCAGTAAAAATGAAATATCAGAACAAATTTTGAAACGTAAACTGAGTGCTTTTGATCGCAGTATCGACATGCACATCAGTAATATTCGTCGTAAGTTACTCGAGTTTTCTGCAAGTGATAAATTAAAAACCATTCGCGGCGCGGGTTATATCTTCCTCACAGGAGAGAGCACGGGGATAAATGACTAATGCTCAATAAAATTAGACAGTCATTTTCATCGATTGGCTTTAAGATATTTTTATGGTTTTGGCTGTTCGCCTTAAGCTCTATTATAGCAACACGATTTATCTCAGCGCAGTTAGCACAGAACAGTATTGTTTTGCCTGCGCACCATGGTGACCTCAAAAAATTGAACCGTATCGCTAAACATATTGAAAGGAATAATACTTCAGCCGATGGACTTTTGCGATATCGAGGAAAATCACCTAATGAAGCTATTATTATCAGAAATATTGATAGTGGTCAGCTCACCACCGATAGTAGCCGTTTTTTAAAAGACTTGGTTAGCTACCTAGAAAAAAATCGCTTTTCAGCCATCACCTCGATTCAATTTCCGAGATCTCGTATTACCGGCCCTAAAAATATCATTTTAGATAATCAACCCGTCGAACTATATTTAGCCATTAAAGGTCAGTCTCGACATTTTGATTCTTTTATTATGCAACTGCCCAATTGGTTGAAACTTGCCATCCCCATTGCGGTCAGTGCTCTATTAGCCTGGTTATTAGCACGAACATTAATTAAGCCAATATTGGCAATACGACGTGCGGCAACCGATATTGGTAACGGTCAGCTTGATGCCCGTATCGAACATGCCAATAAAAGAAAAGACGAACTGGGTTCACTTGCCACCAGCTTTAATACTATGGCCGACAAGTTATCATTAAATCTAACCGCTAATCAGCGTTTATTAGCCGATGTTTCTCATGAGCTTCGTTCGCCGATGACTCGCTTACAACTTGCGGTTGGCCTAGCTCAGCAAGCGATTAACAAACCCGAGCTGCAAAAAAAGCATCTCGCGCGCTGTGAACTAGAAGTTAGCCGTTTAAATGAAATGATAAGCGATGTGCTTTCTCTTTCTCGATTAGAAAACACCTTTCAAAAAATTAATTTGCAAACCGTTCATCTCGATGAATTATTAGCCGATATCTGCCAAGACTGCCAGTACCTTGCTGACGAAAAACATATCTTAATTACTATGAAGCACTTTTTCTCTTTGGATCTACCCGGAGATCAAAATTTATTAAGCAGTGCTTTTAGTAATGTCATTATTAATGCCATTAAATATAGCCCAAAGCACAGTGAAGTGGTCATTTCTATGGCGAGTGTTATTCTCAATCAACAAGACAGTATCAAGATTATCATTAGCGATAGCGGTAATGGCGTTCCTCAAGGTACCATCGAAAAACTTTTTCAGCCTTTTTATCGTGTCGATGAAGCCCGAGATAGAAACACGGGTGGCACCGGCTTAGGCTTAGCGATAGCGCAGCAAGCAGTATTAGCACATAATGGTGAGATAAGTGCTAAAAACAACGACTCTGGTGGCTTATCTGTAACCATTACTTTGCCGATAAGCACAACACTGACATAAAACTGATGAGCATAAGTGAATTATCACCGCTAATGTCATGCGACCTTAGGATTAAACAACATGGCTTTAGCGAAAATCAATTGTAATGACTATGGCAAAGAAAGTGAGCTTAGTGCTCGCTTATCAACTGAAATAAAACAGTTTTGGCAGCTAGGTTATTTTTCATCTTTTAGTGGCGTCGATAAAATAAGAATAAATTACGCAACCTTTACTCACTCCAAAAATCAAGAAAATCTTGTACTGGTTACCGGACGGTCTGAAAGCTATCTAAAGTATCAAGAGCTCGCCTTTGACTTATATCAGCAAGGTTATAATATATTTATCGTCGACCACCGTGGTCAAGGTTTGTCACAACGTTTGTTGAATGATAGCCAAAAAGGCTATGTAAAAAAATTTGATGACTACGCCGAAGATCTTAAAAAATTTATTGATGAGGTTGTTTTAGAAAGTGCCACAAATAATGCCAGTAAAACGCCCGCTAAAAAACCCCATTTATTAGCACATTCGATGGGGGGAGCCATTGCTGTGCGCATGATGCAGTTATACCCACTGTCAGCAAAATCTGCGGTGTTAACCTCGCCAATGATTGCAGTTAACTACGGCAATATCGCTAACTGGCTTGCCAAAGGGATTATTTATTTAGGTGATTTTTTTAACGCTTACTTAGCTACTGAAGCTAATTTTTTTATTGGACAAACGGCCTTTAACGATACACCTTTTGCTAAAAATGAGCTTAGTCAATCGACTGTTCGCTACCAAGTTTTTGTGGAACTTTATCAGAAAAATAAAGAAATACAATTGGGCGGCGTCACCACTCATTGGCTCAAAGAAGCCATTATCGCTAAGAAAAATATTTTTGCAGATTTAGCTAAATTGACTACACCTATCTTAGTCATGCAGGCAGGTAACGACACTATCGTTTGTAATAAAGCGCAAAACACTTTCTGCCAGCAATTGCACCAATACCACCAACAGTCTTGCCCTGAAGGCAAACCTTTCACTGTCGACAATGCGCGGCACGAGCTTATGTTTGAGCAAGACCAGTACCGCAGCCCCACCTTAAAAAAAGCACTGCAGTGGTTTGATACACATTCAACTTAATGTTATTTCTATTGCGGTTCTTGGTCTACATTAACCGTTTTAATGGCTACCACTGAAGTGGGATCATGATGAATAAACACTTCGCAAGGCGAGAATT
Organism: Colwellia sp. BRX8-5; assembly: GCF_014077325.1. NCBI lineage: Bacteria > Pseudomonadati > Pseudomonadota > Gammaproteobacteria > Alteromonadales > Colwelliaceae > Colwellia > Colwellia sp. BRX8-5. The sequence goes on from NZ_JACGVR010000035.1 coordinate 29,665, forward strand.
TCGCTTCAATTTCTTTTTCTATCGCTTCACCAATATCGTGAGCTTCCAGTAAAGACAGTCGGTCATCGAGCTCTAAATGAAATTGAATAAAGCGCTGCGGGCCTGATTGTCGGGTTCTCAAGTCATGAACACCTAAGGTCGAATCATGAGCAATGACAATAGCGGTAATTTCAGTCTGCTCTTCTTCACTCAGTTCATGATCCATTAAGTTGTGCACACTTAAGTAAATAATTTTTAAAGCGCCACTCAATAGCAACACTCCAACAAGACAAGTAAAGATGCCATCTGCATATAGAGAGTAGCCACTGCTTAAAATCAACGCCGCTAATACGCCCAGGTTTAATAATAAATCTGACTGGTAATGCAAGGCATCGGCACTGATGGCAACGGAACGGGTTTTGGCAATCACAAAACGTTGCAACACCACTAATAACAGTGTCATCACGATAGCTATAATCGTCACCACTATGCCTATTTCTGTTTTAACAACCAGTTTGGGGTGAAGAATTCGGTCAAAGCCATGAAAGATCAATAACAACGCAGAACCGGTCACAAAAGCGGCTTGTACTAAACCCGCTAAACTCTCGGCTTTACCGTGACCAAATTTGTGCTTTTCATCGGCGGGTGCCAATGCATAATGAAGAATAACCACATTCATCAACGAAGCAAATAAATCCAACATCGAATCGGTGGCCGAAGCCAGCATTGAGCTAGCATCTGTTACCACCCAAGCATACAGTTTCAAAAGAAAAAGTAATAAGGCCGTTCCAGTAGCAGCGAAAGCAGCTACTCTTACCCAAAAACTGTAATCATTTTTTTTTGATAAAGCTTCACTCATAGTCATTACTTTTCCATGCTTGCTACTTAAGCGCTAATTTGTACAATATAGTAATTCGTTTGGTATAATACCTTATCATCTTCGAATTTAAGTACATTTTTATGTTAGACGTCGTTTTGTTTCAGCCACAAATTCCACCGAATACCGGTAATATTATCCGCCTCTGTGCGAATACAGGCTTTAGGTTACACCTTATTGAACCCTTTGGCTTTGACCTAGACGATAAAAAGCTTCGCCGCGCGGGTTTAGATTACCATGAGTTTGCCGCCATTAAGCGCCATAAAGATTATCAAGCTTTTATCGAAAGTGAACAACCTGAGCGAGTTTTAGCGGTGACCACTAAAACAACCAATTACTATGGTGATATTGCCTTTAAACCTGGGGATTATTTACTTTTTGGCTCAGAGACCAGTGGTTTGCCAGAAGAAGTAAGACAGCAAATACCCGATGAAGATAAAATTCGTATCCCCATGCTAAAAGACAGCCGGAGTATGAATTTATCGAATGCCACCGCAGTGCTTATTTTTGAAGCTTGGCGACAAATGGGCTTTGAAGGCTCAGTTTAAATTTACAATAGTAAAGATAAACGGAGCCAAACAAGGTGTAAAATTATTCGACAGTACGGTCGCGGGACAGTAAATCAGCAGCGGCTAGCTTTGCTGATTTTCCGCAATAAAGTACCTGATAGACTTGCTCAACTATCGGCATTTCTACGCCCATACGTTGTGCTAGCATATAAACTTCTTTGGTATTACGATAACCTTCAACAACTTGGCCAATATCAGCCATCGCTTTTTCAACATCAACGCCGCTGCCAAGTGCTAAGCCAAATCGACGATTACGTGATTGATTATCAGTACAGGTTAAGACTAAATCACCTAATCCAGCCATCCCCATAAAAGTACTTGCCTCGGCATTAAGTGCACAGCCTAAACGTGTCATTTCAACTAAACCACGGGTAATTAACGCAGTACGAGCATTGGCACCAAAGCCAATACCGTCGGCGATACCAGCACCGATAGCGATAACATTTTTAACCGCACCACCAAGTTGTACACCAATAAAGTCTTTATTTGCATAGACCCGAAAGGTTTTGCCACAATGTAATAGATCAGAAATTTCAGTGACAAAATCATCATCAGTTGACGATAATGAAATAGCCGTTGGTAAGCCAGCCGCCATCTCTTTTGCAAAGGTTGGCCCAGAAAGCACGGCCAATGAAATATCATCCCCCAGAATATCACGGGCAACATCTTGCAGTAATCGACCTGTTTTATGATCTAAACCTTTGGTTGCCCAAGCTATTTTAGCCTTTGGTAATAAGTAGGGTTTAATTTGGCTGAGCATTTCGCCGAAGGCATGACTCGGTACAACCACTAAAATGTTTTCACTCGCTTGAACAGCACTTTCAAGATCGTTAGTCGTTGTTAGTGAGGGTGGAAACTCACTACCCGGTAAATATTTCTCATTTGAGTGAGACGCTTGCATTTGCGCAATATGTTGAGGATCTCGTCCCCATAATACGGTTTTGTGACCATTTCGAGCGAGACAAATAGCAAGGGCAGAGCCATAAGACCCTGCCCCCAAAACCGTGATTTTTGCCGTTAATTTCGACATATCATCACTTCCATTTTATTGTTACTACTAGCCGATTTTGAAGAAAAACCGTTAATTAGTGAGTTTCACTGCTCGCAGGCATCTGTTCAGTTTGTGCTTGTGCGGCACGTTGTTGAACATATGAAGCAAATAATGCTTCAAAGTTTACTGGTGCTAAATTAATTTGTGGAAATGAACCACGACTCACTAAATTCGCCACTGACTCACGTGCATACGGAAATAATGTTGTTGGGCAGAATGCACCAATAGTATGAGCAAGTTGTGCTTCAGGTAAATTACCAATAGAAAAGATACCAGCTTGTTGGACTTCAGCTAAAAAGGCCGTTTGCCCTTCAACAGTAGCGGTAACGGTTACCGAAAGAACAACTTCATAAGTATCTTCAGCCAATTTATTTGATTTAGTATCTAAATCTAATTGAATTTCAGGCTTCCAATCTTTTTGGAAAATAGCAGGAGAATTTGGCGTTTCAAAAGAGATATCTTTTGTATAAATACGTTGAATAGCAAATTGTGGTGCGGCTTGTTCAGTAGCGGCTTCTGGCGCATCAGCGTTATTGGTGTTCTCATCAGACATAGTTTTTTCCTATTGTATTTATTATTTTATATAATGATGACTTTTAATCTTTTGCTAAAAGTTCATCTAATTTATTAGCGGCGTGAAGTGCGAATAGTTCATCGCAGCCCCCGACATAATGATCACCAATAAAGATTTGTGGCACAGTTACACCGCCACTACGCTTGATCATGGCATTGCGCAATTCTGCATTATTGTCGATTTTAATTTCATTAAAGCTTACTTGTTTCTCTTCGAGTAAAGCTTTTGCTCGCATACAGTAAAAACAAGTTACTTTAGTATAAATATCAACTGTCATATCAAACCTTTATTAGTTATTAGCTATTATTTTTTAACCAGTGGTAAACCGGCATTGACCCAAGAATTCATACCACCCTTTAACAAACTTACTTTAGTAAAGCCTGCTTTGAGTAATTGATTAGCAACCGGGGTAGCAGTAATTCCTGCGGTACATACAACTATGATGGGTTTATCTTTATAGTTTTCAAGGGTAGCAAAATCATTATTTGATACTTTCTCTTTCACTAAATTTTTCGAATCGATGATACGACTCGCTTTAAATTCTTTTTCGGTACGAATATCAACTACGACACCTTCTTCACGGTTTACTAAAAAAGTAAGTTCCTGTGTAGATATTTGCTTAATAGGAGACATTTGAATACGAATAGTCGTCACAATAATAAGAACGACAATAGCTGCCCAAGCAGCGCTTAGCACTGGATGATTACCAGCAAAAATAATTAATTGATCCATAAAAATAATAAATATTGGTTGAATAAAAAGTTGACGATAGTATACAGAATTACCAAGCAAACCCAAAAAGAACTTTACGTGATAAGCGATTAAATCAATGAAAAGGTTTTTTTTGTTGATACAACCGACCTATAACGAATAAAAGCACACAATTCATTTGAAATGTTTTGTCTAATACCACACAAGCAATTCTTGATTTGCCTTGGTATACTGGTGAATAATTAGCTAATTTCACCGTTATGGAAACTAAAATGCCAAATAAAAAACCTACCGTATTACTGATTTTAGATGGTTGGGGATACCGAGAATCTACAGAATCTAATGCTATTTTTCATGCTAGAACGCCGGTACTCGACGATTTAAATGCTCGCTATCCACATATGTTAATTGGTACCTCAGGCATGGCAGTAGGTTTACCTGACGGACAAATGGGCAACTCAGAAGTGGGTCACGTTAATTTAGGCGCTGGTCGTATTGTTTATCAAGACTTCACTCGTATTACCAAATCGATAAAAGATAAAGAATTTAACAGCAACAAAGCACTTAATGATGCGGTTGACCAAGCCGTTAAAAATGATAAAGCCGTACATGTTTTTGGCTTATTATCACCCGGTGGCGTTCATAGCCATGAAGATCATATTTTTTCAATGCTCGAACTCGCTAAAGAAAAAGGTGCCCGTAAAATTTACTTACACGCTTTTCTAGACGGCCGCGATACACCACCACGTAGCGCAGAAGCGTCATTGATTAAAGCACAAGAAAAATTCCAACAGCTAGGCTGTGGCCAGATAGCTTCGGTAATTGGTCGTTATTATGCCATGGACCGTGACCAACGTTGGGATCGTGTCGAATTAGCCTACAACTTAATGGTTAGTGGTGAAGCGCAGTATAAATATTCAAGCGCAACTGAGGCATTAGCCGCCGCTTATGCCCGCGATGAAAATGACGAGTTTGTTGCCGCTTCAGCAATTGTAGACGAGAACAACCAAGCCATAGAAATTGATGATGGTGACTCCTTAATTTTTATGAATTTTAGAGCCGACCGTGCCCGTCAATTTACCCGCTGCTTCACTGAACAAGACTTTTCTGGCTTTAAGCGTAAGAAGTGTCCTGCTATTGCTGACTTTGTCATGCTCACTGAATATGCTGGTGACATAAAAGCCAATATCGCTTTCCCTAAAGTGGCACTTGAGAACGTACTCGGCGAATGGTTAGAGAAAAACAATAAAACGCAATTACGTATTTCAGAAACAGAAAAATATGCGCACGTTACTTTCTTCTTCAGCGGTGGTAAAGAAAGTGAATTTGTTGGCGAACAGCGTATTTTAGTACCTTCTCCACAAGTTGCCACCTACGACTTGCAGCCAGAAATGAATTCAGCGTTACTCACTGATAAATTAGTCGCCGCCATTGAAAGCGGTGAACACGACTTTATCGTTTGTAATTATCCAAATGGTGATATGGTGGGTCATACTGGAAAGTTTGATGCTGCCGTAGCCGCTTGTGAAGCGGTTGATAGCAGTATTGGCCGTGTTGTTGCCGCCTTAGAAAAAGCAGGAGGTGAATGTTTAATTACCGCTGACCATGGCAATGCTGAGCAAATGGTTGATAACAATTCAGGGCAAGCACACACAGCGCATACCTGTGAACCTGTGCCGCTAATTTATATTGGCCGACCCGCTCAACCAGCAGAAAATGGCGCATTGAGTGATATTGCGCCAACAATATTACAGCTGATGGATATAGAGCAACCCAAGCAAATGACCGGTCATTCGTTAATGAAGTTTATCTAAGAAAATTATTATTAAAATGAAATTTACCGTGAAAAAAATATCTTTATTTGCATCAATATTCAGCCTTAGCTGCGTATTGATGTCGGTGAACGCCACTGAACAGTCGTCGGATAATGGTGATACGACCAATAAAACCAATCAAGCATTGTCGAAAGTTCAGCAGCAAATAGTTGAGCAAGAAAAATCGATTAAACAAACGAGTAATAAACGCTCATCTTTAGAAAATCAATTAAGAAATGACGATATTTCAATCGCTAAAATAGTAAAGGCGATGATTAAAACCCAAGATGATTTTGAAGATACTCAGCAAACATTAAAAGAACTCGCGCAAGAAAAAATAACCTTAACGCACAAGAAACAACAGCAAGAAAAAGTATTAGCCCAACAATTAAGAGCCGCTTATACATCGGGACATCACGACTATATTAAATTATTACTTAACCAGCAAAGCCCTGCTAGCGTAGAACGTACCGTTACCTATTATAAATATTTGAACGATGCTCGCATCAAAGAAATTGACCAATTTCAGATTGTCTTAAGTGATTTGCTCGCCGTAACAACACAACACCAAGAGCAAGCCAAAAAGTTAAACCTTATAAAACAACAACAAGCCGAACAAAAAATCGTATTTCAAAACACTAAGCAAGAACGAAAAAACACCATTCGCGCATTAAATAAAGAACTGCTTGGTAGCAAACAGCTGTTAGCTCAATTAGTGGCCGAAGAACAAAACTTAGTGGTGGCATTACAACGAATCGCAGCATTAGCACAGCAAAGTGCAGAGTTAGTTGGCCTAAACAAACTAAAAAGAAAACTTTCTTGGCCGGTTAAAGGCAAAATTAGCCATAGTTTTGGCTCTCGTAAACAAGGTTACTTAAAATGGAAAGGTATTTTGTTAGCCGCTCCTGTTGGTAAACAAGTTAAAGCCATTCATAACGGCACGGTATTATTTTCAGATTGGTTAAAAGGTTATGGTTTAGTCACAGTGTTAGATCATGGCGCCGGCTATATGAGCCTATATGGCTATAACCAAGCGTTATTAAAGTCGGTAGGAGACCGGGTAGAAACCGGTGAACCCATAGCGCTTGTTGGACAAAGTGGTGGGCAGAGTCAATCTGGATTATATTTCGAAATACGCAGCGATGGTCAAGCAGTAAACCCTAAAGCTTGGTTTAAATAAAGTAAAAATATAGCGCCTACTGAGTCTTATTTTTTCTGCTAATAAAAACAGTCAATCTGCTGTAATTATTTCGAAATACGCAGCGATGGTCAGGCAGTAAACCCTAAAGCTTGGTTTACATGAAGATAAAAAGTTAACTTCTCCTCGATTTTAACTTTTTCTACTGATAATCTCGGTTAATAATGATGTTTTCCAAATTAAGAGTTCTTTTGCCTTTATTCCCACAACTAATTATTCTATTGACGTTACTAAGTATAACGCCTTTAGCAACAGCTAAAAACGCACAAGTTGCCATTATTATTGACGATATTGGTTACCGAAAAAGTGATGCTGCCGTGCTAACCTTACCCGGCGCAATAACCTTCGCTATTCTCCCCCATACGCCTTATGGCAAAAGACTGGCTTTAGAAGGCTATCATAAAAATAACGAAATTATTTTGCATATCCCAATGGAAGCAGAAAATGGTAAAAAGCTAGGACCTGGCGCACTAACCGTTAAAATGAATGAAGAGTCAATCCGCCATCAGTTAGCACTTGCTTTCGCTGAAATACCTTTTGCTATTGGCATCAATAACCATATGGGGAGTAAACTAACTAAACTTTATAATCCAATGATGTGGACCATGCGCTTTTTAAAAGAACGAGATTTAATTTTTGTCGACAGTGTTACTACCAACAAAACCAAAGCAGAACATATCGCCCTTCAGGTAGGCGTTCCAACAACCCACCGACAAATATTTTTAGATAACGAATTAACTACTGACTATATTGATCAACAATTTATGCAGCTTATTGAGCACGCCCAGCAATATAAATCAGTGGTGGCTATTGCGCACCCTCACCCTGAAACGATCGCAGCACTCAATCGTTTAATACCGTTACTCGCAGCCCTTGATATTGACTTAGTGCCCGTTTCATCCTTAATAGACTCACCCAAAATCCTGCAAGATCTGACCGTCATAACTGAAGACTAAAAATTACTGATTAGAACCAAGATAATCAATGTTATCTTTTTTTAGTAAGGCTAATAAATATTTAACCGGAATCGCGTATGTTATGCCACTAGGATTAGTAATAACCGCTTCCTTTGACTCCTGCACAAACACCTTATTAATAATACCAATCACTTCTCCTGAATCAACATCATATAAAGCACTGCCACTATTGCCAGGGTAAGCGGTAGCATCAAGTTGATAAACTAAATAAGGATTACGTAACATTTTCAACATCTTAATACTAATTTGCTGAGCATTATCCACCGGAATTATCGTTGGTGTAATACTGGCAATAATACCGCGGTGGGTCACAGGGTATAGGCCTAAAACAGCGCCAATAGGAAAGCCCGTAAAAGCAACATAGCTGCCCTCTCGACTAAACGCTTTACTTGCAAGTTGCATCGCGGGCAGTGGCGCGCCATGGATTTTTAGTACGGCGATATCGTGCAACTGCGAACTAGCAACAATATCAGCAGTTCGCACTTTCGCCGCTTTTCCAGAGCCAGTAAACACCGCCATCTGTTGAAGAATATTTGCATCAAGTTCTTTGGGTAAAACGTGAAAGTTGGTGACCACATAGCGGCCATTACCGATAACAAAGCCACTGCCGTTCAAACTATTTTGCTGACGACCCGATGGCGTATGAACACCAATACCCACTACTGACGGTTTTATTTTTTCAACGGTATCCGCTAAATCGGCCAGTACTGAGCTGGTATAAAAAATTAAATAAACACTTAATATTATTTTCAAATAACGCATCTTAAACCCTCCATTCATTATAAATCTTATTTATCGTCAATAAGTTTACTGCGTTTTACTCGCAAAAACAGCTATGATTACTCATAATTAAAATAATCATAACAATATGTTATATCCCTGTAGGCAGCTATTTCTTAAGGTCGTTCAACAATATGACAAAAAAAACAGTAGTTCCTATCTTCGCTGGTGGCGGCACACGACTGCCGGCACATGTTGGCATCTTACATGCGCTCCAAGCTTATGACATCGACTTCAATCACTTAGTAGGGGTTTCGGGTGGCAGTATTGTTAGCAGCTTATTTGCAGCTGGCTTAAGCCCAGCGGAAATTAAAGATATCGCTTTAAATACTAACTATAACAAGTTCCGAGAATTTTCATTATTAAAATTAATTCGCAACGGCGGTTTAAGTTCAGGTGACCGTTTTGAACAATGGATGGATGGCCTACTCGGTGGAAAAACATTTTCTGAGCTTGATTATAACTTACATATTGTTGCCACAGATGTCGCTAAAGGTACCCCCGTTATTTTCAACAAAGAGCTCACCCCTGATGTAAAAGTATCGCTGGCAGTACGATTCTCGATGTCCATTCCCTTAATATTTAGTTTTAAGACTTTTGGCGAACATGTCATGGTCGACGGCAGTATTTTATCTGAAGACGCCCTACATAGAGACTGGGCAAAAGATGGGACACCGGTTTTATGTTTTCGCCTTAAGGGTGAGCATGAAAATAACGAAGTTAATATTAAAGGTTTTTTCCCAATTTATAAGTACGTGACCCTGCTTATTCGTACCTTTATGACCACGATCTCGCGCGAATATATTAATGAAGCCTTCTGGCACAATACCGTAGTAGTTAATATTGGCAATTACTCTGCCGTTGACTTTTCCATGACGACAGAACAAAAACAAAGCTTATTTGATATTGGCTTTAAAACAGCAGAGGAAGTATTACCGATAAAACTGGGAAAAAAATAAATTTTTTAACAGTTAATAGTAATATTTCTCCGGTATTAGGTTATATTAATAGTATGTCTCGTGACGCAATGACTTCTATCACGAAATAACATGAAGACAAATGGATGAGAAAATGAGTCTAAGCAAATTAATATTAAATTCCCCTATCATTGGCGATGTCGCAAAAAAAGTGGCGTCGTTTAAGGTCAATCATGATGCCGGAAATATTGCTGAGCATTTTACCAAGTTTCTCAAGCCACAATACGCCTCTACTAATAGCCTACGTAACGAAGTATTTAAAATTCGTCATAATGTTTATTGTGAAGAATTAGCCTTCGAAAATCAAAAAGACGATGGCATGGAAATGGATGATTTTGATTCTCACTCTATTTTTGCTTTAATTCAGCACAAACCAACCAATAATTACACCAGTTGCGTACGTATAGTTCGCTCAAGCAATGAAGATGAATTGTTACCGATTGAAAAGTTTTGTTATGACGCGATTCAAAACAAAGACTACGATCCTAAAAGATTCAAACGTGAAGAAATTGGTGAGATTTCTCGCTTGGCCGTAAAAGCTGACTTCAGACGTCGTAAATCAGATCGTTTTAAGGGTTCTGCCATCGGTGCCATTAGTGAAAGTTCATATTCTGAATCAGAACTGCGCTGCTTTCCATTTATTGCGATTGGTTTATATATGGTTGCTGGCACTTTAGCTATCGATACCGGTATAAAACATGCCTATGTAATGATGGAGCCACGTTTAGCCCGTAGTATGAAGTTTGTTGGCATTAAATTTGTACAAATTGGTGAGCCCATTGAATATCATGGCTTACGCGCTCCTTATTATATTAATGCTGAAATATTTTTAGAAAACCTAACAAGTGGCTTTAAGAGCTTGTATAAAGAAATACAAAAAGATATCCGTAGTCAGTTTTAATTAACTATTTCGAATATCTACTTTTCATAATAACATCATAGAAAATACTGGTAAAAGTAGCGAAAATAAAATGTACTTTTTCTCTTTTCGCTACTAATACAACAAACCTTCAACTATTCAGACAATTTCCTTTTTTTCTCTATTTGCTCCGCTGATACCACCGTTATTTTGCTCAATATACGTTGGGCTTCTACTCTATTATTATTTGCTAATAACGTTTCTACATAGTTTAAAGCAATATCAGTATCTTTCCCTTTAGACAAATCATAAGCTTCTTTTGCTTTTGCTAATGCTTCGACTTTATTATCTAACTTTAATAAGACCTGAGCGAAAGTATCAACGACATTCGGTATTGTCGAATTAATAGCATAGGCTTGTTTCGAATATTTCAGGGCTTGTGAATGTTTTTTATCTTCCATATACAGCCATGATAAATTGTTTAAGGCCACAATATTTTTCGGGCTAGCTTTAATAAGTCGTTCATATTCAATAATAGCTTTGTCTTTATGTTCAGCTAAATACATATTTGCTAAACTCAGGCTAACGCGAGGATCAATTTTATTGTCTATGCTTTCCTTATCAGAAAACTGCTCTAACAACTCAATAGCTTGCGATTTTTGATTATTTCCTTCCAAAGCAAAAGCTAAAAACGTCGCATTATTACTAGTAGGCCTGGCCTTATACTGCTGCTCAAGTTTAGGTATTGCATCAATAAAATTTCTTTCCAGTAAGAAAATCCTACCTTCTATTCCTGCTTTTAAATCTTCATTAACATCAAATTTTTCTAATGATTTAAACAAATCTTTCGCATCTGCTATTCCACCACTATCTAATAAAACCTGCATTTTCACCAAATTAATCATTAGATTGTTAGGATGCTTTTTAGAGGCTTCATCTAATACACCCAATGCTCTGTCAGGAAATTTTTTACTCGTCCAATAATTTGCTAATAAAAAAGCAGGTTCAATATGATAAGGATTATTCTTAAACCACTTATCTAAGATTGAAAAGACATCTTTAGCATCTGGCTGTTTAGCATTAGCCATAAGCACTAACTGCCAATAACGTTTTGGCGTTCTTCCACTTAATTGATAACCATTCAATATCGTACTAGCTTGCCTAAATTGATCTAACTGTATAAGAGCTTCGGCTAATAGCATTCCATGTTTTACATTATCAGCATTACTTTTTTGAGCCTGAGCAATCACCTCTAAGCCTTCTTCATTTTTGTGAAACTCAAAGTATAGGCGAAGTACTTCAATATTATTCGGATGTGCTTTAAGTGCCTGCTCTGTCAATAACGTAGCTTGCTCGGTATCTTTTTGATAAGCAGCCAACTTTACAATTTCAGTTAATGCGTACACATTATTAGGCTCTAATGCTAGGCTTTTCTCTAATGCAGCCTTTCCTTCCTCAAATTTATTGTTTTTGAATAAGATTCTCGCCTGTAGATTATGTCCCCCTGCTTTATTTGGGTATAACTCCAACCACTTGTCTGCAATTTTAGTAGCTCTAGCCAAGTTTCCAGACTGAATTGAAGCAAAAGCCAGTGCAAGCTCTGCTGAAATCAATTCAGGGTCTTGCTGTAAAGCTAATTCTAATTTTTCAATGCCAGAAGGATCATTCATCATCAGTTTTAAAATACCGGCTCTTGCAACTTCTTCAGCCGTCATATTCTCTGCACTAGAGGCATAATTAGCCATTTCTTGTGCTTTTTCGTAAGCCCCTACTTCTAATAACCCATAACTTAATGTAGATAAAAACTGTGCATTTTCTTTATTCATTGAATCGTAACCATTTAGTGTTTCGCTAATATCATCAATCAAACCTAACTGTAATTGACTTAACGCAAGCATTCTTTTGACCGGATGTTCTGCGGGTAAATATGAAATCAAATCTTTCAGATGAAGATGGCTTTGCTCAAAGTTTTGCAAATAAAAAGCACTTGCCCCGGCAACTAATTTCAAACTAAAAGAATTAAACCCTGAACTTAATGATTGATTAGCAAGAACGTTTGCCGCTTTGTAGTCTTTATTTTCAAAGCGTGCCATCGCCTTAATATATTGTAAAAAAGGTTGAGTCGGAATTCTTGCTAAAATAACATCGGCAATGGCTTCAGCCTCATCATATTGGCCATTTTTGATGAGTGAATCAGCGATAAAAAATTGCACTTTACCTGAGTTAGGTTGTAATACTTGATATTGCTTAAAGCTATCAACAGCTAAAGCATAGTTATTTTCAACCGTCGCAATCTGACCTTGTAACATAAGTGCATCAGCATTGTTTGGCGTTGTCGTTAAAATTTGCTTCACAAGTGAACTTGCATGATCAATATTTTGTGTTGAGAAGGCTAAATAGGCATTCGCTAACTGGCTGTAGCCATCTGATCCGAATAGAGAAAGTGCTTCATCAACTATTGCCTGGGCAAGCTCATTTTTTCCAGATCTCAATGATGCTAAAGTTTTATAGGCGAGGTATTGAGTATTTGGCATTGATAAAGACTTTTCGTGTATTTCAAGCGCTAAAACATCGTCATCAGATTCTGTCAATATATAGGCTCGAGCGAGTAAAGGGAGAACTTTATCAATATCATATTTTAATTTATTAGCGCGTTCTAACTCCTTCACCGCGTTTTCGGCATCACCATCACTTAAATATAACCGGCCTAGTAAGAATCGCGCATGTGAATTTTCACCATCAATTTTAAGGGCATTTTTTAATGAAATAATTGCCGCGTTGTTTTGCTTTTCTAAAATTGAGCTCTCTGCTTTGGTAATATAGGTTTGTGCCGACTCATTGTCAGAACATGCAGATAAAACCATAACAACACTTAAACATATTATCGACTTTAAAAATTTCATTAAACTTCCTGTATCTTTTTGCTGGATTAAATACTTACATATGATACTAAAGCATTAAGTCATCTTTTTATATCAAATATAAATAATCACACTTCAGTGTAAATATATATGACAAATGCTTTTATCGAACCTGTCGAGAAAACCCCGTGATCCGAGCGAAGCGAAAGTCGCGGGGATGAATCGATAAACTATCCTTGTTCTTTAATGTATTTGCGAATTGTATCAGCGGAAGCATTGCCGACAGA
>NZ_JACGVR010000047.1:0-24929 GCF_014077325.1 Colwellia sp. BRX8-5
GTATAAGGCTGAATTAAATGGCGTAGTTTACCATGAAATTGGTCGGTTTGTGAAATCTTCCGGCATTTGCTATGGATGTAAGTATGAGCATAAATTCGATTTGAGTGTGCGAGAATTTTCCTGTGTGAGCTGTGGATTAGTACAGTGCAGAGATTTAGCAGCAGCTAAATCTGTTGCAGACACAGGCGAAAAAGAGTTAATAGCTAATGGGATATTAGCTAGGGCGTTGCCCAAATTTCAGCAGAAATCACCTTCTAAAATGAAAGTCTTTGAGCTATCAAAGTTTGGTGTGGGATCTGAGAAAAAAGAAGCAGCCTAGTTATCAAAAGCTAGATTGCAGAAGCCCCGTGATCAGAGCGAAGCGAAGTCGCGGGGTAGTTCACTGCATATGGATAAAAGTTGGCAGTTTGAACACGCCAATATGCAAGTTTACAGTGAATATAATCAATTTTATTTACAATTCGTCTCACGAAATGTACTTAGTTTGGGCAATGACGGAGGATTTCGCTTTGATAATAATGGTGACAACAATACCCGTTGGCGAACTGGAGTCACTTTTGATTATCATTGGAATAATCATTTAACGCTAAATAGCGGTATGGAGTTTGAAAAGCGTCGCATTGAAAATTACAATTTATTCAAAGAGGTTTCAGTAACAATCTAGTCAGTTTTTTAATTCAGGCAGTTTTGATCGAAGTGGTATTGAATTGAATTGGATTATCAACGTGTTTTAAAAAACTACACGGTATTTGCTAATTTTGCTTATAGCCACTAAGGAAACAGGGAAATATCTGATGATAAATTAGCTGCAATTGTCCCCAGGTTTATCACAGCTTTTGGTCTATCATATCCTTGGGATACGCGACAAACTTTGGGATTTTCATTACGCACGATCAGCAAGCGAAATAAAGCGCAAGCCTCATATTTACTTAATGCGAATTATAATTATAAAACCGAGCGATATTCGTTGTTCTTTACAGTAAAAAACTTACTGGGGGAAAAGATTGTTTATCCAGATACTCAAGATTTTGTAGCAGAACACTTAATTGAAGGTGATAATAATATAAATCTGTCGTTATCACTAAAATATTTATTTTAGTGTACGACAACTCAGTTACAACTTATCTTGAATTTCAAATAAAAACTAAACAAACACTTTGTATTAAATCTGTTTGTTTAACCAAACTAATGCATCGTCTTCATTATCAAAATACTCTATATTTTGAACCGCTTTGGAGGGCACCCATTGTTGGTCAATACTTTTTATTACCTGCGAAGTAATAACGATAGCTTTTGCTACCATATTTTGACCATTGAGCCACTCATTAAACTTATTAGAGATATTAAATGCGTCTGGCGTAGCACCATCCAAGTTTGAAAGATCAACAAGTATCAGAAACTTATTTTGATTGAGCGACTTAATTATTGCTGATGTCTTTTGCGAGACTTCTTCAGCACCATACTCATTAAAAGATCCTTTCAACGTTATATGTATAATATTTTCTTTTAAAATTATTGTGTTATCACCATGCTCTATCGTCAATTTGGTACTCCAATAACATAACCATTTATTAGTCGTGTTTAGTTAATAGACTAAAGTCCTGCATTGTAACTGAATTATTGTAAATATCTCTGTTTATCTTTCATTAGACGATGGCACATTACATTTAAACGCTAAACGCTAAACGCTACTAATAATAAAATACAAACACCGATTAAAACGACTGACACATAGGTTGACTGCATATTCAGTGGCATGACTTCCTGAGGTGAGAGCTTTTTATTAATAAAAGATTTCAGTTGAGCCATTAAGCCTAGATCAATAGCTTTCTCTTGCTCAATATTTGCTATTAGCTTTTCGTTTGTTGAGAAAGGCTTATTTATCGCTATTAGCTTGAATGCATCGAGGCTGAAAATTACGCGTCCGTCTAGTTTAAAGGTCACCAGTAATTTATAGACAACAACGGCAAGAAATATCGGGATTAACGATGATATAAAGCTGTTTAGGGTCACCAGTGATAATAAACTGGTTAAGGTGTACTTTTCATTAAGTAAATACCAAGGCGCTAACAGCACTAGTAGGGTGTTAACTAGGCAAACAACCAGTAATGGGTATTGAGGTTTACTGTCATGAGCGCTATTTTTCTGACCTTTATAGTAAGCCATATGGATAAAACGGCACATTAATAGTCCAGTAAATAATGCACTGACAATAATTGCATATTTTAAATAAGGTAAGTCACTCAACAAATTTTTGACTTCATTTTTAGCGAAAAAACCACTGGTAAAGGCTGCCCCAACCAAGGATAACGCAGGTAATATCATGGTGATATAAGTCATACCACGTAAATAGACTGGCGTATTACTTTGTTTATTTAATAGTGGCGTAATTCCCACAGATAAAAATAAAGCCGACTTAGCTAACCCGTGATGAATAGCATAAAAAATAATAGCCGTGGTCATTGCATCTCTAAGTGCTGGAAAGACTAATATCACACCAAAACAAGCAGATAATATGCCCATTTGGCTTACCGTAGAATAGGCAAGTACCGCTTTAGGATCCTTTTGACTCATGCCCTTTATTGCCGCATAAAAGGCGCCAAGGGCACCAATGGCAATAGTCAGTAAACCTAACTGAGAGAATGTGGCCAAATCATCTGCTTGAAAAGGGAAAAACTTAAGCCAACCAATCATACCGGCTTTTACCATAAAACCACTTAATAAGGCACTAGCGGGCACCGCAGCAACAGGGTGTGCAAGAGGTAACCAAGAATGGAAACCAAATAAGCCAATTTTTATACCAAAACCAACAATCAGCATCAGTCCCATAAATTGTAATAACGTTGGGCTAACAGTGTGTTGGGTTAAGTCCATATAATTGAGAATACAAAAAGCACTAAAAATAGCAACTTCACCGATAATGACCCACTTTATATAGACATTAGCGGCTGATATTGCGGCGGCTGTTTTATCTCTAATAATGAGCACATAAGACGACAAACTCATAAAAGTAAAAAAGGTCAAAAATCCAAACATGTCTGTGCTCAGGACTAAACCAAAACTACTGGCCATGGCGACACAAAATAACGCCATAAAGTTAGATTTATTATCACCCAAATGAGGATAAAATAAAGCATACGTTGAGCTTAGTAACCATAATAGCCCCGCCAGCAATAGAAAACCTTGGCTGAGCTTATCAAGTGAAAGTTCACTACCAAAAAATAAGAACGGTATGCTTTGAAAATAATATTCAGGTTGTAAGCCTAAATAAATAGCAGGAATGGCGCAAAGTGGCATTAAATAGGTAAGTTTGATAGCTTTGGGACGTATGATAATTAATGCGGCTAATATCAAGGGTAATATAATAGACCAAACTAACCAGCTTGACATTTGCTGAGGTAAAATCGACGATTGCAAAAGAGTTGTTGTTTGATTAAATCCAATAGATTCAGAGGTTGCGATCAGCTTTGACCAGCTTAATGCACTGTATTGACTATTAGCGAATAATCCCGCCAAAATAGCAAAAGTTATGGTAACAACCGGTGGTAAAAGCATCATCCAATGTGCTTCTAGCGTTGGTTTGTTCTCTACATGGTTTTGATGCTCAGTATGTGGCTCTGCAGGTAATTCTGCGTGTTGGGTAGCATGTACCGGTGTGGATAATTGTCTTGGTAAACTGGCGTGCTCGGTATCTTGATTCTCTTGTGATGGAGCAAGGAACCATGCGCGATAAACCAAAGGTAAGAAATAAATTGCGTTTAATAAACTACTACCCGCTAGCACTGCTATTACCCAAGCATTACCTGTTTCAATAGCGCCAACACCAAGGTACCACTTAGAAACAAAGCCCGCGATTGGCGGTATACCAATCATGCCTAAAATTGCGATAGTAAAGGCAGTCATGGTGATCGGCATTTTTTTAGCAATGCCATTTAACTGGCTAACTTTATAAATGTGATGTGTTTCAGCGAGCAGACCAGCACAAAAGAACATAGTGATTTTCATTAGCCCTTGATGCACTAAATGCATAATAGCACCAACGGCCGCAATAGGGCCGGCGAGTGCTATGCCTAGCGTTATATATGACACCTGACTAACCGTTGAATAAGCAAGACGCTTTTTTATATCATCTTGATAAATAGCCCTAACCGAACCATAAATAATGGTAAAACATGCAAAGACCAACAGGACTTGTAAAACACCTAAAGAACTTGCTAGGTCGACGCCATACACATCATAAACCACACGTATAATGCCAAAAGCTCCAGCTTTTACTACCGCTACAGCATGCAGTAATGAGCTAACCGGTGCGGGTGCTGCCATTGCACGAGGTAACCAACCATGCAGAGGAAATAAAGCCGCTTTAACGCCTAAACCTATCATCAGCATAACAAAAATAATAGTGATGGTGGTTGGGTCAATATTAGGGGTATTAAGTAAGATATCTGGCGTTGAAAAATCTAAAGCACCCGCGATAGACTTTAACCAGACAACCGCAACCATTAAGATAGCGCCACCGATCATCGTATAACGTAAATAGGTTTTACCAGATTTCAACGAATCGTCATTACCTTTATGAACAATTAATGGGTATGTCGCTAAGGTAAGGAGTTCATAAAAAATTAGAAAAGTAATTAAATTACCCGCTAAAGCGACCCCTAATGTTGAAAAAACACAGAGACTGAAAAAGCCAAAGAATCGACTTTTGTGTTTCCCTTTCTTAAAGTAACCCACGGCATAAATAGTGGTAAAAAACCATAACACGCCCGATAGTGTCACAAAGGCTAAAGACAGAGCATCAGCTTTGAGTACTAAGTTAATATCAGGTAATAGCGGTAATCTTGTTTCAAATACAGCGCCTTGAGAAACGCCCAAGAGCATTATGCCAATTAAGATAATATTAATTGCCGCACTCGTTAAATTAACAGATGTTCTGAGTTTTTCATTTTTCTCATCGATGACCATCATCAAAATGCCGGTACTAAAGGCAACGATTAAAATAATAAGCGGTAGCCAGTCGTTTAACATGCTAATTGTCCTTGAAGCTCATTTACAACATTAATCATGAGTAACTACCCGTAATTAGGTTAGTTAACCACATCGCATTTAAACCAATAATGATGGTAATAACAGAGAGTCCAACTGCACCTAAAAGCTTACTTTCACTGATAGCTAAAACGGTAAGTGAGTTTTCCTGAGTCGGTGTGGTAAACGCCAAATTGAGTACTCTAAATAGATAAGCACTCGCTAATAGGCCGCCAATAAAGAGGGTTAATACCCACCACCATTGTTGAGCTTCTACGGCATTATTCAATAATAACCATTTAGCAATAAAACCTCCGCTTGGCGGCAGCCCAATTAAACTAGCACTGGTTACCGCAAAAACAAAAATACTAATGGGGAGCTGTGATGCTATGCCTTGTAGTTGTGATAATTGATCATGCCCCATCGCTTTCTGAATAACGCCGGCGGCTAAAAACATCGCGGCTTTTGCACAGCCATGGGCAACAATAAAGTAAATGACTGCAGTTCGTGCTAAATCAGGCGTGGTAAACATTAACGGAAATGCGAGAAATAAATAACCAATTTGTGCAACAGTAGAGTAGGCAATTAATTGCTTTAATCTGGGTGAAGTAAAAGCCCGATATGAGCCATAAATGACCGCCATGGCGCCAAATATACCCATTATAGTCACCGCCGTAAATGTAACCACTGGCGCGAGAATTTTAAACCAAAAGGTAAAAAGGATAAAAAATGCGGCTTTAACCACTAAAGCAGACAACATTGCACTTACTGGCGCAGAAGCATTGGAATGGGCTGAAGGTAGCCAAAAGTGTAATGGAAATAAAGCGCATTTCATCATCATACCCAAGGTAATAAGGGCTAACGCTAACTGCATACTGCTATTACTTTCAACTAAATTAGCAACCAGTTGATTGTCGAGAACGCCATAAGTACGATAAATAATAGCCACACCCAATAAATACATTAACGAACCAAACAGGCCAACTAATAGGTATTGAAATGATGCTTGTAGTGCTTGTTGCGTGCCTTGAATAGCAATTAAACTTACTGCAGAAAGCCCCAAGAGCTCGAGCATAATATAAGTATTAAAAATATCAGACGAGATAAAAATACCATTTAAGGCGGTGATTAAAAACCACCATAAAGGCCAGAAGCGGACTTCTTTTTCGTTATCATCAAAATATTGTGTGCTGTAAAATGTGATAGCTAAACCTATTGTCGAGGTCATTAACAGCATAATGGCGCTAAATTCGTTAATCGATAATCTTATGCCTAGTGGCGGCTGCCAGCCACCAATAATTAACTCAATGGCTACGGCTTGTTGTAAAACATAACCCGCTTGTAGAGCACAGATAACCACTAACGTTATCGAGCTAATAGCACTGATTAGTCGGCTTAATTTCGTATTACCTGCCACAAAGCAAATAATAGCAATAACCATAGGGAGTATCATTAATGCCGGTAATGAAAAAGTTGTAATGAAATTATTAATCAAATTAACCTCGACCTTGAGTATCATTGCTACTATTTTCATAGACCGACTCTGATTGTGTAGCCGCTTCTTCTTTTTGTACTAATCGCGCGAACTTGGCTATTTTAGAGGCTAAGTTAAGACCTAAAGCGGTACCAGCTGCAGCAACTATTATTCCTGTTAACACCATGGCATGAGGAACAGGGTCAATAGCATTAGGGTAGGTATGCGCAATAGCAAGTAGCAACATAAAAATAGCAATTCCAATGACATTTAGGCCCAATAATTTACGAATAAAGTCGCTATTCAATAAAAATCCTAGCAAGCCAATAGCGAACAATAAAATTGAGCAAAGGGTGTATAAATTAGTTTGGGATAATTCCATTACGCATGCCCTTTGTTAATCGATTCAAAACAAAGAAATAATATTAAGGCAATCGCGAAAGTTGCAAAAAATTCGATCACTAAAATACTGGCACCGGCTAACTCAACAGGAAACGTGAGAAAAGCATGGGACTGCAAATAAAGAAGTAGTATCACAGCAATAAAAGCGATTAGCCCTAACGACATTAACAAGCGATAGCGTAGTTTAGTAAAATCGATAACTTGTACGTTTGCTAATGATAATAAAACTATACAGCCAGCTAGCAAAGCCGAAGCTTGAAAAGCGCCACCGGGCTTTGTTGAACCAATCCACAGTAAATAACCGGCCATAATAATGGTTAAGGGGATAAAGACCTTGGCGATCAGTAAGACTTGCGACTCTTCCTGAAGGGTAAAGGTCAAAACAGGGGTATCTAATATGTAGGGTAACACAGCTATCGCCACCACTAAAAAAACAGCAAATTCAATAAAAGTATCGTAAGCACGATAATTTAACAGCACAGCGGTAACGATATTCGTTACACCCGTTTTATCAAGCGAATTTAACACTAACGCTTGTAGTTCATTGCCATGTGGTGCCTGGTTAAATAAAGCAAAAATGAAAAATGCAGTAAACAGGGTGACTAAAATAATAATGAGCGTTTTTTCAATAACATCACTATTTTTTGCTAAAAATTTTATCAAAGATCACCTCGACCCTTCTTATCTGTGGGCTTATCTATTGATAGTTTGCGCCATGACGCTAGCAACATTGCTCCCGTTAAACCTGCGCCAATGGCCGCTTCAGCGATCGCAACATCAATGGCATTCAACTGGATCCAGCAAAGGGTGATCACCAGTCCAAGACTAATAAATAATACAATGGCGGTGAACGACTGTTTGACTAAAAACATTGAACCGGCAATAACTAAAACGCAAAGACACAATAAGATATCAATCCATAATTCACTATTCATTTGTTATTGTTCCCGTTGTTGTGCTGATTACCATCATGTTCCACCATTTGTCTTCTGCGTTCATGGCGGGCCACTAAATGACAGCTCGTCGCACTTGTCAGTAATAATAATGCCCATACCAAGATGACTTTTATTGCCATAGAAACACTATTAACTTGTGGTAGTAACCCTAAGGTGATTAAACCTACGCCTAAATTATCAGATTTAGTCAAAGCATGTAGGCGACAAAATACGTCAGGAAAGCGTAATAGTCCTATCGTCCCAGCGATAAAAAATAGGCATCCTAATGACAACATTATGATGGTAAATATATTAGCTATCATGTTTATGATTCTCTGATGGGCTAACGTTGTCGATCGGCTGCTCTGCTAACTTTAAAAAGGCAATGACGGTAATCGATGCTAATAAGGTAAAGACTAAAGCAACGTTAGTGATAACTTCGTTATTTTGTAATACCGAAAAAACAAGAACGATTGTTGTGCCTATGGTGCCAAATAATTGTGCCGCTAACATACGGTTGGCGTTATCAGGGCCAATTAATACTCTGAGCAGCCCAACGATTAAGCAGATTAACAAAATGATAACCACGATAGTGTAAAAAAAAGTCATTACTTACTCGCTATTTTCGTCGATGAATAATTTTCTTGTGGAGAAATATCTAAATGATAAAGCTCACAAATAGCGAGTTCACATTGATATATATCTTCTAATGAACTGCTGGTAACTGTTAGCACATGAACCAGTACACGGGTAGGCTCTCTAATAACACTTACCGAACCTGGCAATAAGCTAACCACGTTCATAAATAAGTTCATTGGTGAACCAGCCGGTAAATGCTTAATTGAATAGTGAATAAATTCAGGCTGTAATTTCATGTCAACAGAGAATACTCGCACTGCTGTGTCGGTTCCTCCCTTTATCGATTGATAAATGAAAAACCAAATGAATTTAGGTACTTTAGCAATGTTGATGTAAAAAGTGCGATTAGCACTGTCGGTTTTTTCTGACAATTTGGCAGATACAAAAATGCTCATGGGGATGAAAACAACACCAACAAGCAATGAAGCAAGATCACCATCAGTAAGTAAAAACCAAAAGCCGGATAATAACAGGCTGGATATGAAGTAAAACAAGATTTAAGGCTTAATATTTTTATTGATCATAATATTCACAATTATAGAAGTTAACGTCAACAAAGCCTACAAAAAACTGTCATCTTTTTGGTATTTTAAAGATATAATATAGAAAATACTTTTGTTGGATATCTTCAGGCAAATTAATGAATTATATAATGATGATTGCAGGACTGTTGATGTTAATCATTGGCGGTGAACTTTTGATACGTGGAGCCATGTCTGCCGCGAACAAACTTAACGTTTCTCCCTTTTTAAGTGGTTTAGTCATTGTTGGTTTTGGCACCTCCATGCCAGAATTAATCGTTTCAGTAAATGCCATAATGAATAACAATTCAGCTGTGGCATTAGGGAACATCATGGGGAGTAATATAGGTAATATTGGTCTTATTATTGGTACTTGTGGATTAATAGCCCCTTTGGCGTTTAAACAGTCTGCCCTTAAACGTGATGCGATAGTGATGCTAGGTGCTGTTTCTTTATTGATTTTAATAGGGCTAACCGGTTCTTTCTCTATTATTTCTGGTGTGGTGATGATTAGTGCGCTTTTGGCTTATTTAGGTTTCACCATTTACAAAGAGAAAAATCATAATACGGCTTCGCACAAACTCCACCAAGCTGAAGGAAAAGAGCTACACACTAAACCTCACAAAACTTGGCTGGTGATATTATCGATTGCATTCGGTTTAGGTTTTCTTATGCTAGGAGCACAATGGTTTGTTACTGGAGCAACGATTATTGCCAAAGCCTTAGGAGTATCTGACGCGCTTATAGGGCTCACTTTAGTTGCTATAGGGACATCACTGCCCGAATTTACTATTTCGGTAATGGCGGTATTAAGAAAACACATGGATGTAGCTGTTGCAAATGTTGTTGGCAGTAACATTTTTAATATTCTGGGTATTCTTGGTGTTTCTTCTTTAATTTCACCCATTTCGTTCCAAGGAAGATTTGCCGAGTTTGATCAGTGGGCTTTATTATTTATTACGTTGGTATTGACCGTGTTCTTATTGTTTGGTCATTCAATAGGCAAACTAAAAGCAATCTTTTTACTCTTGTTTTATGTTGCTTATGTTTCGCTTGGGTATCTCTATTTCAATTAGTTACAAGCACTGATAAAAAAATACCTGGTTGCTAGATGAGCAAACAGGTATTTTATTGTATTATTGCAGCGCAATAGAAAATTATTCTTCACCCATAGCTTCAATTTCATCAGGTGTAATACTAGCAGCATGATGGCCTTTGGGGCCTGCATTTAGTTCATAATCAACGTCTTGACCAGCTTTTAATGTACGGTATCCTTCCATTTGGATTGTTGAATAATGCGCGAAAATATCTTCACCACCATCCTCTGGACGAATAAAACCAAACCCTTTTGCATTATTAAACCACTTCACTGTCCCGTGAGCCATACTTCAACTTCCTTCTACATCGGTAATTAGGTATGCTTGCATAAAAGCATTAACATAAATGTATTAATGATTAAAAAATAATCACTAAAGTAAACAGTAGACAAGTTATATAAATAATCAAGTTAATTTTATCAGTTAATTGAATATTTATTTTTTTAAATGTTAAAGCAAAATCACTAGGTACAGACTAATATAAAATTATGAGCAAGTGGAAAGAGTTACTAGATAATCAAGAAGTCCTTGAAGACGAACTTGTAGAGCAATTTGAAAAGCCCCCTATGTATACTGTTGTGTTACTTAACGATGATTATACGCCGATGGATTTTGTCATAGATGTGCTGTGTCGATTTTTTAATATGAACTCAGATAAGGCGACCGACGTAATGTTAGAGATTCATTATAAAGGAAAGGGGCGATGCGGTACTTTTACTGCTGAAATAGCAGAAACAAAAGTTGAACAAGTTAATCAATACGCATTAGAAAATGAGCACCCATTGCAATGTACAATGGAAAAAGCGTGAATTCGCATGGTTTAAAGTGGAGTAGTCTATGCTGAACAAAGATTTAGAAATATCATTAAATATGGCTTTCCGTCAAGCCAAGGACTCCCGTCATGAATTTATGACGGTTGAGCATTTATTATTAGCCTTATTAGATAACCCTTCATCAATCGAAGCGCTTAAAGCTTGTGCTGCCGATATGGGAAAAATACGTAAAGAGTTATTAGATTTTATAGCAGAAACAACGCCAGTGATCCCAGAAGGGGAAATTGAACGTGAAACTCAACCAACGTTAGGTTTTCAGCGTGTATTACAACGAGCTGTTTTTCATGTGCAATCTTCTGGAAAAAGTGAAGTTAACGGTTCCAATGTCCTGGTTGCTATTTTCAGTGAACAAGAATCTCAAGCGGCTTACTTTCTGAAAAAATCAGACATTAGTCGTTTAGACATTGTAAATTTCATTTCTCATGGAATTTCTAAAATAGAACATACGGATTCTCCGCAATCTACCGAAGAAGCTCACGTTGAAGAACCCCGTACTATTGAAAACTTTGCTACCAATCTTAACGAAGAAGCGAGAAAAGGGAATATTGACCCGCTAATTGGTCGCGATAGCGAATTAGAACGAACTTTACAGGTGCTAAGTCGTCGCCGTAAGAATAACCCTTTATTTGTTGGTGAAGCAGGGGTGGGTAAAACGGCTATTGCCGAAGGACTTGCCAATTTAGTTATTTCTGACGATGTACCTGAATTCTTAGCTGAAACCACTATTTACTCGCTTGATATGGGCGCTTTATTAGCGGGCACCAAATACCGTGGTGATTTTGAAAAACGTTTTAAAGGCTTATTAAAAGAGTTGGAAGAAGAGGGCAATGCCATTCTATTTATCGATGAAATTCATACGATAATTGGTGCTGGTGCTGCTTCCGGTGGCATGATGGATGCTTCTAATTTAATAAAACCATTATTATCATCAGGAAAACTTCGTTGCATGGGTTCAACGACCTACCAAGAATACCAAAGTGTTTTTGAAAAAGATCGTGCATTAGCGCGCCGTTTTCAAAAAATAGATGTTGTTGAGCCAAGTGTTGATGACACCACTAAAATATTGCATGGTTTAAAAGAAAAATACGAATCACATCACGGTATTCGTTATACCAATAAAGCCTTGCGTGCAGCTGCACAATTGTCGGCTAAATATATCAATGAGCGTTTTCTTCCCGATAAAGCCATTGATGTTATTGATGAAGCGGGTGCAAAACAACAATTAGTTGCTGCTTCGAAGCGTAAAAAAGTAATTAACGACAGTGATATAGAATCTATTGTTGCCAAAATGGCGAGGATCCCTGAAAAGTCAGTTTCATCATCAGAAAAAGACAGCCTTAAGACATTAGACCGTAACTTGAAAATGGTTGTTTTTGGACAAGACCACGCTATTGATGAACTGACGTCAGTAATTCGCTTATCTCGTGCTGGTTTAGGTAATGAACACAAACCTGTTGGTTCGTTCTTATTTGCTGGGCCAACTGGGGTGGGTAAAACAGAAGTAACACAACAATTAGCTAAATCTTTAGGTGTCGAACTATTACGCTACGACATGTCAGAGTACATGGAGAAACATGCGGTAAGCCGCTTAATAGGTGCTCCTCCAGGTTATGTTGGTTATGAGCAAGGCGGTTTATTAACGGATGCAGTAATCAAGCATCCTCATTCTGTGGTTTTGTTAGATGAAATTGAAAAAGCGCATGAAGATGTTTATAACATTTTATTGCAGGTCATGGACCACGGAACATTAACCGATAATAACGGTCGTAAAGCTGATTTTAGAAATATTGTTTTAGTGTTAACAACCAATGCGGGAGCTCATGAAATAACTCGCCAATCTATTGGTTTTAAACAACAAGATCAGTCAATTGATGCAATGGGTGAAATTAATAAAACCTTCTCACCTGAATTTAGAAATCGTTTAGACAATATTGTCTGGTTCAACCATTTAGATGAAGTTGTTATTCAACAAGTGGTTGATAAATTTATTGTTGAACTACAGGCACTACTTGATCAAAAAGGCGTTTCATTAGAATTAACGAAAGACGCTAGAAAATGGTTGGCTGTTAACGGTTATGATAAATCGATGGGCGCTCGACCTATGTCACGTCTAATACAAGAGCACTTAAAGAAACCATTAGCTAATGAATTATTGTTTGGTGATCTAACACACGGTGGCGTGGCGAAAGTTGGTGTCAAAAAAGATAAATTAGTACTCAGTTATATTCAAAAGAAAGAATTGGTTGAGCATTAGCAGCAAACGGAGCTAACCAAACACTTTACGTCACGGTGTTTGGTTTCGTTTCATTTAGATAAATTTTGCTGAATATAAAAAAGCCGCAGGGGAGTTATCCTCAGCGGCTTTTTTTATTTAAGCGTTGAAATATACCTTATAGATAAATTTAACGTTGAGTTGAACGTTTAGCTTGAACAGCCGCCGATAACTCATCTAACAAACTGACACTGGTGTCTAAGTTAATACAGGCATCAGTGATACTTTGTCCGTAGGTGAGTTTGTTAACATCAACCACTTTTTGGTTACCCTCAACTAAGAAGCTTTCAACCATTACACCAAATATAGCCTTGTCGCCTTGCTCCATTTGAGCTCTTAAAGAGCGAGCAACGTCAATTTGTTTGCTATGGTCTTTAAAACTATTACCATGGCTACAATCGATCATAATACGATTTTCTAAGCCAGCTTTAGCCAATACTTCACCGGTCTTACTAATGTTTTCTGCGTGATAGTTCGGCTCTTTACCGCCACGTAAAATAACATGAGCAAATGGGTTACCATGCGTTTGATAAATACACATTTGACCACTTTTATTGGGTGAGTATAAAACATGAGGCACACTTGAGGCGTTGATGGCGTCAACAGCGATCTGTACATTACCGTCAGTGCCATTTTTAAAACCTACCGGACATGAAAGTGCTGAAGCTAATTCTCGGTGAACTTGGCTTTCAGTTGTTCTAGCACCAATAGCTCCCCAGCTTATTAAATCTGAAATATATTGGCCGGTCACCATATCTAAAAATTCAGTACCTGCAGGTAAACCGAGCTTATTAATATCCATTAATAACGATCGAGCCAGGTTTAAGCCTTTGGCTACATGAAAAGATTTATCTAAATCAGGGTCACTGATCAAACCTTTCCAGCCAACCGTTGTACGAGGCTTTTCAAAATAAACACGCATGACAATCAATAAATCATCTCGGTACTTATCATGTAATACTTTAAGTTTCTCTGCGTAATCAACAGCAGCAGTGGTGTCGTGAATTGAACACGGGCCAATAATGACCAGTAAACGGTCGTCGTCACCGGTGATAATCGCTTCAATGTCTTTTCTGCTTTGGATGATAAAACTCGCTGTTTCATCATCTAGTGGGATTTGCTGTGCTAATTCTTCAGGAGAAACAAGGTTTTCAATTAGCGTGGTTCTAAATTCATCCGTTTTAATAGTCATGGTAATCTAATTTTTTTATTTGAAGGCGTTAATGCGCAATAAAAAAGCCAGCGCAATATAATTTATCGCGCTAACATAACCAAATTAGCGGCTTATGTGAAATGCTTTCTGTATTTTCAAAGATTAATTTGAACTAAGTTAATATTTATAGCGTTGTAACCCTGTTTCATTGAGGATTTTTGCTGATATTTCTTCTACTGAAAACTTTGTGCTGTTAAGGAAGGGAATTTTTTCTTTTTTATACAGTTTTTCCACTTCTCTAACTTCCATTCGACACTGTCGTGCTGATGAATATTTACTGTTCGCTAATCTTTCACCGCGAATATCAATTAAGCGTTGTGCGTCGATAGTTAAGCCAAACAGTTTCTTTTTATGAGGTTTTAAAAAGTCAGGTAAAGTCAGGTCGTCCATATCATCATCAGTAAAAGGATAGTTCGCTGCTTTGATACCATATTGTAGTGCGAGGTATAACGAGGTTGGTGTTTTACCCGAGCGCGATACACCCACGAGAATAACGTCGGCATGCTCATAATTGGTAACATTTGAACCATCATCATTGGCCAGTGAATAATTAACCGCATCAATACGATAATCATAACTATTTTCGTGAATACTGTGCGTGCGATGAGCGGTAGGCTTAGCGTCTAGTTGCAGTTCTTTCTCAAGTGGCGCGACAAAATGCTCTAGGAAGTTATAAATAACGCCATCACAACTATCAATAATTTTTCTAATGTCGTTATTAACAAAGGTATGAAAAACTAACGGTGGCATACCGGTACGTTTAGCGGCCTTATTAATTTTTATTTTTGCCGCTTCTGCTTTTTCAACAGTTTCAACAAATGAAATAGTGTCGTGATCAAATTCCATAGGAAAAAGTGAAAGCAAAGCATGACCAAAAACCTCTGATGTAATGGCTGTGCCATCAGAAATATAAAAAGCAGCGCGCATTTAAAAACCTCTTTATTATTTTTAATACTCAACCAATAAAATTAGCTGAGTTTTTTTATAGTTAAAATAAATGACTACTGCCAGATAAAATTAATAAGTAGGTTAATGACTTAATAAATTTTATGCAGGACATTTACCCATTTTTCTGATGAAAACTAGGCCATTCAATTAATCAAATGGGTATAACTGTAACTTATACTGAAATGTTTCAAATAACATTTCAGTTTATAAAGTTCGCAGTGTAAAATGTCTTAAGCTATAAATATACTGATATAACTCATAAATCTATTTATTTTTGTTTCTTTTTTTTTGGAGAAGATGTCGTGCAAGAAAATGTACTTTGGTATGAAGTTTTAGGAATGAATGATGTTGACCGCGTTGGCGGAAAAAATGCATCACTTGGTGAAATGATCTCAAACCTTTCAAACGTAGGCGTGCAAGTCCCAGGTGGTTTTGCTACGACTTCCTATGCATTTAATGAATTCTTAGAACAAAGTGGCATCAACGACAAAATATATCAGTTACTTGATAATTTAGATGTTGATGACCTAGCCGCATTATCAAAATCAGGTGAAACAATCCGTAATTGGATCATAGAAACACCATTTCTACCTGAAATGCAGCAAGATATAGCAAAAGCCTACACCACCTTAGCCGATGGTTTTGCTGACGATGCTTCATTTGCTGTTCGTTCTTCAGCAACGGCAGAAGATATGCCCGATGCTTCTTTTGCGGGACAACAAGAAACTTTCTTAAACGTACGTGGTTTTGACGCTGTGATGATAGCGATCAAACATGTTTACGCTTCTTTATTTAACGACCGTGCTATTTCTTACCGTGTTCATCAAGGTTATGACCATCGTGGTGTTGCTTTATCTGCTGGCATTCAGCGTATGGTACGTAGTGATATTGCTTCAAGCGGTGTGATGTTCTCTATTGATACTGAGTCTGGTTTTGAAGACGTAGTCTTTATTACCTCAAGTTACGGTTTAGGTGAAATGGTGGTGCAGGGCGCAGTTAACCCTGATGAATTTTATGTTCATAAACCTACACTTGCTAAAGGTAGACCGTCGGTTGTTCGTCGTAATATCGGTAGTAAAGCCATAAAAATGATTTACACCACAGATCAAAGTCATGGCAAACAAGTTGAAATTGTTGATATTGAAGAAAAGTTGTCTAATCAATTTTCATTAACCGATGATGAAGTTCAAGAACTTGCCAAACAAGCCGTTATTATTGAAAAGCATTATCAACGTCCAATGGATATTGAATGGGCTAAAGATGGCTTAGACGGTAAGCTTTACATCGTTCAGGCGCGCCCTGAAACAGTTCGAAGCCGTGAAAGCGCTAATGTCATGGAACAGTTTCAATTACAAACAACCGCTGATGTTATTTGTGAAGGTCGCTCAATAGGTCACAAAATTGGTAGTGGTGAAGCAAAGGTTTTAGCTTCACTGGCTGAAATGGATAAAATTAAGCCCGGTGATGTTTTAGTCACCGATATGACCGACCCTGATTGGGAGCCTATTATGAAGCGTGCTTCTGCGATTGTTACTAATCGTGGTGGTAGAACTTGTCATGCTGCAATTATTGCTCGTGAAATGGGTATTCCTGCGGTTGTTGGTTGTGGTGATGCGACAAAACGTATTGCTAATGGTGATGATATTACCGTTTCTTGTGCTGAAGGTGATACCGGTTTTATCTACAAAGGTAAACTTGATTTTACTGTAACAACTTCACAAGTTGATTCGATGCCAGAAGTTCCATTAAAAATAATGATGAATGTTGGTAACCCAGACAGAGCCTTTGGTTTTGCTCGTTTACCTCATGCGGGTATTGGTTTAGCGCGTTTAGAATTCATTATTAATAAGATGATTGGTATTCATCCAAAAGCGTTGTTAAATTTTGACGAGCAATCTGACGATTTAAAAGATGAAATTAACGACATTATCGTTGGTTATGCTAGCCCAGTTGAATTTTATATTGCTAAGCTAACTGAAGGTATTGCAACCTTAGCGTCAGCTTATTCGCCTGAGAAAGTAATCGTTAGAATGTCTGATTTCAAATCAAACGAATATGCTAACTTAGTTGGCGGCGACGTGTTTGAACCGGAAGAAGAAAATCCAATGATTGGCTATCGCGGTGCAGCACGTTATATCTCTAAAGATTTCCGTGAATGTTTTGCACTTGAGTGTGAAGCGATTAAACGCGTGCGAAACGACATGGATTTTACCAACGTTGAAGTCATGATCCCATTTGTTCGTACGGTAGAAGAAGCCGAGCAAGTTATTGAAATACTCGCTGAGAATGGTCTGAAACGTGGTGAAAATGGTTTGCGCGTTATTATGATGTGTGAATTACCGTCGAACTGTTTGTTAGCTGATCAATTCCTAGATCATTTTGACGGATTTTCTATCGGTTCAAACGATTTAACGCAATTAACACTAGGTTTAGACCGTGACTCTGGTTTAATCGCTCATTTATTTGATGAACGTAATCCTGCGATTAAAGCCTTATTGTCGATGGCGATTAAAGCTTGTAAAGCGCGTGGTAAATATGTGGGTATTTGTGGCCAAGGCCCGTCAGATCACCCTGATTTTGCCGCATGGTTGGTTGAAGAAGGTATCGACAGTGTTTCGCTTAATCCAGATACGGTATTAGCGACTTGGTTGTATATTGCTGAAAACCACAAGAATAAATAATCGTATAGTGTGGTTTATCGGTGAATAATGTGAGGTCATAGCCTCACTGGCAATATAATAAACAAAGGCTAGGTTCTTTTTACTATAAGTTTAGTTAAAAAGTTCTTAGCCTTTTTGCACTCTTCAACAAAACTTGAGTCATAATTCAAAACTGACGTGATATACTTAGCTTAACCTTAAATCGTTAATATGTTTTTCGTCTATGTCTCAGAGCTTACCTTCATTAGAACACCAAGAACTTATCGCTCCACTGTATCAAAAGTTTTCTCAGGAGCTTGGTAACAGTCAATATAGCGGTGAAATTAATTGCCAATATAGTGCTCGGCTAGCGGTTGCTACCGACAACAGCATTTATCAACAATTACCACAATTGGTTTTACATCCTCGAAGTAAGCAAGACGTACAATTGATCAGTCAATTGTCTTCAACGCCAAAGTATCAAAGTATTAAGTTTAGTGCGCGTGGCGGTGGAACTGGCACCAATGGACAAAGCTTAACGCCAGGCATTGTCGTTGACTTGTCAAAATATATGAACCGTATTTTAGAAATTAATATTGAAGAAAACTGGATACGTGTTGAAGCGGGCGTCATCAAAGATCAATTAAATGATTATTTACGTCCACACGGTTTTTTCTTTTCTCCAGATTTATCAACCAGTAGTCGTGCAACCATTGGTGGCATGATTAATACTGATGCTTCCGGACAAGGCTCTCTGGTCTATGGCAAAACCTCTAATCATGTTTTAGCCCTAGAATCGGTTTTAGCCAACGGTGACTTTCTGTCAACATCTCCGATGTCCATTGAGGAAGCGGAAGAACTCGCGCAACAAAATAGCAGTTACGGCCATATTGTTAAACAAGTACTGGCCTCATGTCGTGACAACCGAGCCTTGATTTTAGAAAAATTTCCGCGTTTAAATCGTTTTTTAACGGGTTATGATCTAGAAAATGTTTTTAATGATGATTTAAGCCAAGTTGATATTTCTCGTTTGATCACCGGTTCAGAAGGTTCGTTAGCCTTTGTTTGTGAGGCAAAACTCAACTTAACGCCAATTTTAAAAGCTAAAACACTGATTGTAATTAAATATGACAGTTTTGATTCTGCGCTGCGCCATTCACCGGCACTCGTTGAAGCTAAATCGACTTCAGTTGAAACCATCGATTCAAAAGTCTTAAATTTAGCCAAACAAGATATTGTCTGGCATTCGGTGCGTGATCTAATCACCGATGTTGACAGTAAAGTCATGGACGGTATTAATATTGTTGAGTACAACGGCACCAGTATTGAAGCGTTAGCCGATCAGGTCG
Organism: Colwellia sp. BRX8-5; assembly: GCF_014077325.1. Classification (NCBI taxonomy): domain Bacteria; kingdom Pseudomonadati; phylum Pseudomonadota; class Gammaproteobacteria; order Alteromonadales; family Colwelliaceae; genus Colwellia; species Colwellia sp. BRX8-5. The sequence continues at coordinate 19,348 of NZ_JACGVR010000047.1, forward strand.
CACAATTAACAGCACGTTTAGATAGCGACATTAGCAATAATACCGGTGTTATTGGTTATCAAGTGACCACTGATTTAAGCAGTATCAATAAACTTTATGGTATGCGAAAAAAAGCCGTTGGCTTGTTAGGCAACACAGCAGGTAGTCAAAAACCATTAGCTTTTGCCGAAGATACTGCCGTGCCACCCGAAAATTTAGCGGATTACATTGTTGAGTTTCGCGCATTACTCGATAGTTATGGTTTGCACTACGGCATGTTTGGTCATGTTGATGCGGGTGTTTTACATGTTCGTCCAGCACTCGATATGTGCGATCCTGAACAAGAAAAGTTGCTCCGCGAAATCTCTGATAAAGTGGTAACGTTAACCGCTAAATATGGTGGTTTAATGTGGGGTGAACATGGCAAAGGTTATCGCAGCGAATACAGTCCAAAATTTTTCGGTGAGCATTTATTTACTGAACTAAGAAAAATTAAAAGTGCTTTCGACCCGCATAATAAAATGAATCCAGGTAAAATTTGTACGCCACTTGAATCGAGTGAAAAACTAGTCTCGGTTGATGACACTAAACGGGGTTTCTATGACCGGCAAATACCTATAACGGTAAAAGATTCATTTAGTTCAGCGCTCGACTGTAATGGCAATGGCTTGTGTTTCAATTATGATGTAGACAGCCCAATGTGTCCTTCAAGCAAGGTAACGCGTGACCGAAGACATTCACCGAAAGGTAGAGCAGGCTTGATGCGTGAGTGGTTACGTCTTTTAGAAGCTAAGGGTGTCGACATTCTTAGTTTAGAAGAAAACATTCAGCATTGGTCTGTAAAACGTTTATTAGATAAGATAAAAAATCGTTTTTCAGCACATCAAAAAGAAGATTTTTCTCACGAAGTGATGGAAGCGATGCAAGGCTGTTTAGCCTGTAAAGCTTGTGCGAGTCAATGCCCTGTAAAAGTAGATGTTCCAGATTTTAGAGCGCGCTTTGTTAACTTATATCATTCAAGATACTTCCGTCCGTTAAAAGATCACTTAGTCGCTAATGTAGAAACATTAACGCCATTAATGGCCAAATCTCCGAAATTAATTAATTCGGTATTATCCCATAAATGGTACGACAAATTTTCACGAGCAACGATTGGTTATATTGATACACCGATACTTTCTGTACCTACCTTAGCAAAGCAAGTCAGAGAAAAAAATTATCAATCCTTTGATCTTGCTTATTTACAAGGGCTCAATAAAGAGCAACAAGCGAGTCATGTGCTGATCGTTCAAGACCCGTTTACTTCTTTTTATGATGCTAACGTCGTTGAAGCTATGATGGCATTAATTGAAAAGTTAGGTTTTACCCCAATATTATTACCGTTTAAACCTAATGGTAAACCGCAGCACGTAAAAGGATTTTTAGCTAAATTTGCAAAGACAGCTAAAAATACCGCTGAATTTTTAAATGAACTTCATCAGTTAAATATACCTATGGTCGGTTTAGATGCTTCATTAACGCTTTGCTATCGCGACGAATATAAACAAACGCTCGGTGATAAGCGTGGCGATTTTCACGTGCTGTTAGCCCATGAATGGTTATTAACGGTTATAGAACATCAGAATACTAAAACAGCACTTTCATCACTAACGGGTGATAAACCAGTAGCGCCTTATAAATTATTTGCGCATTGTACTGAGAAAACGGCATTAGCCGGTAGTGAAGGGCAATGGCGTGAGATATTCAAGTTATTTGGTTTGACACTTGAAAACGTCTCTGTGGGCTGTTGTGGTATGGCTGGTACTTACGGACATGAGCAAGTAAATTTTGAAAACTCAAAAATGTTATTTGAAATGAGTTGGCAAGATAAGTTAGCTAAATTAGAGGCTAAACAAGTCTTAGTGACTGGCTACTCCTGTAGAAGCCAAACAAAGCGTTTAGGAAACATGCAGACTCGTCATCCTGTGGAAGCGTTATTATCAGCTTTTGATTAAATGTTATCATTGACTAAAGTTATGATAAAGAGAGTCGATATAGTTTGTGACAAATGTTGTACTTGTTCTAACTTGCTATGTGCATAGCTAAAACGTGAGAGGCTTTATGTCGTTATCATTGAATAATATTGAAAGTGTGCAAACAGATATAACTACAGGTTATGCATTAAAAACCGCAGCCTTATCTAAAGGTCAGCAAGAGCTTGAAGGTGAAATGGCGCTAAAGCTTATCGCCTCGGCTGGCAGTGTTGACTCCGTGGCATTACCAACATCAGGTAGCAGTGGTTTCACTATCAATATTAAAGTTTAATATTGATAGTCGGAGAGTAAAACGTTTAAATACAGCGTGCTGGTTTTGGTAAACCAGCATACTTTGTTGCTTGTTTTGCTGGCCCTTCTTTGAATAATCGATATAAGTACCGACTACTTGATTTTTCTTCACCAAATTCTGCTTTCATCGCTTTTGTTAACGCTCTTATTGCCGGAGACGTATTGTAAGTCAGGTAGAACTCTCTAACGAAGCGTATAACTTCAAAGTGTTGCTCCGTTAATACCAATTGGTCTTTATCAGCAATTATCTGCGCTAAATCTGTATGCCAGTCTTTAAAGTTAATTAAATAACCTTGCTTGTCGGTGGCTATTTCTTGCTCATTAAAAAATAAACTCACTGCCAAGTTACCGATTTTTCTGTTGCACAAATCAATGTCATTAATGCATCGAGTGATAAAGTGTTTATTTTTTCTTTATCAATCGTTATAGCTCTTGCTTGTGCGTGCGCTTCAACAATATAAAGCGCGGGCAGCGCTATTTTACTTAAGGCTTGTTGCCATAAATCATGACTAAGGTTGTAGCAACCATCATCAAGTAGCACGATAGTGTCATTTGCTTGTATTACGTCAAGACATTGTTCAAAGTCGCTTGTTTGAAAAGCGGATGTGCGCACTAAGTGAAGCATACTCATGTGGGTTAAAACCTTAATATTGATTGATGTTGGTGTAATGATATCGAGAACTCTGCACGGTCAAGTACTGCTACGTTTTCAATAGAAAAATCGTTAGCCAAGCCACGTTGAGTCAGTGAATGTTGGCAAACATAAATGTTTTCAATATCATAAAACTCTAATGCCGCTAACGTTTTTAAAAAGTCTTTTTGTTGGATAAATTCAGGTTGTTGTTTGGGTATTAATTGATAAACGCCATCGCCTTGAAAATACAAACTAATGGCTTGTTCATAAGAGCCAAAAATAAGGGCAACATCAAGAGAATCTTTAGCATTTGCTGCTGAAAAGGGTGCGCTGGCATTAACGATAGCAAGTGATTTTTTGGCTTCAGACATGATAAATACCTTACAGTTGAATTAGACGATCAGCGTTGACATTCAATTCTACTAACTCACCTAGGCCCGATAAGGTAAATGCCTGATGAATAGTAACGGCTTGACCATCATTAATATCATCACTTAGTCCACGTTTTTCTGCTGCAGTAGCACATAAGTGTAAAGGAATATCATAGTCGTGATGTAATTGTTGCCATTGTCGATGGGCTTGGTATTCGTCATTAGGGAGTGCAAGATGCTGGCTACCATTTAAAACACCGTCTTGATAAAAAAATACGCCAACAACGTTAATATCACTCTTTAACGCAGCGGTAACCATATTAATAGCAGTAGCCGTTAAGTTACTGTTGGGCGGGGTGGTAATAACAAAGGCGAGTTTTTTCACAAAATGTCCTACATACACAAGTAAATAGTGATTATAAATGAATATAAAAAAACCTCGGTGACCGTAAGATCAACGAGGTTTTATATTATAAGCAATAACTCACTTACATTCTATTATCTTACGATATTAATCATCGCCGCCCATTACACCTAAAAGGTGTAATAAATGCACGAAGATGTTGTAAATATTCAAGTATAAAGAAATAGTTGCTCGAATGTAGTTGGTTTCACCACCATTAATTATACGACTAGTATCAAACAAGATTAAACCAGACATAATCATGATAATAGCTGCGCTAACTGCTAATGAAAGAGCCGGTATTTGAAAGAAAATATTTGCAATACTTGCAACTATTACCACAATTAAACCGACCATCAAAAAACCACCCATAAACGAGAAGTCTTTTTTGCTAGTTAATGCATAACCCGATAAGGCGAAAAATATTAATGCAGTACCACCTAAGGCTTGCATTATCATTCCAGGACCTGCAGGCATTGCAGCGTAATGGTTAAGCATAGGGCCTAGAGAGGCTCCCATTAAACCAGTGAATGCAAAAATCCAAAAAATACCACTCGCTGAATCAGCTTTTTTGTTTACAACAAACATTAAGCCAAAAGCGACTAATGTCATTATAAGAGCTGCGCCGTGTGGCAAGTTCAACGACATAGAAATAGCGGCAGTAACGGCACTAAAAGCTAATGTCATTGATAACAACATATAGGTATTTTTAAGTACCTTGTTAATTTCTATAGCTGAGCTTTTACTCGCTTGTAAACCAATATTTGATTGCATAAAACTTCCTCTGATAACTTTAGTTATACTTTTTAGATAAGGCCATTTAAGTCAAATTCAAGAGTACTCTTAAACTTTCTTTATGACATCTTGACATATTATGACATGGCGTTTTTTAAAATACTATTATTTAGTTGCTTAAATTTGTTGATATTTACTAATAATTTGTGAATATTTGTAACTAAAAAATTTAGCCGCATTAACTAGCATTGGTGGCTTGTTGGTGATTGTTATTTTTCCAAGGTATTACTCACTTATTTTCTAAAACAGCTATTTGAGTGGTCATTTATCAATCCGGTTGCTTGTAAATGTGAATATAAGGTTGTTGAGCCTAGAAATTTAAAGCCAATCTTCTTCATGTCTTTGGCTAATCTATCACTAATAGGCGACGTAGCAACTGATTTCTCTGTATCATTTATACTGTTAACTTGGGTTTTATTATCAACATAAGACCAGATGAACTGACAAAAACTTCCGTACTCTTGCTGTATTTCAATAAATCGTTGTGCATTATTAATAGCCGCTACTATTTTTAGCCTGTTGCGTACTATTGAGGCATCTTGCATTAAACGTTCTACATCGTCGTTAGTAAACCTTGCAACTTTATTTACATCAAAGTCTAAAAATAACGTACGGTAACCTTCACGTTTCTTAAGAATAGTGTACCAACTTAAGCCAGCTTGTGCTGATTCTAAAACAAGGGATTCAAACATCACTTTATCGTCATGAACCGGCACTCCCCATTCTTCATCGTGGTATTTTACATAATCAGGTTTTGAGGTATCAAGCCAAGAACAGCGGCACTTGTTTACAGAAAAATTGTTATTACCCATACACACCCTTGAAGATTGTTTAAATAGCTAGCGATTTGTTGTTTTTTTTAGCAAACAAACATTTTTGTTAAATAAATGCTTTACAAGTCTTTTTCTACACTTTAATATTCGCCTCGTCTTCAAGCAAGCAATTGTTTTGAGACATTCAGGTGAGATGGCTGAGTGGTCGAAAGCACTGGTCTTGAAAACCAGCAAGGGTTTATAGCCCTTCTAGAGTTCAAATCTCTATCTCACCGCCAAACAAAGAAAAACCGCTAATCGAAA